>JBKCVH010000221.1:0-6414 GCA_046317675.1 Burkholderiales bacterium
ACCACTTAAAGACCATTGAGGCGCACGTACTAGTATCGCACACCTCGGCCCCTTCCTTCTGGAGCCTGAGCCCTGAACGCCCTCCGCCCCTGGAGCCCACCTCCCCGCCCCCCTGTCACCCGCCGTGCGCTTCGCCGTACCGCCCAAACCCTGGTCGCTTTGACGCTGGCTGCAAGCGCTTGGGCCCAAGCCGTTCCCGCCTGGGCGCCTGACGTTTTCTACGCCGCCGGCACGGTGGTCTCCTACCAGGGCAAGCTGTACCGCGCAGTGGTCAGCCAGACCGACTGGACCGGTACGGGTTGGAACCCGACGGTGGCGGCACTGTGGGCCCCCGTGGACGGCCCCGCACCCGCCCCGGCTCCTAGTCCTACACCCAGTCCAGCGCCCAGTCCGGCACCCGCACCGTCCACCGGCACCTGGGACGCCAACATCGCCTACAGCGGCGGGCAAACGGTCACGCGCAACGGCACGACCTACAAAGCCAACTGGTGGACCCGCAGTGAAGACCCAGCACTGAACAACGGTCCCACGGGCAGCGGCAAGCCCTGGACGGCGGTGGGCGCTGCCCCAGCCCCGTCGCCGGCGCCATCGCCGAGCCCCTCTCCGGCCCCCTCCCCGTCACCTGCCCCATCACCCTCCCCCGCCCCTGCGCCGGGACTGACCGACCCGGCTGCCCGGTCGGCATCGCAGGCCGGTCGCGCTTACACGGTGTACTACCCCTCTTGGAGCGACAACTGGTTCGACGCCACCGGCAAGTCGATGAACCAAGTGTTCCAGGCCAGCCAGTTGGCGCGCATCCCGGCCAACTACACGCACGTGGTGGTGGCCTTTGCTCAGCCCGACTTCCGCTGGGGCGGCATGACGGCCAACAACTGGTCGGGCACGGGCATCAACTTCAACGGCCGGCCGTCGGATATCAAGGCCGCCATCGACGTGCTGCGCGCCCGCAACATCAAAGTCATCTTGGCCGTGGGCGGCGCCACCTACAACAACTGGTCGCAGCTAGCGGCCGAGGGCCACTCGGGGGGTGGCGCCACGATCAATGCGCTGGCGCAGATCATGACGGACCTGGGCTTCGACGGTCTGGACGTGGACTATGAAATCGAAGGCCTGGACGGCTACGCCGGCGCAGTGAAGGCCATGCGCAAGGCGGTAGACCTGGCAGGCGGCGGGCGCATCCTGAGCGTGGCCGCATGGTCCACCGGCGCCGACTGCACGGCCAACACGGCCAACCACCCGCAGTGCGCCAACGTAGGCGTCAGCTTTTGGGGCGGCAAGGCCGGGCTGGAACGGCCAGTGGGTTACAGCTACCCCTCGCTGGCCAGCGCTTTCCAGCTCGTGAACATCATGAGCTACGACGCCCGCTATGAAAACTATGACGGCGTCACCGCCTGGAAGCAGTACCGCCAACTGTTCCCGAGCAACACCATCGTGTCCAGCGGCTTCGAGACCGCGCCCGAGGGCTGGGCCGGCGGGCAATTGGTGGTCAACAACGCCGATGCGCAGTGCACCGGCTCGGTGAACCTGAAGAACTCCTACGGGGTCACGGTCAACCAAGCCTACTCGGTGGAGCGCTACCTGGGCGCGGTGGTCACCAGCAACCTGCCCAACCGCAACCCGCGCGACGGCGCCATGCTCTGGCAGGCACTGAAAACGGCCAGCGGGGCCTGTGGCGGCGCGGCGCTGGCTTCGCCCGGCAGCATCGGCAGGAAGGTGTCGACGATGACCGGCCTGCCCGACGACCCGGCCCTGCAAACCGCGCCGTGGCGCTGAGGCCCACCAGCGGCTGGCAGGCGAGGCGCTAAGCCAGAGGCTCCAAACCCTGGAGCCTTCAATCTAGAAGCGGCAGCGGGACACAGCCGCGTGCTCTGCGAGACGGTGCGCCAGCAAGGCGCGACAAGGCAACCGGCTCATGCCTGCAAGACTGAGCCTAGATTCGGCAAGTTGATCGCAGCCGGGGGGCTGAGGCCGGACACAAAGGGCCCTGTGGGCGCTTTGTGCCTGCCGATGGCCGGGGCGTCTCGCCCCGGCATGGCGAGGCGGGTCGTTGGCAAGGCGCGAGTGCGCAGCGGGCCCCGCGAGCAACACCGCCAGCGGCCTGAAGCGCCAGACCAGCGGCCGCGGAGCGCTTTGACTCCATCGGTGTAAGAGCCAGGGCCCGCGGTCGATAAGCGCTGACTCAGGCAGCGCGCGAGGCGCTGCGACGGCGCAAAGCCGCTGCGACCAGGGCCACGCCCAGCAGCGCGAGCGGGCCGGGTTCCGCCACGGTGTTTGTCGCGTCTTTGCTATGAATGTTGAATCCACCGCCGATGGTGAAGGGATCGTTGATGTCAAAGCTCACGGTGCCGCATTCGTAGGCGCAACCCGCGGGGTCGTTCCAGTCGGTGAAGGTGCTCATCAGGTACTCCACTGTGAAGGTGGAGCCGTTGGCAAATTGACCCAGGTTGGCCACGCCCTTGTAGCCGCCGTGGCTGTAAAAAACCTCGCCATCCGGATGGGTGCGATCTTCCAGGGAGCCTGGTCCGATGTCGGCTCCGGTTTGGTTGAAGGTCATCAGGTCATGCACCAAGCCCACCGTGGTGGCGGTGTTCCACACGGCGGCGCCGTCGACCAGAATCTGGATTTGGAAGCCGGCCAAGAACTCGCGCTGCGAGTGGTCGGCGCTCCAGCCACCCATGCTGGCCATGATGGAGCCGATGGCGAAGTCCATGCCGTACTGCTGAGTGCTGCCCGAGGTGTTGGTCACCGATTGCGCCCAGCGCAGGTCGTTCTGGAAGCGCCCGCCGGCTTTTAGGCGCAGCGAAGACATCAGGCTGCCGTTGGCGACCGCCATGCCACCGCCTCCCATGTAGCTGCTGATCCAATAAGCGTAGTCAGGCATCGGCGAGACGGGGACAAGATCGGTCTCGGTGACGCTGACTGCTGAAGGGTCGCTGACCGAGTAGCTGCCCGGCACCAGCACCGAGGGGGTGTTGGCGCGGCCGAGGGGGTTGTAGGACAAGGAAGCTCCGACCGAGCCGGCGTGGCTGGCGGCGGCGGTTGCGCTCAGGGCCGTGGCCAAAGCGACTTGAACGAAGAGACGGGTCATGAAAAATTCCAAAAGTTGACGGTGAGTTCGTGACGCCCAACCGGGCGTTCTCGAGGACCGCGCGATTGTGGGCAGCCGCTCTGTGCCCCCCGTGCGCAATCGTGACCAGGTGTAAACCCGGTGGCCATTTATCCCCGACATCGGGGGTAGGTTCGAGGCGAGGCCGCCACATTGGGGAGGCGATGAGGTGTCCTCAGCCCCCCCGGGTGGCGTTGCAGCAACAGCGTCCACAGCTCGGGGTATTGATCCAGCAGTGCAAGACCCGGGCCTTGCCTCTTTGCTTCGCTCCCATGCAAGGTGGATCGAGAGCCACGGCTTTCATGTGGAAGGGTGCTGCGTATTGGGCCGAGCCAGAACTGTCCTGCTCTTTCCGATGTTTGCTCAGCCGGCCTGCGCCCTCAATGCCTCGCGCACCGCGCTGAGCTGACGGCGCGACACCGCCAACCACTCGTTGACCGGCGCCACGCGCACCGCCCAGGTTTCCAGGGGCTCGTGAGCGGGGTCAAGCGGGCTCGGGCCGCTCTCGGTCTCCTCCAGCATCAGGTGACGGTCGAGTTCTCGGATGGCGGCTTTGGCCACCAGCGCATTGCGGTGGATGCGCAAGAAGCGCCCTTCTAGGCGCTGCTCGTACTCGCTGAGCACGCCGTCCATGAGGTAACGGCTGCTGGCGGTGCGCACGGTCAAGTACTTGGCTTCGGCGCGAAGGTAAAGGACCTCGCTCAAAGGCAGGCGCACGAGGCGGCCACGGTCGGTGATTTGCAGCACGTCATGCGCATCGTCCGCTGCAGTGCTTTGCTTGGCCACGGCATCGCGCTCCAGCCGGCGTTGGGCGGCACGCGCCAGGGCGGCTTGCAGGCGTTCTTGGCGGACCGGCTTGGTCAGGTAATCGACAGCCTCGCGGTCGAAGGCTTCGAGGGCGTGCTCGGCGTGGGCCGTCACGAACACGACCAAGGGCGGCACCGGGAGGCTGCGCAGTTGCTCGGCCAATTGGAGGCCGCTGAGCCCAGGCATTTGCACATCCAGCAGCACCAGCTCGCAGGCATGGCTTTGCAGCCAGGCGAGGGCCGCAGTGGCGCCACTGGCTTCAGCGGCCACTACAGCATGGGGGTCGCGACAGGCCTCTAGGAGGCTGCGCAGGCGCAGGCGAGCCAGAGGCTCGTCGTCGACGATCAAAACGCTGAGTGGGATTTGGGTGAGCATGCTCAAGCGGCGGGAAAAACAACGCGCACGGCAAACCGCTGCGGTTCGGGTTCAAGGGTGAGGCGGGCCGTCACATCGTGCAGCAAGCGCAGCCGTTCGCGGACGTTGCCGAGGGCAAGGCCGTTTCCACCGGCGACGGCTGCGCCCAGGGTGTTGCGCACCAGCAGTTCCACCTCGCCACTGCGCAGCAAGCGGGTGCGAACCATCACGTCGCCGCCGGCTTCATTGGGCTCGACGCCGTAGCGCACGGCGTTCTCCACCAAGGGCTGCAGCAGCAAGGGCGGAAGCCGTGCGCTGTTGCAGGCGGGGTCGAGCTGCCAGTCCAAGCGCAGGCGCGGGCCAAAGCGCAGTTGCTCGATGTCCAGGTAGCGGCGGGCCAGCAGAATTTCGTCGCCCAGGCTGCTGGTCCAGTCGGGGGCGGCCAGCGCAGCGCGGAAAAGCTCGGCCAAGTCTTCCAGCACCTGTTCGGCTTGGCGGGGGTCCACACGCACCAAGGCCACTGCGGTGTTCAAGGTGTTGAACAGGAAATGCGGCCGAATTCGGGACTGCAGCTCCATCCAGCGCGCTTGAAGCCCCGTCGGCGCTTGGGCGCCAGCGCGCAGCCAAAGCCACTCTTGCAGCGCCCAAGCGGCCAAAGCGCCGCAGGCCGCGACGGCAAGGCCGCGAAGCAGCCCTCCGCCTTCGATACCTCCGAGTGCGCGATCAAGCTGCAAGCCCAGGAGCCATGGCAGCCAGGCGCAAAAGGCACCCAGCAAGGGCAGCATCAAGCGAACCCGAGGCCGTTTCCAAGCCGCCAGGCGCAACTTCAAGGCGCAAACGCAGGTCAGCCACAAGAGCAAGGCCGGCACCGTGACGAAGCTGGCCACCAAGAAGCGCATGAGCCACTCTGCGCCCGACTGGACCAAGAGCAGCACCACCAGCGCCACCAGCCCTTGCACACCCAACACGGCGCGGAGCACCACGCCCACGTGGCAGAGCTCGAATTCGAGCAAGGTCGGCGCTAACGTCGTCTTTGACGAAGGCAGGATGCTCACAGAGGCGTCGTCTTGCATGGAGGGGTGAGAGGTTGCGGCGGTGAGAATCCTAGTCTGCGCTTCTCTCCCATTGCCCATGTCCTCGAATCCTCTGGCCAACAAGGCCCAAGCTTGGTCCGCCCTCTTTGCTGAACCCATGAGCGAATTGGTGCAGCGCTACACCGCCAGCGTCTTCTTTGACCAGCGGCTCTGGCGGGCTGACATGGAGGGCAGCCTGGCGCATGCCGACATGCTGGAGGCCCAAGGCCTCATCAGCGCGGAGGATGGCGCTGACATTCGCCGGGGCATGGCCACCATCCAGGCTGAGATCGAATCGGGCGCCTTCGAGTGGAAGTTGGAACTTGAAGACGTGCACTTGAACATCGAAGCCCGACTGACCGAACTGGTGGGCCTGGCCGGCAAGCGCCTGCACACCGGCCGCAGCCGCAATGACCAAGTGGCCACTGATGTGCGCCTGTGGCTGCGGGGCGAGATCGACGGCCTCCTGCTGCTGCTGAAGCAACTGCAACTCGTGCTGGTGGAGCGCGCCGAAGCCAATGCCGACGTCATCGGCCCGGGCTTCACACACCTGCAAGTGGCCCAGCCCGTGAGCTTCGGCCACCACCTGCTGGCTTACGTGGAAATGTTCGCCCGCGACGTAGAGCGCCTGCAAGACGTGCGCCGCCGCGTGAACCGCCTGCCCCTGGGCAGCGCCGCGCTAGCCGGCACACCCTACCCGCTGGACCGCGAGCGTGTGGCGCGCACCCTGGGCATGGAAGGCATCAGCCAAAACAGCCTGGACGCCGTGAGCGACCGCGACTTCGCCATCGAGTTCACGGCGGCAGCCAGCTTGGCCATGGTCCACATCTCGCGCCTGAGCGAGGAGCTGGTGCTGTGGATGAGCCAGCCCTTTGGCTTCATCACCCTGCCCGACCGCTTTTGCACCGGCTCGTCGATCATGCCGCAGAAGAAAAACCCCGACGTGCCGGAGCTGGCACGCGGCAAGACCGGCCGCGTGGTCGGCCACCTGGTGGGGCTGGTCACGATGATGAAGTGCCAGCCGCTGGCATACAACAAGGACAACCAGTAAGACAAGGAGCCGCTGTTCGACAC
>JBKCVH010000222.1:0-4504 GCA_046317675.1 Burkholderiales bacterium
GCCACAACCAAGGCGCAACGGGCGCGGAGCGTGGGCGTCATCCCGCCAGGGCGGCAAACGCATCCCGCGTCAGGTTCTCCGGCGCACCCGATTCAGTGCAGGCCACATCGTCCTCAATGCGGATGCCGCCAAATGGGAGCAACTGCTCCACCAAGGGCCAGTTGACCAAGTTGGCCAAGCTGGAGGCTTGGCGCTCGCGCAGCAGCATGGGGATGAAATAAAGCCCCGGCTCGATGGTGACCACCATGCCGGGCTCCAGGCGCCGCGTCAGGCGCAGGTAGGGGTGGCCCTCGGGGCGCTCGCGGCGGGTGCCTTGGCGGTCGGTGTGAAGGCCGGCCACGTCGTGCACTTGCGCGCCGAGCAAATGGCCAATGCCGTGCGGGAAGAAGGTGGCGGTCAGGCCTTGGGCCACGGCGGCCTCGGCGCTCAGGCCGTGAATCAGGCCGCGCTCCAGCATCAAGGCGGCAATGCGCTGGTGGGCGCTCAGGTGAATGGCCGGGTAGTCGGTGCCGTTGCGCACTTCGTCCACCAGGGCCAGCTCCAGCTCCTCCATGCCGGCCAACAAGGCCGCGAACTCGGTCGCAGCGCCGCCCGCCTGCGGGTGCAGCCAGGTGCGGGTGATGTCCGAGGCGTAGCCTTTGCAGGCGGCGCCGGCATCAATGAGCAAGCTGGTGGGGTGAGCCGGCGCGGTTTTGTCTTGGAATTGCCAGTGCAGCACGGCGCCGTGGGCCCCCAGGCCGACGATGTTGCCGTAGGGGAGCTCGCGCTCGGCTTGGTCGCTGGCCGCAAGGTAAGCGGCGTGGATGTCGGCCTCGGCGCCGCCGGCTTCAAAGGCGGCTTTGGCAGCGAGGTGACCCAGCACGGCGCGCTGGCTGGCTTGTCGCATGAGGGCCAGTTCGTACGGGGTTTTGTAGGCGCGCTCGTAGTGCAGGTGGTTGAGCAAACCCACGGGGTTCAGCTCGCCCAAGTCGAGCGCCGCATCTTGCTCGGCAATCTGCGCGCAGCGCGCCGGCGCTTGCTGGCGCAGCAGTTGCTCGGCGGCTTCGGGCGTGCGCACCACGTGCACATCCAGCTGCGCCGTCCAGTAACCGCTGGGCGCGGCCGGTGGCGCGTGCCAGTAGTCCTCGGGTTGCAGGTACACCAGCTGGGGCCGGCGGCCGGGCTGCACCAAGAGCCAACTGCCGGGGGTTTGGGTGAGCGGCAACCAGTGCACGAAGTGGGGGTTGACTTGGAAGTTGTAGCTGCGGTCGTCGAGGAAGGTGTACTTCTCAACACCTGCGGCAATAACCATGCCGTCAAAGCCCTGTGCGTTCAGGGCGGCGGCGGCGCGTTCTTGCAGCGTGGCGAGGTGCTCGGCGTAGAGGCTGGCGGGGGTGGGTTGTGCGTTCATGCCGGCATTGTGCGCAGCAAGCTTGACCGTTTCTCGGCCGCTCACCTGTGGAGATGACTCTCAGTCCCTAAATTGCAGGAAGCTATTTGAGACCGCTAGCCGTCACGCGCGTCCCAGGTAGCTCCGCACCCGAGCTGTCGGTCAACCAAACTGCGCAGGCGCTGGCGTCAAATCGGCCACGAACGGTGTAGCGCTGATCCGGCAACACTTGGAACTTGACATCGCCCTCCACGCGGCAGGTCTTGCCCAGCATGGCCTGAATGGGCGCTGC
The DNA here is from genome assembly GCA_046317675.1 of Burkholderiales bacterium. Classification (GTDB taxonomy): domain Bacteria; phylum Pseudomonadota; class Gammaproteobacteria; order Burkholderiales; family Burkholderiaceae_C; genus Inhella. Next base: position 1,662 of record JBKCVH010000222.1, read on the forward strand.
ATAGGTGGTGGAGCCAGACAGCGTGAGCGTGGTCTCACCGGCCGCAACTTCTCGGTCGCGGAGCGTCATCTGCAATGCCATGCCGCGACCCTGGGTTGCCTGGAAAGTGGCGGTGCCGGCGTTGTCGATTCGGCGGCCTGCCAGTTTGGACACGTAATAGAGGTGCGCCAAGCTACCCGATTGCCGATCGCCACTGTCAGCCACCAACGCGCGTGGACCCGTCATGGGCGCTGGCGCTGGCTCGGGTGTCGCGCAGGCGGTCAGTAGCGCCAGCGCCGAAAGTGCACTTAAGCGCCTGGAGATGCAAATCTTCATGATGTCGAAGCAAGCTGATGGGGTGGAAATGATCGCAAATCCAGCAAGGGATGTAATGCGTGCGGCGGACTGTTCCGCTGCCCCATTCACCACCGCCATGTTCAACCACATCATGATCGGCTCGAACGACATCGAGCGCTCCAAAGCTTTCTACGACGCAGTGCTCGGCGTGCTGGGCGCCGGCGAGCCCATTCGCAACGTGGCCAGCACCGGCCATGTGCGCCTGTTCTACCGCCACGACGGCAGCACCTTTTGCCTGACCGAGCCGATTGACGGCAAAGCCGCCACCGTGGCCAATGGCGGCACCATTGGCTTCAAGTGCCAGTCGCCAGAGCAGGTCAAAGAGTTTCACGACGTGGCCGTCGCCCACGGTGGCCTGTCAATTGAAGACCCACCGGGTGTGCGCGAGGGCAGCCTGGGCGCCTTGCACTTGTCCTATGTGCGAGACCCCGATGGGCACAAGCTGTGCGCGCTGTACCGCGCCAAGGGCTAGGCGTGGGCGGCATGAGTAAAGCTTGTGCCGGCCGCGCCCCTTGGGCGATCGCCGCGTTCTAGGACACACCGACACCGCGTGCCGAGCCCATGCAGGCCAGGGATCAGGCCGTGTTGGCCAAGGTGGCTCGCATTGCCGCGATGAACTGAATCAGGCCTCCCAGGCCGCTCCCTCATCGGTGAGGATGGCATCCAGCGGCTGGTCGTCCACCATGGCCTGCAAACCGGGCACCCAGCTCACGCTGAAGGCCAGCCCCACCGTGACCGGACGGGGCTGCCGCGCACGCAAGGTGCGCTCCACAAAGCCGCCGCCGTAGCCCACGCGCAGGCCACCAGCACCAAAACCCAGGCAGGGCACCAGCAGCAACTCCGGCTCAAAGGCTTCGGTGTCTTTGGGCTTCAAGATGCCAAAGGCGTCCTCTTCCATCGGGCAGCCGGGGTACCAAACGTGGAAGCTGAGCAGGCCGGTGTCCTTGTGCTTGACGGGCAAGCCAATGCGCCGCTCCGGATGGTCTTCGCCCCAGCGGTACAGCGCCGGCAATGGGTCGAACTCACCCTTGATGGGCCAGTAGGCGCCAATGCGCTGCTCCTTGCGCTGCAAGAGCCAAACCCGCAGCACCTCCTGGATTCGCATGGCGCGCTCGTGGCGATCCGGCAACTCCTGGCGAAGCTCAATCAGCACTTCGCGCAGCGCGCGGCGGGTGTCAAGGGGCTTGGGGGTGTCGCTCATGGGGGCATTGTGGGCATGAACTAAGGCCAAGGGGATCCGGCTTGACGCCAATGGCGGAGGCTTTTCGGCGGCTCATCGCACGCTCCAGCAATTCATCGCAGTGCGCTGGCGCAGTTGGCAGGGCTCCACCACAGTCCACCCATCGCAAGCCCAAACGCCTCGGCCACAAGCCCAAACCCAAACCCCCAGGAGAAGCACCATGACCAACACCTTCAACACCCGCAACACCCTCTCCCGCTTGGCTTCCGTGGCCACCCTGGCCGTGATGGCCGGCATGAGCGCCATCCCCGCCGCGATGGCCTACAAGGCTGACGCCATCGAAGCCGCAACGGTTGCCCGCCTGCCCAGGGTCATCGTGACCGCCGCCGGCGCTCAAGAAGTCACCCAATTCGAGACGGTCTACGTGACCGGCAAGCGCGCCAGCTAAAGCCTCCTTCATCCTCGGGGGCTCCGAACAAAGGCCCGCCAGGCCATGCCTGGCGGGCCTTTGCCTTTGGGGCTTCAGCACTCTGAAACGGGTGACGACGCAGCGCGCCGCCGGCGGCTCCGCAAGAGGCAAACGTAGATGCATAAATTGACGAGCAACACCGCCAGCCCCAGGCCGATCTGCACGCCCCGCGTCAAGCCATCGGGGTAGATGGCCGCCAAGAGGTAATGCTCGATGAATCCACCGGCGTAGCCGCCCTCGCCAGCCTTCTGGCGCAACGCGTTTTCAAGCGGCGTCAAGGGGCAGATACGCCCGCTTGCCATCACAAAAGTGGCCCACAGGAAGGCGGGGATTTGCAGCCACAGCATCCTGGGCCAACGCAGCGCCAGCAGTGCGCCCAAAACGGCGAACAAGATGAAGGCGCCATGCAGGAGCAACACGGCATCGGCGGCGAAGCGGTAGGCCATGGCGAGATGCTAAGGGGCACCGATCAAGCGCCCATTTCGGAGCTTCATCGCGCGCTTTGACAGCCCATCGCAAGCCGCAGTCGCGAGGGAAGGCAAGCGAGCAAAGTCCAGACATCGCAAGCCAAAACCCTTTCACCCAGCCCCCAGGAGAAACACCATGACCAACGCCTTCAACACCCGCAGCACCCTGTCCCGCATCGCCTCCGGCGCCACCCTCGCCGTCATGATCGGCATGAGCCTGTTGCCCGCCGCCATGGCCTACAACGCCAGCACCGCTGAAGCCCCCGAGATCACCCGCCTGCCCACCGTTGTGGTGACGGCAGCCGGCGCACAAGAAGTCACCCAGTTTGAAACGGTCTATGTGACCGGCAAGCGCGCTCGCTAAGCACGCTTTTCTTCCTCGGGGGCTCCG
>JBKCVH010000223.1:0-2907 GCA_046317675.1 Burkholderiales bacterium
TGACGCGCTCAAAGCCGACCCATCCCTCGCCATTTCGGTTGATCAATTGCGAGCACGGCTTGCCGCCGAGCATGCCAAGGTGCGATGAGCTATCGCCTTGCCTTCGCTCCAGAGGCGGAGGAACAGTTGGTTGCGCTGTACCTCTACATCGCCGCCGAAGCAACGCCAGACATGGCCGCCGACGACTCAACGCACTAAGAACCTGCCAAGAAGATGCCCACCACCATTCACCCCAGCGCCATCGTTGACGAAGGCGCCCAGCTTGGCGACGACTGCCGCGTTTGGCACTTCGTGCACATCAGCAGCGGCGCGCGCATTGGCGCCCGTTGCTCGTTCGGCCAAAACGTTTTTGTGGGCAATGACGTCAGCATCGGCGACAACTGCAAGATCCAGAACAACGTCTCGGTCTATGACGCGGTGACCCTGGAGGAAGACGTCTTCTGCGGCCCGAGCATGGTTTTCACCAACGTCTACAACCCGCGTTCTGCCGTGGCCCGCAAGGCGGAATACCGCCGCACCTTGGTGCGCCAAGGTAGCACTTTGGGCGCCAACTGCACCATCGTGTGCGGTGTCACCTTGGGCCGTTACGCCTTCATCGGCGCTGGCGCCGTGGTGCAAAAGGACGTACCCGACTTTGCCTTGATGGTGGGTGTGCCCGCTCGTCGCATCGGTTGGATGAGCCGCTACGGCGAGCGCCTGCCGCTGCCGGCCAGCAGCAACACGACACTGGAAGCGACTTGCCCGCACACCGGCGACCGCTATCGCCTTGACCACGACACACTCACCTTGATCTGAGCCATGGACTTCATCGACCTCAAGTCGCAGTACGGCGCGCTGCGCGAAACCATCAATGCTCGCATCCAGAAAGTGCTCGACCACGGTCAGTACATCCTTGGGCCTGAAGTCAAGGAGCTAGAGGCTCAACTGGCTGCCTACACCGGCGCCAAGCACTGCATCACCGTGGCCAGTGGCACCGAGGCCTTGTTGATCTGCTTGATGGCCCTCGACATCCAGCCGGGCGACGAAGTCATCACCACCCCCTTCACCTTCGCCGCCACCGCTGAAATGATCGTGCTGGCCGGGGGCAACCCGGTCTTCGTGGACATTGAGCCCGATACCGGCAACATCGACGCCTCGTTGATCGAAGCCAAGATCACCCCGCGCACCCGCGCCATCATGCCGGTCAGCCTCTATGGGCAGGTGGCTGACATGGACGCCATCAATGCCATCGCCGCACGCCACGGGCTGCCCGTCATTGAAGACGCAGCTCAAAGCTTCGGCGCCACTTATTGGGGAGCCCCCACGCTCTCGAGTACGACGGCTGCCCCCCAAGGGGGCGCGCCCGCCTTGGGGCGGCCCGGCGGCGGGCAGGCACGCAAAAGCTGCAACCTCAGCACCTTCGGCTGCACCAGCTTCTTCCCCAGCAAGCCTCTCGGTTGCTACGGCGACGGTGGCGCCATCTTCACCAGCGACGATCGCTTGGCCCAGGCCTGCCGCGAGATCCGCATCCATGGCCAAAGCGCCCGCTACACCCACACCCGCGTGGGCGTGGGCGGCCGCATGGACACCTTGCAATGCGCCGTGGTGCTGGGCAAGTTGGAGCGCTTTGATTGGGAGATTGAGCAGCGCCTCAAGCTCGGCCAGCGCTACCGCGACCATCTCCAAGCCTTGGTCGCCAAGGGCTTGCGCCTGCTGGCCGTGCGCGACGACCGCGACTGCGTGTGGGCTCAGTACACCGTGTTCATTGCCAACCGCGAGGCCGTGCAAGAGCGGCTCAAGGCCGCTGGCATTCCCACCGCCGTGCACTACCCCAAGCCATTGAACTTGCAGCCGGCCTATGCCAAGTACTGCTGCCCCGACTGCTGCCCGCACAGCACGACGGCCAGCCAAATGGTCATGAGCTTGCCCATGAGTGCGGACCTGAGCGAAGCGCAAATGGACGAAGTGGTGGCTGCGCTGTCTGCAGCCCTGACCACTGCCGCCTAAGCCCAGCCCGACGTGAAGTTCCGCCCTGACATCGAGGGCCTGCGTGCGCTGGCCATCGTGCCGGTGGTGGTCTACCACGCGTGGCCGAGCGCCTTGCCGGGCGGCTTCGTCGGGGTTGACGTATTTTTCGTCATCTCCGGCTACCTGATCACGCTGCTGCTCCTGCAGCGCTTGCAGGCTGGCAGCTACAGCGTGGCTGGCTTTTACGCAGCCCGCATCCGGCGCATTTTTCCGGCGCTGTTCGTGATGCTGGCGCTCACGCTGCCCCTGGCGCTACTGATGCTGAGCCCGCAGGCGCTGCAAGAGCACGCACGCCTCCTGGGCGCCACCAGCTTGTTCCTTTCGAACCTGGAGCTTCACCGCACCACCGACTACTTCGGCACGGCGGCCGACCTCAAGCCGCTGCTCCATACCTGGTCGTTGGCGGTGGAAGAGCAGTACTACATCGTCTTCCCGCTGTTGCTGGCGGCGCTTTGGCGCTGGGCCAAGCCGCTCCTTCCTTGGGCGCTGGCGGGCATTGGGCTGGCGTCGCTCGCCTACAGCCAGTGGCTGTTGCGCTGGGAGGGCTCGCTTGCCTTCTACTCGGCCCTATCCCGCACCTTTGAGCTGATGGTGGGCTCCTGGCTGGCATGGCGCATGAACCAAGAAGCCTCGGGGCGCTTGCAAACGGCTGCTTTGTCTTGGCGGCGCGGCATGGCTTGGCTCGGTCTTGCCACTGTGTTGGCCAGCTTTGCGCTGCTGCGCTCTGACCTTCCATTTCCTGGCGTTGCCGCGCTGCTGCCATGCTTGGGCACGGCGATGTTGATTTACAGCGGCAGCCAAGGCGATACCGATCTGTCTCGCGCTTTGAGCTGGCGGCCGCTGCGCTGGATCGGCGGTCTTTCGTTCTCGCTCTACCTGTGGCATTGGCCGGCGCTGGTG
>JBKCVH010000224.1:0-22162 GCA_046317675.1 Burkholderiales bacterium
GACTCGCAGGTGCGCGCGTTCTCCAGTTTTCATGGCGCACCCTGCAAGCCCACCCTGCAAGATCGCGTCTGGAAGTTGCGGCAGCATTGCGGCGACTTTGTTTGAACCGAACAGCGGAGCTTGACCTGCCGCACTCCGGCCTGCAGAACGCCTAGCAACTGCTAGCTTGACCCATGAAGAACTTGTTGATCCATCCCGACCTGAACCGGCGCGCCCTTGTGGACAGCAGCACCCTCGATTGGCACGACTCCCCCATGCCAGGCGTGCAGCGCCGCATGCTGGAACGCGATGGCGGCGAGCAGGCGCGCGCCACTTCCATCGTTCGCTATGCGCCGGGCAGCCGTTTCAGCCCCCACACGCACGAGCGCGGGGAGGAGCTTTTTGTGCTCGAAGGCGTCTTCGAGGACGAGTTCGGCCAGTACGGCCCGGGCACGTACATCAAGAACCCACCCGGCTCGGCCCATGCCCCGGCCTCCAGCACCGGCTGCTTGTTGTGGGTGAAGCTGCGCCACCTGGCGCCGGACGACTTGGAGCGCGTGGTGGTGGACACCCAAGCCGCCGCTTGGCGCCCGGGCTTGGTGCCTGGCCTTTCAGTGCTGCCGCTGTACAGCCACGGCACGCAAAACACCGCCTTGGTGCGCTGGGCGCCGGGCACGCGCTTCCAGCGGCACCAGCACTGGGGGGGCGAAGAGATCTTTGTGCTGAGCGGTGTGTTCGAAGACGAGCACGGCCGCTACCCGGCCGGCCACTGGCTGCGCAGCCCGCACATGAGCCAGCACGCACCTTTCAGCCAAGAGGGTTGCACCATCCTCGTCAAGACCGGCCATTTGCAGTGAGCGGCGCCAGCGCTTCTCAGCGCTGTGTGTGTCTCAGAAGCCCACTTCGAATCGCTGCCCGCCGTACTCCAAGATGGCAGAGCGCAGCTTGATCTCGCGGATCTTCAAACCCGGTGCTGGCTCGCCGCCTTCTTGGTGCACCTGCCCGTTCACGATGAGCATGCGTGCCGAAGGCAGCGGTGAGTAGGTGGAGCCGGATATCCGAACCGCTGGAAGGCTGCGCCGGAAGGCCTCGGGCAGTTGGGCCAGGGCGGGCGGTGGTGCGGCGTCTAGGGCCGCGCTTGCTTTGGGTTCAGGCGGCGGCGGCGCCGGGGCCACTGCGCTGCGCACGGGTGGCTTCTCAAGGATCGGCGCCGGGGCCACGCGGGGCGGCTCCGTGAGAGGTGGAAGCACAGCGCGGCTGGCTGGCGCGGGTGGGGCTGTGACCGGGGCTGTGACCGGCGCGGCAGGAACCGCAACGGGGGCCGGGCTCGGCGCGGGCAACTGAGTTTGGATTTGGGGTGGCGCTGCCGCCACCAAGGGCGGTTCTTGACCGGACCCAACCCACCATGCCAGCAGGGAAAGCAGGCCAAGCAGGCCCAACACGCCACCGAGCCAAAGCGCTTTGCGCGGCGCGGTTCGGGGCTCCGCCGCCGGTTCTTCGTCCAGCAGGTCGTCCAGGGGCTCGGCCGGCGCACGGGCCAGGGGCGACACCGCGGCGCCTTCGCGCTCGGCGTCGGCGCGGCGAAGGGCGTCAAGGATGTAGGACATGCGTTCGGCGTGTGGACGTCAACAGGGCAAGGAGTCTCATGGCGTGGGGCTCAGGCTGGGTTCGCTCACGCCAGCGATTCGGTTCAACTGCATCAAGGTCATGGGGCCTGCCCGGCCGCTGGTCGGCAAGCCCACCGCAGCCTGCAAGGCCCGCACTTGCACGCGCAGCGGTTGCGCGGGCTGGGCATCAGGCCGCTGCGCCAACTGCGCTGCCACCCAGCGGCCGGTCTCATCCGTCTCGGCAATGGGGCGGTTGTGCTGGTAGCCGGGCGGGGTGCGCCACAAGGTGGTGAAGTCGCCGCGCCACAGGCCTTCGAGCACGGGCCAGGGCCAGCTTTGCAGCTCGCCGCCCACTTGCACTTGGGCGATGTCGCCTTTCAGGCTCATCAAGGGCGCGTAGACCGGGCGCCCTGCGCCGTCCACCAAGGTCAGCACCGCCGGGCGGCCGAGCTTGCGCAAGAGGCTGAGCTGCCCCTTGCCCCGGAAGCAGCGCACCTGCGCGCGAAGCGCCACCGCGCAGGGCTCTTCTTGGCTGGCGAACACGCCCCAGGCCGAGGCCAGCTCGGTCAAGGCGGTGGATTCATTGCGCGGCAAGGCCGCCAGGCGCTGCGCGGTGGCGGTGTCCAGGTTCGAGCTGGGCGGCTCCGGTGCGCTGGCCGGTTTGGCCACCGGCGGCGGCAAAGCGGCCAACACCGGCGGCGCACTGGCGGCCTTGGGCAAGGCCGCCACCGTGGCCACGGCGGGTTGGGCTGGCGGCGCGCTGTTGCGACCGGCTTGCCAAGCCCCCACCAAGGCGGCGATCAAAGCCCCACCACCCAAGGCGCCCAGGCCGGCCGCCCAAACCAAGCGCGTGCTGGAGCTGCTGCCCGGCTGCTGCACCGCCGCCTTATGCAGCAGCGGCGCGCGCTCCGGCCCCAAAACCTCTGCCGCCGCTTGCTCCACGATGCTGCCGTTCACCACCCGCTTGCCCTTGGAGAAGGCGCCGAGCAGGGCGCGGTCGGCAATCAAATTGATGCGCCTGGGCACGCCGCCCGCCAGCGCATGCAGGCGCTGAACCGCGCTGCTGCTGAACAAATGCGGCCCGTGCGCGCCTGCCACCCGCAGCCGCTGCCGCAGGTAGCTGCGGGTCTCGGCCTCGGTCAGCGCCTCCAGGTGGTAGCGGGCAATCACCCGCTGCGACAGCTGCTCCAGCTGCGGCTGCGCCAGCATGCCCCGCAGCTCGGGCTGGCCAATCAGCATGATCTGCAGCAGCTTGCGCTGGTTCGTCTCCAAATTGGTGAGCAGGCGCAATTGCTCCAGCACCTGCATGGAGAGGTTCTGCGCCTCGTCAATGATGAGCAGGCACACGCGGTCTTGCGCATGGGCAGCCAGCAGGAACTGGTTCAGCGCATCCACATGGTCTTTGACCGTCAGGCTGCCATCGGGGTTGCGAGCCTCCACCTCGATGTGGAACTCGTCGCACACGGTTTGCAGCAACTCCAGCACCGACAGCACCGGGTTGAACACATAGGCCAGCTGGCAGCGCTCGGGCACTTGCTCCATGAACCAACGGCACAGCGTGGTCTTGCCCGCGCCAATCTCGCCCGTTAGCAGCACAAAGCCCCCGCCGCCCTGCACGCCGTAGAGCAAGTGCGCCAATGCCTCGCGGTGGCGCTCGCTCATGTAGAGAAAGCGCGGATCGGGCGAAATCGAGAACGGTTCGGCCTCCAGACCGAAGAACGCTTGGTACATGGGCCGAGGATAGCGGCGCGGCTGTGCCTACCCGCACCAAGCTCTGCCGAGCCGAGTAACCTCATTTGCCCCAGTAATTTTTGAGCGCCGCCGCCGACTGAAGCAAACCGGTGGAGACACTGCACCCGTCCCCCACCTGCAACCGCCCGAAACCCCCGCAAAGCAGACGCCATGAAGACCTACACCAAGTCCCCCGAAGCCCTTGCCAAGCTCACCCCCGAGCAGTACCGCGTGACGCAGCAAAACGGCACGGAACGGCCGGGCACCGGCGAGTACCTGCACAACCATGAGCCCGGCATCTACGTCGACATCGTCTCCGGCGAGCCGCTGTTTGCTTCCGCCGACAAGTTCGAGTCCGGCTGCGGCTGGCCCAGCTTCACCAAGCCCATCGTGCCGGCTTACGTCACCGAAGTGCGTGACACCAGCCACGGCATGGTGCGCATCGAGGTTCGCTCCGCCCATGGCGACGGGCACCTGGGCCACGTCTTCCCCGATGGCCCGCTCGACCGCGGCGGGCTGCGCTACTGCATCAACTCCGCCTCGCTCCGCTTCGTGCACCGCGACCACATGGAAGCCGAAGGCTATGGCGAGTTCCTGAACCAAGTCGAGGAGCGCTGACATGACGACCGAGCTGACAACAGAACGCGCCGTTCTGGCCGGGGGCTGCTTCTGGGGCATGCAGGACTTGATTCGCAAAATGCCCGGCGTGCTGTCCACCCGCGTGGGCTACACCGGTGGCGATGTGCCCAACGCCACCTACCGCCACCACGGCACCCATGCTGAAGGCATCGAGATCGTCTTCGACCCGGCGGTGATGAGCTACCGGCGCCTGCTGGAGTTCTTCTTCCAAATCCACGACCCCAGCACCCCGAACCGCCAAGGCAACGACCGCGGCACCGCTTACCGCTCGGCCATTTACTTCTGCTCCGAAGCCCAGCGGCTCGAAGCGGTCAACACCATCCAAGATGTTGACGCCTCCGGCATTTGGCCGGGGAAGGTGGTCACCGAAGTGGCACCGGTTGCTGAGTTTTGGCAGGCCGAGCCGGAGCACCAGGACTACCTGGAGAAGCACCCGAACGGCTACACCTGCCACTTTGCCCGGCCGAATTGGGTGCTGCCGAAGCGGGCGTAGGCCTGAGCAGTAAGGCGGCATCACCGCCCAAAGACTTGAGGGCGAGCAAGGGCCTCCGGGCCCCTGATCTTTAAATGTCCTAAAGCTTCGGAGCGAAGAGTGGACCACCTCGATTCCCTTCAACGAGGTTTGCCATGCCCTTGCTCCACACCCTGAGCCGCGCGCTCGCCGCATCCTTGGGGGTACATGGGCTTCGGGGCCGGTGCCGCTACCGCTACCGCCGATCCGCACAGCGCTCCAAACCGCCACGCCATACTGCATGCCCATGGAGATCGAGCTCACCACGCGCCCCGCACCCAAAGATGCAGCCGCAATCAGCGCCGGCATCGTCAGCTTCAACCACGCGCAAATCCCAGGGCTTGAACCCATCGAGGCCGAAGTGCGCTTCTTCGTGTTCGTGCGGAACGAAGAGGGCGATGCCATTGGGGGAATTCGCGCCGCCTGCTACTGGAACACCTTGCACATTGAACTGCTTTGGCTGTCTGACGCCCTGCGCGGACAGGGTGCGGGGCGCGCTTTGCTGGCCCGTGCGGAGGCCTTCGCGCGCGAGAGCGACTGCCAGATCGCACTGGTCGAGACCACCAGCTGGCAAGCCCGCCCCTTCTACGAGAAATGCGGATACACGTGCATCGCGACGATTCCAGATCGTCCGCGCGGGCACGCTTCGCACACGATCAGCAAGCGGCTTGACGCGACACGGATGGCAAGTCCAGAAGCCGCGAGTTAGCCTGCCTTCAAAGCATGCGCCAAGGCGCAGCTTGAACTCAGCCCTTCTGCATCGGCTGCTGAAAAGTGATCTCGATGAACTCCGCCGGCCGGCTGATGGCCGCCAGCACGGTGACCCGAAGGATGCCCTCCAGCACGCCCACGGGCGTCATCGTCTCGCCCAGGCCGCCGCGCTTTCAGATGCTGGTCAAGAAGTTGCTGATCTTGGCCTTCACCGTCAAGCGGCAACTCTCTTCCAAGATGACCATGATGCGCCGCACGTTGATGCTCTTGAACACCGGGCGCTTTCATCTGGCTCAAGGCGGTTCTCCCGTGGTGTGGCAAGGGGGTCGAGCGTCTCACAGCGCGCCAGCTTGCAAAAGCCACCCCATGCCTTTTCGCAGGCGCCCAGGGGCTCCCTAAAGTGCGCCCCTTCGCCACCCCATGCTCTGCACCAGCGCCCATGTTCAATCGACATTCCCTGCGCCACACCGCGCTGATTGCTTCTTTGATGTTGGCGCTGGCCAGCAACGGCCAAGCCCAAACGCAGCCGGCCTCGGCAGACAAGAGCACAGCGGCCGCAGCGCTGACCCTGGAGCAACTGTTCCGCGCCCAGCCCTACCGGGGCGATCCGGCGCGTGAGGCGGCCTTCAGCAAGAGTGGCCGCTACCTCGCCTACCTGTGGAACCCCTTTGGCGAGCCGGGCGGCGACCTGCATGTGCACGACACCCGCACCGGCAAAACGCAGCGCATCACCTCGCGCCAGCTCATGGCCAGCTTCGACAGCCCCGAGGACTTGCAGCGCTTTGACCTGAAGCGTGCGCAGCGCCAAAAGGAGTGGGATGACGAGCAGGCCAAAACCGAAGCCGAGGTGGCTTACCTGCAGGGTGCCAAGGTGGACTTGGCGCAGTGGGAAAAGGCCGCCATTGAAGTGCTGAAGAAAGAAGCGGCGGAGAAGAAGCTCAAGGACGACGCCCAGAAGGCCGCCGACAAGTTGGAAGCCGAGGCCGAGAAGCGCGCCATGGCCGAACTGGCCGCCAAGCGCGCCGGCAAACCGCTGCCGCCGGCCCCCGCAGCCTCGGCCGCTGCAAGCCCAGCTCCAACCCTAGCGGCGGCAGACGCCACCCTCAAAAAGGAAGACTGGGAATGGCGCGACGAGCTCAAGAAGAAGCTCGCCAAGCAAAAGCTCAAGCCCACCGACCTCTACCCCGGCGTGGCCCAGTTCGTGTGGGCGCACGAGCGCGACGAACTCATCTTCCAGTACCGCGGCAGCCTGCTGCGCTGGCAAGCCGGCAGCGAACGCTTTGAACCCCTGGTGGTGACCCAGCGCAACCTGCGCGCCATTGCCTTCACCCCGGGCGACCAAGGCTTCATCTACCTAGACGAAGGCCGCCTGCTGCGCAGCCGCTTTGCCGCTGCCGGCGCCCAAGTGCTGAACCGCGACCTAGTCCACCCCGACGACGCCGAGCGCAAGTACAAGATCGACGCCACCACGTTGAGCGAAGACGGCCGCTGGATGGCGCTCACCGCCCGCGCGCCCCTAGGCGAAGAAGGCAAGCCGCCCCCGAGGCCCGGCCGCCAAGTGGAAATCATGAACTACGGCGAACGCTTTGCCACCGCCAAAAAGGTGGACCGCGAAGTGCCCGACGACAAGCGCATGCAGCAGCCGCTGGCCATCTACATCCGCAAGGTGCCGCAGCTGGGCGAACTGCCGGCCAAGCAGCCTGCCCCCGTGTTCACCCACAACGGCGGCGATGTCTGGTTCGAGCTCAGCCCCATTGCCTGGACCAAGGACGGCAGCCGCTACGCCTTCAGCACCTGGGAGCGCGAGAAAGAACTGCTGCGCGTTTACATGGGCACGGCCGATGAAAGCGCCAAGCCGGAAGTGGTGCTGGAGCGCCGAGGCGACGTGGGCCATGAAGTGGTGAGCGTGCTGCGCCCGCAGTTCACGCCCGACGGCAAGCAGCTCGTGCTGCAGCTGGACGAAGCCGGCTTCCGCCAGCCCTACCTGATGGACGTGGCCAGCCGTGCGCTGCGCCCGGTGCTCAAAGGCGACTTCGAAGCCCACACCGTGCTGGGCTTCAGCCCGGACAGCAAAGACCTGTTCGTGCTGGCCAACCGCGATGACTTCGCGGCCATGAATGTGTACCGCGTGGCCATCAACGACGGCACCATGACGGCCCTAGGCCAAGCGCCCGACTACCACCGCAACGCCGCCGTCTCGAAGGACGGCCGCTTTGCCGCCGCCGTGGCCGGCAACTGGGCCGCGCGCCCCGAACTCAAGCTGCTGCAAGCCGGGCAGGCGCCGCGAGTGCTCACCGACAGCCACGACCCCGCCTGGAACAAGCTGCCGCTGCAAACCCCCGAGCGCTTCAGCTTCAAGAACCGCCACGGCGACCTGCTGCATGCTTACTGGTTCAAGCCCGCCGGCTGGAAAGCCAGCGACCGCCGCCCGGCCATCGTCTACATCTATGGCGGCCCCTTGAACGACCGCCACACCGTGGAGACCGACAGCTTCCAGCCCACCGGCTACCTGTTCAACCAGTACATGGCCGCCCGCCACGGTTACGTCACCGTAAGCATCGACACGCGAGGCCACTGCAACTACGGCCTCCGTTTCAGCGGCGCCAACTGGGAGCAAGTGGGCCAGCCGCAAACCGAAGACCTGCAAGACCTGCACGCCCACCTGGTGGCCAAGCACGGCGTGGACGGCGCCCGCGTGGGCCTCAACGGCTGGAGCTTTGGTGGCTTCCAAACCCAGTACACGATGTTCAAAGAGCCCGAACTCTTCGCCGCCGGCATTGCCGGCGCCGGCCCCACCGAATGGGAGAACTACAACAGCTGGTACAGCGGCCGCACCATCGGCAAGGTAGACCGCAGCAAGCCCAACCTGCGCAAGTTCAGCCTACTGCCCATGGCGCCCGCACTCAAGAAGCCCCTGCTGCTGGTGCACGGCATGCTGGACCCGAACGTGCTCTACCAAGACACGGTGAACGTCTACCGCGTGCTGCTCGAATCCGGCAAAGAAGCCCTGGTGGATTTGTTCTTGGACCCGGACGGCGAACACGGCATGGGTGGCGCGGTCAAGACCGTGGGCTGGCACCGCAAGTACGAGCGCTTTTGGTTGCAGCACTTGGGGGCTGTGAAGCCTTGAGGGGCTGAGGGGCTAAGGGGCTAAGGGGCTGAGGGACCGCCCTTCGCTCAGGCTTGCCAACGAACTCGGAATGAGGCGCCGCCGGATGCGGAGTCGCCGCACTCGACGCGCCAGCCGTGGGCGATGGCGATTTCACGCACCAGCGCAAGCCCCAACCCCGAGCCCTGACGCGACTGACCGGGAGCACGCCAGAAGCGCTCAAACACCTGCGCACGGTGCTCTGCCGGCACCCCGGGGCCTTGGTCGTCGACGCGCAGCCCGGTCTCGTCCATCTGCAAAAGAACTTGCGAGCCCGTTGGCGAGAAGTCGAGTGCGTTCTCGACCAGGTTCTTCAGCAGCACGAAGAGGGCGCCGGGGTCGGCCTCGAGGTTCACTTCGCCCGGCGGCTCTTGGAAGTGCAGGGTGACGTCCGAGCGATCGGCCTTGAAGGCCAAGTGATCCAGGACTTCGCGCGCGACCTGCAGAGGCCGCACCGTGCTTCGTCGCATCGCTTGGGCATCGGACACCTGGGCCAGTTGCAGCATTTGCTGGACTTGGCGGCCCATGGCGTCCAGCTCCAAGAGCAAGCGTTCACGAGCGCCTTCGATATCGAGTCCGGCTTGGACCCGGGCCCGCGCCAGGGCCAGCGGCGTCTTCAACTCATGCGCGGCGTTGGCGATGAAGCGCTCCTGCTGCTGAAACGAACCTTCGAGTCGTTGGAGCACCCCGTTGAAGGCTTGGACTAAAGGCCGGATCTCCGCCGGCATGCCGTCCTCCGGCAAGCGGGCCGCGAGATTGCGGCCGCCCACGTTGCGAGCCGCCGCTTCAACCGCTCGAATGGGCTTCAGCACCGACCTGACGGCCAGGGCGCTTGCCAACGCAAAAATCAGTGCCGACAAGGTGCCCAGGAGCGCGACCGTGTCGGTGATGGCGGGCGTCAAGGCCTCGCGGGCCAAGAGCTCGAACCGGTCACTTCGCGCCAGCTGCAGGGTGTAGGGCCGGCCATGCACCTTTCGCTCCCAAGCGCCAACAAAGAAGTTGCTTCCGTCGAATCGTTGGATGCCGAAGTAGCCGGCTTGCTCGGCGACGGCGCGGCCGGGCAGTAAGGAGCGGTGGTCGGCCTCGCTGCTGGCAACGACTTGCCCGGATTCGTCCAACACCCGAAATTTGAGATTGGCGAAGAAGTCGTCGAAGCCCACGGCATCGTCCGGCTCGAGCTTGACGCCCACCACGCGGTTCTGGGCGTCCAGAACGAATCCGTCGAAGAGGTCCTCGGTCTGCCCCTCCATGCTCATGCGGGTGACCAAGTGACCAAAGCGCTCGGCCAGCAAGGCTTGCACACCGACCACCAAGAGTGCGGTCGAGGCAAAGGCCAGTGTGAAGCCCATGGCCAGCCTGAGCGCCAGGCTTGGCGTGCGGGCTGGTGCGCTGGCTTGGCTTGCCGGCCTGAGCTTAATTGGCCACCGCACTTTGCTCCCCTTCGGACTTGCCCCCTTGTTCCAGCGAGTAGCCAACGCCTTTGGTGTTGACCAAACGCACCGTGCTGCCCAGCAGTTCCAGCTTGCGGCGCAGGCGATGGAGTGCCACATCCAGAGCGGTCGCCCCGACAGGCTCGGTGAGGCCCCAGGCTGCGGTTTCCAGCGCACCCCGGCGGACGACCTTGCCGTCGGCGCGCACCAGCACCAGCATCAACTGCAGTTCGCTCGGCGCCAGGTTCACACTCGAACGACCATGACTGAGGCGCGAGCCGATCGGGTCGACCACCAGCCCAGCCCATTGCGGTGCACTCGCGACCCAAGCGCTTTGCCGGCGCAGAAGGGCCCGCACGCGAGCGATCAGTTCATCGCGCTCGAAGGGTTTGGCCAGATAGTCATCGGCGCCCGCCTCCAGGCCATCAACGCGGTCATGCAGGGCATCCCGCGCCGTGAGGAGCAGGCAGGGCACCAACACCTGCCGGGCCCGGAGGCGCTGTAGCCAGGGCAGTGCATCGCCCTCCGGCAGCCCGCGGTCGAGCACGAGTGCGGCATACCGCACCTGCGCCAGGCAGGCCTCGGCCTCGCTGACTCGGCCCACGGCATCGGCCGCGATGCCGGCTTGACGAAGTTCTTGGGCCACCAACTCGCGCATGGCCGCATGGTCTTCAACCAGAAGGATGCGATTCATGGTGGCCAGCGTAGCGCAGCCCCGGGGGCGTTGGTGACGGGCATGAAGGGGCTCAGTTCAGGACGATCTGGTAGCCAAACACCACCTGAGGGATGCCGCTGGCGTTGATCAAGGGACTGCTCCGTATCGCCCGGGCGTAGCGCTCGTAGTTGAGGTTGGCGAACACGGACTGGCGCTGCGTCGCCTGCCAGCGCAGAAGGAGGCCGACTTCAGGGCTCCAGGTGGCCTTGCCCTCGTAAGCGGGGCGCCCAGCCGCGGCTTCGCCCGGGCGCACGCCGTAGTAGTAGTCCACGTAGCGCTTGCTTTGGTACTCCACACCGATGCGAGGGATCAGCGTCCACGGCCCGCTGCGGTAGGCCCGACTCAACTGCAAGGAACCGACTGCGCCACGATCGAAGCCGCCCTGACGGCTCGCTGCCTTGACGTAATCGGCTTCCAGCTCAAAGTCGCCGCTCAGTTCGATGCTGCCGCTCAGGCCATAGAACACGCCACCCTTGCGGCTGGCCATGCCCTTGAAGACGGTCCCGTCGTCCATGTCGTAGCCGTCGAATCGGTACTCGATGCGTGGGCCAATCCACCAACTGCGTTGCTCGTTGCCGATCAGTCGCAAGTCGAGCTGCGGGCCAAAGAGATTGATCCACTTGTTCTGGATGGCGAGGCCGGGAACGACGAGGGTTTCGGCCCCCACGCCCCGGTAGCCGTCCTTGTCCAGCAGCACAGCCGCACCCACGCTGTAGCGGGTCCGGCCTTCGTCCGTGGGCTGGGCTTTTGCTTGGCCCGCCACCGCCAGCAGGGCGAGCGCTGCGAGCTTCAGGCCGAATGCCCCGCTCCATGGGCCCTGGCGGAACTTGGAAAGAGATGGGTTGAGGTGAGTGTGTCTGTTCATGATGTGAGTTGGGTCAACTGCATGGCGATCCAAGCCAGGCCTGTCCATGGGACTTTCGATGGTTTGGCCTGTGCGCTTAGAAGCGATAGCTCAGCCGGGTGATCGCCGTGGTCGCGCGATAGCGCAAGTCCACTGGGGCCCCTCCGCCTGTTCTGGCCAGACGAACGCGTCCGGCATCGGCCAATGACAGGCCGAACTCCGCGGTCCACGGGCTTCCGTAATCCCAGCGCAGCCCGGCCAAGAACTGTCGAGAGCTGCGTGACCCGGAGAACTCTTGCTCCACGCCGCCTATGGCGAGGTCGGTGTCGACCTCCTGGGCACGGCCAATGCCAAAGCCGGTATAGGGCCTGACGTTCGCCGGGCCCAGTTTGAAGGCTGGCCAGTCATAGAGGACGTTCACCGTGAGGAACAGTGAAGCCAAGTCGGCGTCGTTGGGGCGGCGATCAAAGCCTGACGTGCTGACCTCTCGGACGCCGTGGCTGCGGTACATCACGGCACCCTCGATGCGCCAATCCGAGCCCAGTTGCCGACCGATCGATCCGCCGAACGCCGCGCCCGGGCGCGTGGTGAGGCGCCCATTGGCGAAAGTGGGATCGCCGGCGCGCGAAACCCCTGCATCGAGGCTCAGGTACCAAGGGCGGTCCGCTGCGGCCGCAGCACCACTCAGGCAGCAGACTGCGAGCAACCCGGCCAGGCGAGAAAAGAAGAGACGAGTCATTGAAAGCTCCAGAAGTGCCAATCCGGACACCAGGGGGTCCTTGAGTTGGCCTTGACCAATCGAAACCGCAAGTGCGGTGCTGAGGCGCAGCCCGGCGTGCTGAAAGGCCGCCGCTTTGAACACCTTGGACGGCATCGTGGATTGGCTCGACTTACTGGCGGCTTTCCAGCGCCATCAACATGAAGGAGCGCCTCAGCGGCTTTGGCTGATTGGCCTAGAGGGTCCGACCGTGGTTGTTCAACACGCCTGACTTGTGGCGCGCCGGAGAGGGCGTTGCGGTCCGAGCAGGACTGGGCCGACGCGGCGGAGGAGATGACCTGGCCGCCTTTGAAGAACAGGCCCAGCAAGTTGATCTCGCCACCGGCATAGGGCACGAGCGGGTCTTTGGTTCCGTGGAGGATCATGATTGAAGGCGTCTGCGCAGCAGCCTTGCACTGGAAGTTCTGCGGTGCCGGCACATTGGCCAACGCGGCGGCCACAGCGCGGAAGCGCGTCGGCTGCTCCAGCGCCAGGCGCATTGCCATCGAGCCCCCGTTGTTCAAAGAGATGTAGGCGAAGGCTCGGCCACGCTGCACCGCAAGCGCTGTGGCGATCGGCCGAGCTCAGCCAGACGTACGTAGCAGACTTGTTTTGGCCGACAAGAGCCCTCGGCTGCGAAGCGAATGAACGGGCGATGACCGATGGTGCCGATCGATCAGTGGTAGTCCTGCTCGAGTTGATGCCGTATGGCACCGATGCGGACCACCTCTTTGCGGACTTCGAACGCCGCTACGAGTCCGGCGCTGCCGAACGGGATGATCAGTTCGCGTTGCTTGTCGTTCACGGCGCGAGCGGCCTTGCGGCAGGAGTACGGTGAGAACGCCAGCAGTTGAAGGGCTCGGTCGACCGCGTCCCTGAGGCGCCGCACGAGGTCGAGATCGGGTGTGGCGCTGGCGAGTTCGCGTTCGATCATGAAGTCCTCGATCTGCAGCAAGTCTTCAGCGGCCTCCTCGGCGAGGACGACGCGGTAGACGGTCAAGGTGCCGCGCTCGGCTTGCCTGCTGCCAGTCGCTGACGCGCGGCTTCGAGCCGGACATCCATCTGCCGCAGCACTTCCTGAGGTGATATCCCGCTGTCTTCGCGCTCAGAGCGCTCGACAGCGTCTCGGGCGCGTGCGAGGAAGGCGTCTTGCGTACGCCGCCAGGCGACGCCGCCGCGCACGCAAGAGGCAACGAAATCGGAGAGCGATTCGCCTTCATCGAGGACGGCCTCGGCATCGCTTCTCAACGCGGGCTCGACGCGCACGGCCGGGAGGGTGGAGGTCTTCATGCCGGCAATGTAATGCGAATGTGATGCATGGACAAGCATCACAAGGCGCTCTGCGTCGCCCGAGTCGAGCGTTTACGGCCGCAAGCGCCCCATTGGATTCAGGTCAGCGCCTCATCCAGAGCCATCAACAGCTGGCCCATTTCCTCTGACGTGTTGTAGTGAGCAATCGAGATTCGCACGACGCCGCCGTACGCCTGCAGCCCGAGGGCTTCGATCAGGCGCTTGGCATAGAAGTCGCCGAAGCGGATGCCAATGCCATGCGCGTCGACCCGGCGAACGATGGCCTCTGATTGGAGGCCGTCGACGACGAAACTGATCGTTGGGACGCGCTCTCCCGCCGCCACCGAAGGCAGGCCGATGATGCGAACGCCGCGTCGGTCGCGCAGCCAGCTCAGCACCTGTTCTGCGAGCGCATCTTCATGGTGAGCGAATGCGTCGAAGGCCGTCTGCATGCGGGAGCGGTCGTCACCCAGCGCGCCGAGTTCCGTGCCCACATCCTTCAGGTAGTCGGCGATGCCGGCGCAGCCGTAAGACAACTCGTAGTTCACATTGCCCAGCTGCAGCTTGTAGGGAATGACGTCGGGGCCGATGAAGAAGTGATTGAGGCTGGGCAGCGACAGCAGCAGATCGCGCTTGACCCACAGCACGGCGTAGTGGGGGCCGAACACCTTGTAGAAGCTGAACACGACGGCATCGGCCTCGCAGGCCTGGACGTCGACGAGCCGGTGCGGCGCGTAGGCAACCGCGTCGACACACAGGCGCGCGCCAACCG
Organism: Burkholderiales bacterium; assembly: GCA_046317675.1. GTDB lineage: Bacteria > Pseudomonadota > Gammaproteobacteria > Burkholderiales > Burkholderiaceae_C > Inhella. The sequence goes on from JBKCVH010000224.1 coordinate 14,135, forward strand.
CGTGGGCGCGGCGCGCGACCTCGGTCACCGGGTTGACCGTGCCGAGGACGTTCGACGCGTGGGTCATGGCGATCCACTTCGTGCGGGGGCCGATGAGGGGGTCTAGATCTTCAAGGCGCAGACCCAGACTCAGGACATCGACAGGCCAGACTCGAACGACGACGCCCACTTGAGCGAGCCTTGCCCACGCACCGATGTTGGCCTCGTGGTCTGACTCGGTGACGATGACTTCATCGCCCGCTTGCAGGCCCGGGCGGAGTGCATCCACCAGGGTGCCGATCAGGGCCGTGGTCGATGGGCCCATGACGATCTCGTCGTCGTGGGCAGCGTTGACCAGGGTCGCAATGGCACGGCGGGCGCTCAGCACGCGTTCGCCTGCCTGCTGGGAGGCAAGGTAACTCGCGCCGTGCTGCACGTTGTCGTGCAGCAAATAGTGGGAGATCCGGTTGGCGACGCGGGCGAGCACTTGGGACCCTCCCGCGTTGTCGAGGAACACGGTGCCGGAGGCGAGCGCAGGAAACTCGGATCGGATGCGCGCCAGGTCGAGCTTGGGAGAGGGCAAGAGGGGCTCCTTGAGTTTGGCGGATTGTGTTCGCCCCACCCCTCCCGGCAGCGGCAGGTGCTTCAACGCCAGGGCTCGCTCAAGGCCCGCCTGCTAGCCCGCAGCCGCCACAGCCTTCCACTACTGCAAGCTCCTGTCGAAGAACGTCGTCAACGCCGCCCCCAAGCCCTCCAAAAATGCCGCCCGATCGAACCCCGGCGGGTTGGCGCCGATGAGGCCATCGGGTGATGGCAAGGGCATGGTGGGTGTGTCCATGAATGCAAAGTGCCAGGCCTTGGGCACCACAACGCGCTCGATGTTCGGCACGTGCTGAGCCACCCAGCCGGAGTGAAAGCGCGGCACCAAGAAGCGGTCGCCTTCGGCTTCGTAAAGCAGGGTGGGCACGGTGATGCGGGCCAGCGACTGGGCGGTGAACACGGCGCCCAAGGGGGCGAGGGCGGCCACAGCGCGCACGCGGGCGTCGGCGACGGGCGGGCTAGAAGCTGGGGCGGCGCCGGGCGTGCTGGGCAGGCCCTTGGCCAAGGCGCAAAAAATCGGGTCGGCCGTCGCGCCTTCGCCCGCGCAGTGCTGGCCAAGGCGCAGGGTGTCTGGCTCGCCGCCGGCCAGTGCCAACACGGTGTAGCCGCCGGCCGAGTGGCCGAGCGCGCCCACACGCGGGCCACGGTGGTCGCTCGCAATGCGTGCTTTCCACTGGGGGTCTTGCAGCACCGCGTCGATCACGTTGGAGACTTGGCGCGGTCGTTGCGAGAAGTAGCCGCCGGCCTGAGGGCCGTCGCGCAAAGAGGTGTCTTGCCAGTTGTCGCCGGGGTGGCGCAGGGCGGCCACCAGGTAGCCGCCTTGCGCAAGGGCTTGGGCCAAACTCGTGTGCCCCCGCTCGGTGCTGCCTGTCCCGTGGCTCAGAACAATCAAGCCCTTCACGGTGGCCGTTGGTGCCGCCTGAAAGGCCCCGGTGACGGTGAAGGGCCCCATGGCCACTGGCTTGGCCTCTGCGGCGGTGGGGTAGTAGAGGGCGACCTGCGTGGTGGCCGGCTCCAGCGGCCCACCGGGCACTTTCAATGGCGCGAGGCCAACCTGCGCCGGCGAGGCCGCGTGCAGCAGCGCCCCCATGCAACTGAGCAAACTGAGTCTTGCAACGGCAATCCAATCGCGCTTCATGGGCGCCTCTCTGCGGGGTGAAAAGGCGCGCATCTTGTGAGCGCTGCGCGGCGCCTGCATTCGATTTGCGACGAAGCCAAGCCATGCGGCGCGAAGCGGTGGAATGGCGGCGCGAAAAGCAGCTTGCGATGGTCCCGTTTTGGGACCAAGCTCCAACCCATGCGAGTGATTGCCGTGTCGACCCTGCGGGCCTTCTGGGAGCGATACCCCGACGCTGAGCAGCCACTCAAGGCTCGGTACGAGGAAGCTGACAGTGCCACACGGACCCAGCCCGCTGACATCAAGGAGATCGTCTGCGTGAGGTTTGTCGGCACCCACAAGGACTATGACGCCGTTGACGCGGAAACCATTGACTCGGCCTGACCGACCCTGATCTGGATACCCCCGAGGGCGATCGCCTGCTCAAGCGCTTGCAGGGCGCATGAGGAAGTGACCCGACTGGCGCAGCCGGTTGAAGTCCTCGCGCAGCTGCGCCCGCAGGCCGGGGCCGATGCCGACGGGTCTGAGCACCAGCCCGTCGCAGACAAACGCACCCTCGTACTCGAACAGCCCCGTCTCTATCGCAACAGGTGCGCCGTCCAGCAACTCGGTGAGCGGCGTGGTGAGCGCCTTGACGGCGTAGGCCTTGCTAACCGCCTGGTCCAGAAATACCGCATGGGTTTTGTTCTGCTTGAGGTAGATCCATCGGCCCAGCTTGACGCTCCGGATGGCGGCGACAACGTCGGTTTCTAAGGGTGAGCCTTCGCGGGCCAGGTCGGCGAGTGCGGTGTCCAGCAGGCTGCGGTCTTCGTTGACCTTGGCCCTTGCGTTGCAAAGATCCCGGTTGATGGACCCCGTTGAAGCGGTGCCGGTGTTTGCCAGCACCCGAAGGAGTACCGCTTTGTAGCTGTTGATGAAGCGGAAGGCTTGTTTGCGTGGCAGGAGCATTTCTTCTAGGCCTTGAGGCGGGGCTGTTTCAGTGGCCTAGCAAGCGCGCTTGCGCCTCGCGGTCCCTGAACGGCTCGATCAGGAACGGGTCGCTCACCACGTAGACGCCGTGGGAGTCGCGGGCGAGGAAGTTGCCATCCACCAGGGCGCCCACCGTGGGTTGGATCTCCTCGCTGGCCACTTTGCGGCCAATCTGGGCTTCGTACTCTTTCACCGTGGTGGCGGCAAACAAGCCTTTGACGCCAGCGGCGTCGCCCATGGCCACTTTCCTGAACACGGCCAGGGCCAAGGGGCCCATCAGCTCCAGCCGCGCCAGGTCCACGTCGGCGGCGCTTTGCCGCAGGGCCTCGGTCACGGCGGCCAGGGCTTCATCGGGGGCTTGCACGCTGGGCAGGCTGGCCAAAGCGCGCATGGCCTTGAAGAGCTCCTCGGGCCGGTAGCCCAGCCGGGCAAAGGCTTTGTAGGTGGCCCCGGGGCTGGGGAGCTTGGGGCCGAGCTCGGCGCGGATCTCGTCCAGCAGCCATTGAACGAAGTCGCCCTCCAGCAGCGGGAAGTCTTGGCTCAGCGCGCCGTTGAAGGCCTGATTGCCCTTGAGCGTGAGCTCGCGCACGCGGGCCCGGTGCGAGCCCGTTCCCAAGAAGATGAAGTGGCCCGGGGTGTCCGGCCGGGCGTTGATGGCGTCGCGCGCTGCCTTGAGGCTGAGCAGCATGGCGTGGCCCTCTTCGCTGCCCAGGGCGTGCTGCACCTCGTCCACGATCAGCACGATGTCGGTTTTGGCTTGGTCCACGAGCTCCGTGAAGGCTTGCGCGAGCGTGACGCCGTCGGCCGCGCCCACGTTCTCCACCTTGAACCCGAACTTGAAGCCGGCCCCCGCCAGCTCCAAACCCTTGACCTTGCTGAGCAACTGCAGGGCCTTGGAGGTGGGCTTTTGAAGCTCCGCCAGCGTTTGCACGATGGCATGGCGCAGCAAGTCGGTGGGCTTGGCGGTGGTGTCGGCCCAGAGGTCCACGTAAACCACCACGGCGCCGCGCGCCTGCAGCGCGGGAATCAGGTCGCCGCGCAAGAAGGTCGTCTTGCCCACCCGCCGAGAGCCGCCCAGAAAGAGGCCGGACCGGATGCCCAGGCTCAGGCCCGTGGGCTTGAGCAGTTGTTCGGCCATGGCGCTGGCCAGCTCGGGTCGTCGGAAGGTCATGGCGCTTTTGGACGAATTATTTTCTGCCAATAATTATGCGCAATGCTTAACTGTTGGTAAAGCCGTCCATGGGGGTCTCCCCGCAACTTGGCATCTGAGCAACTGGCCGATGATTTGTTTTCGCCTGCAGCTTCAATCCCATGCGTCGAAAGTGGTTGAATTCAGCCCGCCGAGACGCTTGCCTGCCCACACGCTGGGGAGGGGGGCTCTGTGCACACCCAAAGAGATGGATCCATGCTGCAACGTGTTGTGTTGGCTGTCGATGACGACCCCCTCTACCTCGACATCTTGGTCGAGCAGTTGCACGCCATTGGCGTCACCCAAGTTCTGCCCCACACACGCGCCGAAGAGGCTTTGATCACCCTGGGCGCGCGCCGGGTCGACTTGATCATTAGCGACCTGGACATGCCCGAAGTGGACGGGCCGCGCTTCTTGCACCGGCTGGCTGACCTGGGTGTGCAGTCCCAGGTTTTGCTCATCAGTGGCACGCGCCCCGACCTGCTGGCCAGCGTGTTGGAGTTTGGCCGAACCCTTGGCCTGCGCATGGTGGGTGGCTTGCCCAAGCCCGCCGATTTGGACACCCTGGAAGCCTTACTCGCTCAGTGTGAGCCGCCGCAAGCGGCCTCGCCGCAGCGGCCGGCACGTTCCGAGGACGAGACAGCGCCCCTCGGCCGCGCTGAGCTGGAAAGGGCGCTGCAAGACGGCTCCATTCGACCTTGGTACCAGCCCAAGGTGGACGCGCAAACCCTCCGCGTGGTCGGTGTTGAGGCCTTGGCCCGCTGGATACCAGCGGAAGGCCCGGTGATCAGTCCCGCTCGTTTCGTCCCCGAAATGGAAGCACAAGGGCTCTCTTGGCCGCTGTTTATCTGCATTTACGAGCAAGTACTGAAGGACATGGCCGGCTGGCACGCGCGCGGCTGGCCCTTGCGTGCGGCCGTGAACTTGTCCATGGACTGCACCGATCGCTTGGATTTGCCGGAGCAAGTGCAGGATCGCGCCGTCGCGGCGGGGGTCGCGCTGGAAGACCTGACCTTGGAGATCACCGAGTCCCGGCTGATGGCGAACCGGGCCGCATCGCTCGAGACCATGAACCGGTTGGCGCTGATGCGCCTGAAGCTCTCCATCGACGACTTCGGCACTGGCTACAGCAGCCTGGCCCAGCTGGCCGACTTGCCCTTCAGCGAGCTGAAGATCGATGCCAGCTTTGTGCGTCGCATTGGTCACGATCAAAAAGTCGATCGCATCGTGCAGGCCACGGTTGCCTTTGGTGCCGGTCTTGGCATGGAGCTGGTTGCCGAGGGGGTGGAGCACCACAGCCAGCTGCGGGTGCTGCGCCAGCAAGGCGTTCATCAAATACAGGGCTACTTGTGCGCCCGCCCGATGCCGGAGCCGCAGTTCCGGGATTGGCTTGAAAACTGGCGCCCGGGCCATGCCTCGGCCACTTTGGCGAGCAGGCCGCCGCAGCTTCTGGCCGTTGGCCCCCACGACCACGACTTACGGCTTTGGCAGGAGAGCCTGTCGCGCCAATTGCCCGCCTTGCAAAGCCAGCGCTGCGCCGACGAGCCGTCGGCCATTCGCGCCATGGCGGTCGTTCCCTGCGACCTCTTGGTTGTGGATGCGCGCCAAACCCCCAGCGAAGCCTGGGCCATGGCCGAGCGCCTGCGCGAGCGCTCCCCTGCAGCGCTCTTGGTGGTGGTGGTGAGCACCATCGACGAAGCGCGCTTGCAAAGCGCGCACTTGGCCGAAGCGCTGCTTGCCACCCACCCCTTGAGTGAGGTGCAGGTCGAGCACTGGGTCCATCGCGTGGCGACGAGCCGCCGGAATGAGCGCTGAGCAGCCCTCGCCCAATTGGCGTGGGTGGGTCACCCGCGCTGCAGGCAGCCACCAGTACGCCGTACTCCTGACCCTGGCCGCTGTGTTGGCGACGGTCCTCGGAATTGCACAAGCCTTTCGAGCTGCGTGGCTCAAGGGCGGCGAACAACTGACGGCCGCCAACCGCTTGCAAGTCCGCCAAGTGGAGGCTTGGCTGCAAGAGCGCCAAGTCGATGTGCGAAACATGCTGCAGGTGCATGAGCTGCTGGTTCAGTGGGATCCCGCCTGCCAGCCAGCCAGCGACCGTTGCGATGAACTCGCTCGCCGAATCTTGGCTGCCTTCCTGAACAACGGCGGCTTTCGAAGCATCACCCTGAGCAGCAAGCACGCGCCGCCGTCACTTCGCGTGGGCGTCGAGTTGCGCCCCAGCGACCTCAAACTCATGCAAGGTGCGCAGAGCGCCGTCGACCGGGTTCCGCGCGTGCATGGCTTTGAAGCCGACGGACTGGGCGGCGCAGCGCTGTTGGTTGCGCAGCAGTCCCAAGGCGAGGGGCGCGCCAGCCTATTCGCAAGCCTCGACCCCAGCGAGATGTTGCGCCATTTGCTCGGCCCCCCGATTGCGGAGCACCTTTCATTGGATTCTGCCGTGGTGCGCATGGACGGCCCGGATGCCAGCGGCTTGCTGGTTGCCAAGTACGACATCCGCCACGTGAACTTCAAGCGCCCGGCACCCGGCACCGTCATTGCGCAACTCGCTTCGGGTCAGCAAGCGCCGGGACAAGTGTTTGTGGCCCAAGACTTTCGGGGTGTCACCGTCCTGGCCATTGGCCAGCGCGTGGAGAACACTGATTGGTGGTTGATCAGCAAGCTCGACCGCGCCGAGATCTTGGCCCCCGCCCTTTTTCCTGCGCTTCAACTCGGCTTGGCTGGCTTGCTTGCCATTGGGACATGCTGGGGCGTTCTCGTGATTCAGCGCCAGCGCACGCGATTAAGGACAGCGAGTGAACTGGCGCAAGAGCGCCAAGAGCGCCAAGAGCGCTTGCAGGCCCTGGAGCTGCTCTACAGCATTGCGAACACATCTGAAGACTTGCTGTTCGCCAAAGACTTGAACCACCGCTATCTGCTCTTTAACCCGGCTGCGCAGCGTCTCAGCGGGCTTTCGGCCGAGCAGGTGGACGGGCAGAGTGATGAAGACCTGCTGCCCGCCGACCAGGCCCGAACCTTTCTTGCTCAAGACAGGGAGGTCTTGACCGAGGGCAGAACGCTTCGTTTTGAAATGGAGACGGACGGCCCCGACCCCCGCACCATTTCCGTCGTGAAGGCACCCCTGCGGGGCGACGACGGTCAGATCGTGGGGCTTTTTGGCATCGGCCACGACATCACCGCCGTCAAGCAAGCCGAGGCGCGCTTGCGAGCCAGCGACGCTCGCTTCCGCACCTTGTTTGAGGAATCGGGATTTGCCATGGTCACGGTTGATTTGGACTCGGGGCAGGTCACCGGGGCCAATCAGCAAGCCCTGCGGGATACCGGCTGCCATTCCCCCAGTGAAATGGCGCAGCTGCCCTTCGCCCCCCCTCCCTACTCGCGGGAAGACGCCGCAGGCACCATTGCCGCGTTGCGACAGCGCTGGGCCAAGGGGGAGCCGGCCTTGCACCGACAGGAATGGCTGAACGCGCGGCGCGACGGCAGCCATTACTGGATTGATCTGCAACTGCGAGTTATCGAACTCGACGGTCGACCGGTACTGTTGAGTGTGGGCGTGGACATCGACGAGCGCAAACAGATTGAGGCCGAGCTGGGCAAGCTTTCGCTTGCGGTGGAGCAGAGCCCGGTCAGCGTGCTCATCACCGACCGCTCAGGTTGCATCGAGTACGTCAACGCTGCCTTCACCAAGGCCACCGGTTATTCCCAGCGGGAGGCAACGGGGCGTCGTGCCAACTTGCTGGCCTCGGGCCAAACACCACCACAGGTCTATGCCGATATGTGGAAGGCCTTGCAGACGGGGCGGCCCTGGCAAGGGCAATTGCACAACCGCCGAAAGAGCGGCGAGCAGTACATCGACGAAGTCATCATCCACCCGTTGCGCCAAGCCGACGGCTTCGTCACAAACTATGTGGCCTGGCAGGAAGACGTGAGCGAGCGATTGGCCTTGCAGGACGAGTTGATTCAACACCGGCGACACCTCGAAGATTTGGTCGCGCAGCGCACCTCGCAGCTGAGCGAAGCCACCCGCCGCGCCGAAGCCGCCAATGCGAGCAAGAGCGAGTTTCTGGCCAACATGAGCCACGAGATTCGGACGCCGATGAACGCCGTGCTGGGCTCGACCAGCCTGATGCAGCGCGACTTGAGCGCCCTGCAAGGGCTGGCGCCCGAGGCCAGC
>JBKCVH010000225.1:0-11674 GCA_046317675.1 Burkholderiales bacterium
AAGTGGGCGTGGCCTGCAGCATGGCAGCAGGAGCGCTGTGTGCCGTGATGGGCGGCACGCCCGCACAGGTCGAGAACGCCGCCGAAATCGGCATGGAGCACCACTTGGGCCTCACCTGCGACCCCGTCGGCGGCCTGGTGCAAATCCCCTGCATCGAGCGCAACGCCATTGCCTCGGTGAAGGCCATCAATGCCGCCCGTATGGCCTTGCGCGGCGACGGCACGCACTTCGTGAGCCTGGACAAAGTCATCAAAACCATGCGCGAAACCGGCGCCGACATGATGACCAAGTACAAAGAGACCGCGCGCGGTGGGCTGGCGGTGAACATCGTCGAGTGCTGAAGCCGCCTTGGCGCTCGTCCGGGCGCAGGCTGCCAATGCCACTACGCCAACAAACGACTTTGGCTGCGGAATAAGCTTGCCGGCTGTTGACTGGTGGGGCCCTTTCAATCGGCCCTGACGCATCCATCCTCGCCAAACCATCCCCATGACCATGCAATCCCTGGGCCGCCGCGCCTGCCCGCTCTTGGACCGACCGACCCCCTCGGTGCGCCTTCCTGAAGCGCCGGACCCCTGGGAGTTGCGGCAGTGCAGTGAAACCGGCTTCGTCTACTTGGACAACCCCGCCCCGCCTGCACTGCTTGAGCAGGACCATGCCTGGGAAGTTTCGTGGGCACAGGCCAATGAGCGCCGCGCCCAGGACGAACCTTTGCGCCACCAGATCAGCAGCATCGGCAAGCGCCTGCGGGTGGCGGTGCGTCGCAACAAGGTGCGCGACTTGGCGATTCAGCAGCTCCAAACCCGCCCCGCCGACCAGCGCGCCTTGCTGGATGTGGGCTGCGGCGGCGGCGACTTGTTGCTGCAGGTCGCCGAGCGCCTTGCCCAGACCGGCCAGGCTCCGGCGCGGCTAATGGGTATCGACTTGTCCAAGGCATTGGCCAAAGAGGCCGACGCCAAGTGCCGCGCCTTCGGTGGGCAATGCCTGCAGGGCACCGCGCTGGAAGCGCTGCGCGTGCTGCCTGCTGCGTCCATGGATGTCATCACGCTGGCCTCCTTCTTGGAGCATGAGCCCGAGCCCTTGAGTTTGCTGAAGGCCTGCAAGCGGGCGCTCAGAGAGGATGGCATCGTGGTCGTCAAAGTGCCGAATTACGACTGCTGGAACCGCCGCCTGCGCGGCCCGCGCTGGTGCGGCTATCGCTGGCCCGACCATGTCAACTACTTCACCCCCGCAACGCTGCAGCGCATGGCGCAGGCGGCCGGCTTGCGCGTGGCGCGCATGAACGCACTGGATCGCTCGCCGCTCAGCGACAGCCTCTACGCCGTGCTGGCGCCATGACGCCTTGAGCGGCGCGAGCCTGTCGTGCGGCAGGCCAAGAACCCCTCCAGCTTGAACCGCAGGCTCGTTACAGTCAGGCCATTGAACCAGCGCCGATCCCCTTGATGCCTGCATCGCCGCAGCCTTTGCACAATGAGCAGCGCTGACCCCAGTTGGCGCCAGCTGCGCGTGCTCGTGGTGGACGACGTCGACGCCATGCGCTTGATCAACACCGCCCTGCTGGGCCAACTGGGTGTTTCTCAAGTGCGCGAAGCGGCTGATGGCCGGAGCGCGCTGGCCTTGCTGGAGCGCGAGCGCTTTGATTTGGTCTTGAGCGACTGGCGCATGCCCGGCATGGACGGACTGGAGTTGCTGCAGGCCTTGCGCAGCCAAGAGGCCTTTCGCACACTGCCTTTTGTGCTCATTTCTGCGGAGACTGACCCCAAGCTCTTGGAGCCCGTCCTATCGGCCGGCGCCCATGGCTTGCTCATCAAGCCCTACGGCGCGCCGGCATTGGCCGAGGCCCTGCGCACTGCACTGGGGCAAAGCCCTCAAAAGACGGCCACTGGCAAGCCTTTCAACATGACGGTGTTGCTGCTGAACAGCGACCCCCAAGCACTGCGAGAAACCGCTGAACGGCTCAAACCCGTCTGCCGCGTCAAGGTGGCAACCCATAGCGACCGGGCATTGGCACTGTGCCAAGCGGACGAGCCCCCTGACCTGCTGCTGATCGACTGCGACGCCCCCGGCATCGACGGCTTGGCGCTGTGCCGCCGATTGCAGCTTCAGTCGCGCAGCGAGTCCATTGCAGCGGTGGTGGTGAGCGCCAACAATGACCCCGCTTGGCGCCAACAAGCCTACGAAGCCGGAGCGTTCGATTGCTTGACCAAGCCCCTAGAGCCCAAGCAACTGCTGCAGCGCGTCCAAAGCTTCGGTCGTTTTCTGAGCAAGCAGCACGACCATCGCCATCAGGCCGATACCCAGGCCCAGCAAGCGCTTGGCGATGAGGAGCTGAACCGCAGGCTTGAGGCCGACCTGCGAACGCCGCTCGCGGCCGCACTGGCTTTGCTGGAGCCGCTGCTGCAAGACGAGGCCCTCAGCCAAGATCAGCAAGGCAGCGCCCGCGCCGTGGAGGTTCAGTTGCTGGAGGCACTGGACACCTTGCACATGAGCAGCGAATTGCTGCGCATTGAGCAAGGCCGCTTCAGTTTGAAGACACGGGGCGTGCCGCTGCGCAAACTGGCCGAGCGCGCAGCGCGTTTGGCCGCCGAGAACCATGCCCACAAAGAGCTGAAGCTGCAGCTCAAAATTCCCGGCCCCTTGCGCGGCGCAGGGGCCTTGCTCGCCAGTGGCGACCCGCTCTTGTTCCACACGGTTTTCTATGGGCTGCTGCGCATCGCCTGTGCAGCGGCACCTGTGGCCAGCACCGTCAGCGTCAACGTGGAAGCGGCTGGCGCCGAGGGTTATGTGCTGCGAATCGGCTTCGCAGCCGCCGTGCCCAAGCACCAGCAGCCCCGCTTTTTTGCCAAGGCGGGCGACAACAGCGCCTACGCCGCACGCCGCTTTGCGCAGGCCCAGCGCGGCGACGTGAAGCTGGTGGTGGACGAGGCTGCACAGTGCAGCGAACTGCGCCTGGAGCTGCTCCGTTCGCAGCTCACCATGGCGGCCGGGTAAGCCCGTAGAACTCCGGCACAACCCGCAAGGGTTGGCCCTGACACCTTGATGGCACTTGCACAAGGCCGCAAGTCGGCGTCGCTTTGCTGCAAGGCAGGGGCTGGAGTTGGCAAGGGCGTGTCGCTACCGTGCAAGCGCAGTCCCCGCCACCCCCCTTTTGGATGTTCGCCCATGCGCCGTACGCTGATTGCTTCCGCCCTTCTGGCCCTTTCGCTCACGCCCGCTTTCGCCGGCAAGCTCTACCTGATGGGTGGCGGCTATTCCGACACCAATACCGACCTGTTCGTGAACGGCCTGCGCAAAGCCACGGGCATTGATGCGAGCTTCACGCCCAACATCAACAGCGTTACCAACTGCAGCACCGACTGGGCCACAACGCGCTGCCCAAGAATTTTGGTGGTGACCTCCGCCAGCGCAAGCAGCGCCGTGGGTGTTGACGCCTTCCAGAACGACTTGCTCAACACGAACGGCACCGTGAGCAAGCGCGGCTACTACAACCTGTTCCAAACGCATGGCTTTGCGCCCAAGCACCTGAACCTGCACATCGACAACTTCACCACGGCGGCCAACTCGGCCGCCAATGTGAGCTTGGTGCAGCAGGCCGATGTGGTGTTCTTTAGCGGCGGCGACCAAGCCAAGATCGCCCGCAGCCTGTTCAAAGACGACGGCACCGACAGCCCGGTGGCCGCCGCCTTGCGCAGCCGCTGGAACGGCGGCGCAGGCAGCGTGGTGGTGGCCGGCGACTCGGCCGGCAATCACATCTTGAACAGCACCATGCACGGCGTTGGCATCAGCTACGGCTACCTGTACTTCGGTGCCGATCTCCCGAACCCCACGCCCATTGCCAGCTTTGCCACCTTTGGCGATACCCGCGACGGCACCAATGCGCTGCGTTACTTCGACAACGGCGGCACCATGAAGGGCCTGGGTTTCTTGCCCACCACGCTCTTGAGCGACACCCACTTCGACGCCCGCTCAGGCCGCTTGGGTCGGCTCGCCGCTGCCATGCGCGACCTGAACATTCGCCAGGGCCTGGGTGTGGATGAAAACACCGGCGTGCTGGTGGACACCGCCACCAACACGGCGCAGGTGTTCGGCGGCGGCACCTTGACCGTCATCGACAGCAACAGTGCCACCGTGCAAGCCGGGACCACCTACAAAGTGACCAACCTGCGCGTCAGCCTGCTCACCAGCGGTGACCGCTGGAACACCAGCACCCGCACCTTGACCAGCAGCAAGGCAGCGATCAGCAGCCGCTACTACAGCGGCCGCTACGACTCGCGGGACATCTTTGCCGCCTATGAAACCAGCAAAAGTCTGACCCGCGTGGTCGATCAGACCGACAGCGTCAACCTCGGCAGCGCCCCAAGGCCCCGCTACAGCAGCGGCCCGCAATACCCGAGCACGGCCGGCACGCTGCGCGTTCGCTTCACGCGCGATGCCAGCACACGCGGCTTCTTCAGTGGCGGCCGTTACAGCGTGGACAAAGTGAAGGTCGACTTCGAATGAGCCTGCCCGGGGTGCGTGGGGCCTGGCCTCACTCGCCCCGGTCGCGCTGCCGCTCTTCGCGAATTTCGCGCAAGCGCACGCATTCGGGATGATTTTCGAAAGACGGGTTCTTGCACTGGCGGTCAATGCAAATGGCCATGGCAATGAACACCCGGGACCCACAGGCCGCCCGAGGGTCGGACGGTGCTGCCACCTTGAGCTCAGAAGCCGCTGGAGTAGGGGCACTGGCCGCCACAAGCGCCGGCGGCACGGTTGGGCTGGCTGCAGGGCTCACCACGGGGCTTGGGCGCTGCGCGGGTGCAGGAGCCGGCCTCGGCTCTGCCACGCGCGCGGGCTGAGGCGGCTTCAAGGCAGGCTTCTGCGGCGTGGGCTCCACAAAGGTTTCTCCAGCAGCCAAGGCAGGCGCGGCTTGTGCGACCACCGCACCCGTGAGGCTGATGCCACTGGCCGCGCTGGCTGGCGGGGCGGTGCCCAAAGCCGAAGCGGCGCTGGCTGCCTCGGCAACCGGTTTTTGCTCGGTGCTTCCTCCACTGCGCAGCACACCCCAGCACGCCAAGAGCAAGAGCGCCGCAGCACCCATGCCAATGGGAACCCAGGGCACGGGCCGTTTGGCCACCGCGCTCACCGGCGCCTTCACCGGTTTGCTCGAAGGCGCCGGCTCCGGGGCGGTCGGCAATGGGATGGTGGGCGTGGGCGCCGAAGGCAATAGGCCCGAGGCCTCCGTGGTGTAGATACGCTGGTCGGCGGTCAACAACTGCGTGGGCGCATGGGCGCTGCCCACGGCGATGGTCTTTTCAAAGGGCTGCGGCGGCAGCGACTGCGGTGGCCTTGATGCAAGGGCAGCGGGCAAAGGCATAGGCAACTCGGCCCGGCCCAGCACGGCATCGCGGAACACCGCGACCGATTGCGGGCGGTCCCCGGGGCGCAGTGCCAAGGCCCAGTTGATGGCCCCCAGCAAAGAGCCGGCATGCTCGGGGAACTGCGCTTCCAGCAAAGGCTGGAACTCATCGTTCAACGCTCGCCTCGTGGCCGCAGGGGGCGGGTGCCCGGTCAGCAGGTGGTAGAGCACTGCGCCCAAGGCGTACAGGTCGGTCCAGGGGCCCTGCTTCAGCGCGCTGGCGCCGTCGTACTGCTCCAGTGGCGCATAGCTCGGCTTCAAGATGGCCGTGAAACTTTGCGTGCGGTCGCCAATGGTGCGGCGAGCGGCACCGAAGTCCAGCAAGATGGGGTCGCTGCCGTCCTGCGGCAAGAAGATGTTGTCGGGCGCGATATCGCGGTGGTAGACCTGCGCGTTGTGCAGCTCGGTCAGTGCCTCCAGCATGGGCAGGAGGCGCTTCATCAGCCACTCGTTGCTCGGGGCTTGGGGGCTGGCGTCGCGCCACTGTTTCAGGGTCTGCCCTTGCAGGTAAGGCATGACCATGTAGGCGGTGTTGTTGGCCTCCCAGAAGCGGTAAACCTTGATCAGCGCACGGTGGTCAAAGCGCGCCAGCAGCCTCGCTTCGTTCACAAAGGAGCGCAGCCCAAGCTCGAAGGTTTCGCGCATGGAGCCTGACCGAACCGAGACCTGGCTGTTCTGCCCGCGCTGTGCCAGCTGCCCCGGCATGTACTCCTTGACGGCGACCAAGCGCTCCAGAGCGTGGTCTTTGGCGAGGTACACGAGGCCAAAGCCCCCGGTGCCCAAGAGCTGCAAGATCTCCAACTCACCAAAACGCGTGCCCGCGGGCAATGCGTTCAAGTCATCGGGTGGGGGCGGTAAGTCGGTCGGCATGGGCGGCATGGAGTGATGCCGCCCACGTTAACTCAGTCTCTATCCAGGGTTTGTAAGCCAAGGCCCACAGGCAAGCCCACCGATTCGGGGGCTGGCGCCGCCTTTCTCTCGCGCACCAGGTAGCTGTAGAGCACTGGCACCACGACCAAGGTCAGGATGGTGGAGGTGATGACCCCGCCAATGATGGCCCGGCCCATCGGGGCTTGGATCTCGCCACCGTCGTTGAACGCCAAGGCCAGGGGCAGCATGCCGAACACCATGGCCATGGTGGTCATGATGATGGGGCGCATGCGCGTGATGCCGGCCTCAATCAAAGACTCCGCCACCGCCATGCCTTGGCGTCGCATCTGGTTGGCGCGGTCCACCAGCAAGATCGCGTTCTTGGTCACCAAGCCCATCAGCATCACGAGCCCGATCATCGAGAACACGTTCAAGGTCGAACCCCAGGCCAAGAGCGCCACCATCACACCAATCAGCGCCAGCGGAAGGCTGGCCATGATGGCAATGGGCTGCAGGAAGCTGCCGAACTGGCTGGCCAGCACGATGTAGATGAAGATCGCTGCCAAGGCCATGGCACTGAGCAAGCCGCCAAAGGCTTCCGCTTGCTGCTGGCTTTGGCCGCCCACATCAAAGCTCATGCCGGGGGGCAGTTGGGTCTCCTTGATGAGCTTTTGCACCTCAGCACTGACCTCGCCCACCGAGCGGCCGTCCACGCCGGCCGTGATGGCCTCGCGGCGCTGCAGGTTCTGGCGGCGAATCACCTCGGGGTTGAAGACGGGCTCGATGGTGGCGACTTGGTCCAGGGCAATGGGCGAGCCATCCTTGGCAAAGGCCACGGGCAGCTTGGCCATTTGGTCGATGCGCTGGCGGTCTTCCTTGGGCAGGCGCAAGTTCACCTCGACCTGCGCCCCATCGGGTGCGGTCCAGTACGTGGCGGCCTCGCCGTTGACGAAGGCGCGCAAGCTGGCCGCCAGTTGCGGCGGATTCAAGCCCAGCTCGCGGGCAGCCGACTCCTTGACGCGCACCGCATAAGCCGGAAGGCCGGGCTTGTTGGTCGTTTCCACATCGACCGCGCCTTTGACCTTGCGCAGCCGGGCAGCAAAGTCATCGGCCACGCGGGCCAACTGCTCGGTGTCATTGCCAAGGATGGCCACAAAGATGGGCTTGCCCCAGCCAACCGACAGCTCGACACCGGCAATCTGCTCGATGGCTTCGCGCGCCTTGGCCTCGAATTCCTTCTGGCTGAGCTGACGCTCCTTCTTGTCTTGCAAGGCAATCGAGAGGCTGGCGGCGGCGCGCGAGGTGGCGAAGCCCTCGCCATTGCCGCCCACCGTGGTTTGCACCGTCTTCACCTCGGGCATCTTCATGAGCATCTGCTCAATCTGCAGTGTCTTCTCGTTGACACGCTCCAAGCTGGAGCCGGCCGGCATGCGCAAGTTGAACTGCGTGAAGCCCTGGTCGGTTTCCGGCACGAACTCGCTGCCAACGAAGGGCGCCAAGGCCATGGCCCCCACGAAGCTGGCCACACCGCCCCAGAGCACGATGCCGCGCGGCGTCAAGGTCATGAGGCGCCAGCGGCGTGGCTGGCTCTGGGTGCGCTGGTTGTCGGCACCGAATGGGCGCGCATAAATGGGCAGCGGCAAGGCAAAGACCCGGTAGCGACGGGCACTGAAGGCCCAGCGAATGCTGCGCTCGTAGCCGCGGTTCAGCCAGGCCATGGCGGCATCGGTGCCGTCCAGCATCTTGGCAATGACGGGGCCGATGAAGCGCGCCTTGCGCATGGGGCCAGCACCTGGGTCGTGCCAGTGCGCCGACAGCATGGGGTCCAGCGTGAACGACACGAACAGGCTCACCAGCACCGCCACCGCCACCGTGATGCCGAAGGGGAAGAAGAACTTGCCAATGATGCCGCCCATGAAGGCCACGGGCACGAACACGGCGCAGATGGCGAAGGTGGTGGCCAACACGGCCAAGCCGATCTCATTGGTGCCGTCAAAGGCCGCCTGGCGGTGGCTCTTGCCCATTGCCACATGGCGCACGATGTTCTCGCGCACCACGATGGCATCGTCAATCAAGAGCCCGATGACCAAGGACAGCGCCATCATGGTCATGAAATTCAGCGTGAAGCCGAAGGCGTAGACGGCGATGAAGCTGGAGATGACGGCAATCGGCAGCGTCAAGGCCGTGATGACCGTGCTGCGCCAGCTGTGCAGGAACAGGAACACGATGGCAATGGTCAGCAGCGCGCCTTCGATCAGCGTGTGCTTGAGCCCCGTCAGCGAACTCTCGACGAAGTCGGAGCTGATCCAGATCTCGCGCAGCTCCACGTCCGAGGGCAGGCTCTTGCGCAGCTCCTCAATGGCCGCCTTGGTGGCACGGCCCGTCTTGACGATGTTGGCATCTTGCTGCTTGAAGACATTGAAGCCGATGGCCGGCTGGCCATTGATGCGGCCCAGGTTGTCGGGTTCGCGTTCGCGCTCGCTGAAGCTGCCCACATCGGACAGCAGCACCGGCAGCCCATTGCGGCGCGCCACGACCACGCGCTCGAACTCACGCGGGTCCTTGATGCGGCCTTCAACCCGAAGGGTGCTTTCGGCATGCGCTCCTGACAACAAGCCCACCGGCGCATCGCTATTGGCTTCGCGCAGGGCGGCGGCCACCTCGCCCGGCGTGATGCCGTAGGCGCGCAGGCGTTGTGGGTCCAGGTCGAGGCGCACTTCGCGCCGCGTCTCGCCCCAGAGGTTGACCACGGCCACGCCTTCGATGCGTTGCAAGCGCTTGGTCAAGACCTGTTCGGCGAGCACCGACAACTCGCGCGTGGAGCGCTGCGCGCTGACCAAGGCGCCCACATAAACCGGCTCATTGCCCTCTTGGAAGCGCTGCATGTTCGGCTGCCTGACCTCCTTGGGGAAGACCGACTGCGCCGTTGTGAGGCGGTCGCGCAGCTCCTGCATGGCGCGGTCCATGTCGGCGTCGAGCGAGAACTCCACGCTC
Organism: Burkholderiales bacterium; assembly: GCA_046317675.1. Lineage (GTDB taxonomy): Bacteria > Pseudomonadota > Gammaproteobacteria > Burkholderiales > Burkholderiaceae_C > Inhella. Next base: position 9,260 of record JBKCVH010000225.1, read on the forward strand.
ATCTGCATGCGGCCCTCAAAGCTGCGCGACTGGATGCGCTTGATGCCGGCAATGGTGTTGAGCAGCTCCTCCAGCGGCTTGGCCACTTCGCGCTCCACGGCCTCGGGCGCGGCGCCGGGGTAGCGGACGTCAATCCAAGCCCCGGGCAGTGAAACCTGGGGCATGTTCTCCACGCCCAGGCGCTGGTAGGCGAACAAGCCCAGCACGCAGAGCGCCACCATCACCATGGTGGCGAAGACGGGGTTGTTGATGGAAACGCGGGTCATCCACATGATCAGCCCGCTTTCTTCAAGTCGGCCGCAGCCGTGGCCGGCTTGGCGCTTTCAATCTTGGCCTTGTTGCCTTCACGCAGGTTCTCGTAGCGGCCCGCCAGAACTTGGCTGTTGCCGTCCACCCCCGCCAAGATCTCAACGAGGCCGCGCTCCGTGTCCACGCGGCCCGTCGTCACCAAGCGGCGCTTGAGTTCGCCCTTGTCAATTACCCACACCTGCTGCTGCCCACCGGTGCCCACCAGGGCGGTCCTGGGCACTGTCAGGCGCGGCGCGGGGTCGTCGAGTTGCACTCTGGCAACGGCGTACTGGCCGCCGCGCAGCTTCTCGCCGGGGTTGGGCAGTGCGAGCGTCACGCCGATGGAGCGGGTGCCCGGCTCCGACTGCGGGCTGATGCGCGCGATCTTGGCCTCCACCGGTTCGGCATGGCCTTCAATGCGCACCATGGCCTTCATGCCGGGTGTCAGGCGCGAGACCTCGTGCGTGCCCACCAGGCCGGCCAGTTCGAGCTGGCTCAAGTCGACCACGGTGAGCACCGGCTGCTCGGCCTGCAGCTTTTCACCGGGCACCGCGTGGCGCTTGGCCACCCAGCCGCTGATGGGCGCCACCAAGCTGGCTTGGCGAAGGGCCACCTGCATGGTCTGCAAACTGGCCTGCGCTGCTTGCAACTGAGCCCTGGCGTTTTCCAACTGGGCACGGCTGCCATCCAGGGCGGTCGTGGCTATGAAATTCTGTTTGGCCAAGCCTTCATTGGCCCCAAAGGTGCGCTGCGCTTGGTCGGCCGTGGCGCGTGCCGCCTCCACGCTGGCGGCCCGCTCGGCCACGCGCTGGCGAATGTCTTCCAAGTCGAGCGAAGCCAGGCTTTGCCCCGCCTTGACCCGCGTGCCCTCAGGAGCCGTCAGGGCCAGCAGGGTGCCGCCGCCCTTGGCGCGAACCACCGCCGTGTTGGGCGCCACCCGCGCACCGCTGAATTCAATGAAGGCCGGAAGCGCTTGCTGAGTGGGTGACACCACCTCGCTGGGATTGAAGGCCAGAACCTTCTCAGGCGGCTTCTTGTCCTCTTGCTTTTTGCCGTCATTCGCCTTGACGGCCACCGCCGCAGCTAGAACCAAAACGGTGACGCCGCCGCCAACCAACCAGCGCTTGGAATTGCGTGAAAAAGCCATGAGGTGCCCCCGTGAGTAATCAGTGGGGGCACTCTAGAAACCTTGCTTCACAAAGGCACGCGCTGCACGACGAGATGCAGGAAGCGAGGGCTGAAATGCACTTGGCCGATGCGACCCCGTGCGGGAAGTCACCCCGGAAGTCAGCCTCTTTGGGCGGGGATTCCGGGCATGGGCAAGCTCACATCCCCACCCTGAGCCCGCTGCTGTAAGGCAGCGTCCATCAGCACCAAAGCCAGCATGGCCTCGGCAATGGGCGTGGCACGAATGCCCACGCAGGGGTCGTGGCGGCCGTGCGTGACCACCGTGTTGGGCTGCCCAGCGCGGTCGATGCTGTGTTTTTCCAACCGAATGCTGCTGGTGGGCTTGATGGCGATGTGAACCACCAAGTCTTGCCCGGTGCTGATGCCGCCGAGCACGCCGCCCGAGTGGTTGCTGGCAAAGCCATCGGGGTGGAGTTCGTCGCCGTGCTCGCTGCCGCGCTGGCTCACCACGCCAAAGCCGTCGCCAATCTCCACGCCCTTGACGGCATTGATGCCCATCATGGCGTAGGCGATTTGTGCGTCCAGCTTGTCAAAAAGGGGCGCGCCCCAACCGGCGGGCAGGCCACTGGCCTCCACGCGCAGCTTGGCGCCCACGGAGTCGCCGCTCTTGCGGAGCGCGTCCATGTAGTCCTCCAGCTGCTCAAGCCCTTGTGCCGTGGCGGCAAAGAAGGGGTTGTGCGCGGTTTGGCTCCAGTCGTCGGTGGCCAAGGGCACATCGCCGAGTTGGGTCATGCAGCCGCGCACGGTGATGCCGTGGTGCGCTTTGAGCCATTTCTTGGCCACGGCCCCGGCGGCCACCATGGGCGCCGTCATGCGGGCGCTGGAGCGGCCACCGCCACGGGGGTCGCGCAGGCCGTATTTGCGCCAGTAGGTGTAGTCGGCATGACCGGGCCGAAAGGTGTCGAGCAGGTTGCCGTAGTCCTTGCTGCGTTGGTCCAC
>JBKCVH010000226.1:0-15070 GCA_046317675.1 Burkholderiales bacterium
ATGAAGGTCCAGCAAGTGCGGCACCAATTCCCGGCGACGAACTGCTTCAGGGCCATGTGTGTTCGCCAGCACGGCCGCCACCTCGGTGTAAGTCAATCGTGCGTGCGAGCAAATGACCGCAGGGTAGAACTGATAGGCGACAGTTTGCCCATCGGCGTCGACCACCATGTCGCACACCATGCTGAGTCGGTCGACCTCTGGATTCAACGAGCAGAGCCCGTTCGAAAGCTTCTCCGGCAACATGGGAATGACGCGACGGGGGAAGTAAACCGAAGTGCATCGCTCTACCGCATCGCCATCCAGGACCTCCCCGGGCTTCACGTAGTGACTTACATCGGCAATGGCCACCAACAAGCGCCAAGCACTGGTTGCCTTTTTGCCTCGTCCAATCTGGATCGGCTCGCAGAACACGGCATCGTCAAAATCACGAGCGTCTTCACCGTCAATGGTGACAAGCGGCACATCACGGAGATCGACCCTGCCCTTCAAATCCGCCGCGCGAAGCGAGTCAGGCAGCTTTGCAGCCTGCGCCAGGGTGGCGGCCGAGAACTCGTGGGGCACCTCATACTTGCGAACGGCGATCTCGATTTCGAGCCCTGGGTCGTCGATGTCTCCCAAAACCTCAGTCACCCTTCCTACAGGCTGGGCGTACAGCGCAGGCGGCTCCGTCAGCTCCACAGCCACCACCTGACCTGGCCGGGCTTGCGCTATTCCACCCTTCGGAATCAGGATGTCCTGCCCCATGCGCTTGTCTTCAGGCGCAACCAGCCACATCCCACCCTCAAGCAGTAAACGACCAATGATCGGGCGGACACGGCGCTCGACGATGTCCAGAATCCGCCCCTCAGGACGACCGCGCTTGTCCATTCGAACCACGCGCACGGTGACTTTGTCTCCGTGCAGCGCAGCGCGCATCTCGTTCGGAGGTAAGAACACATCGCCACCACCGGTGGCATTCAGAACAAAGCCGTGTCCGTCGCGATGGCCTTGGAGCTGGCCCGTGATTTCCTGCAGCAGTCCAGGCGACTCACCCGACGCCGCATTGGCAGCCGAGTTGGTTAGTTGAGTTTTTTTGATGATATAGTCCAATGCTTAGATGCTTCAGCACTCGTGTTGACGCAAAGCCCTGGTGGCGGAATTGGTAGACGCACTAGTTTCAGGTACTAGCGGGTAACTCCGTGGAGGTTCGAGTCCTCTCCTGGGCACCAAAATAGAAAGGCCAGCACAATGTGCTGGCCTTTTGCTTTGGGGAAACGAAATCAAGGCTAAGCGCCTCTTCGTCGGCTTGCCCTCCTCAGTTTGGAGGACTCCGCTTGAAGGCAAAAAACCTTGGCTTTCTGCCACGATCATTCAATACGACAACTTCTTCTTGAGGTCGTCGGCACGCATGGCGTCATAGTCTTCGAACGGCTGGTGAATCCATGGGCTGGTCTCAAGGAACTCAACTTGGTAGTCAGGTTGGTAGCAAGACACCGATTTGGTCCAAATCACCGCCGAGCGCAATTCTGTGATGGCTGGGACTGCGCGCAGACGCTCCACCACGGCCTTTAAGGTGACCCCGGAGTCCGCAAGATCGTCTACCAACAAGACGCGTCCAGCCAACTCCCCTTTGGGCATGGTGATGGTCTTGGCAATGTCCAAGCGGCCTTGGATGGTGCCGCTTTCCGCCCGGTAACTGCTTGTGCTCATGATGGCGAGCGGCTTATCCAAGACCCGCGACAGCACATCCCCAGGCCGCAAGCCTCCCCGCGCCAGGCAGAGAATTTGATCAAACTCCCAGCCCGAACCGTGGACCTTGAGTGCCAAGCGTTCAATCAATAAGTGGTACTCGTCCCAGGAGACGTAAAGGTGCTTGCCATCGTCAGTCAGCATGGTGTCGGGTCTCCGTTCAGGCCAAATAAGGATGCTGCAACAAAATTGTGTGATCTCGGTCGGGGCCCGTAGACACCATGGCGATCGGGACGCCCACCACTTGCTCAATGCGCTTCAGGTACGCCAGTGCATTGACCGGCAAAGCATCCCATCGCGTCGCGCCGAAAGTGGTTTCAGTCCAACCCGGAAAAGTCTCGTACACGGGTTCGCAAGCTGCAATGTCATCCGGATCCATGGGAAGGATGTCGATGATCTGGCCGCGCAAGCGATAGCCCACGCCAATCTGCACTTCTTTCAAGCCATCCAGCACGTCCAGCTTGGTAAGGCAAAGGCCTGTAATTCCATTGATGATCATGGCACGCTTGAGCGCAGCCGCATCGATCCAGCCACAACGGCGCGCGCGCCCAGTGACAGTCCCTCGCTCCTGTCCCACCACACTGAGGTGATGCCCAACAGTACCTTCCTTTTCCCACTCCAACTCAGTCGGGAACGGGCCACTGCCGACGCGAGTGGCATAGGCCTTTGTGATGCCGAGCATGTAATGCAACATCTGTGGACCGACACCCGATCCTGCTGATGCAGTCCCCGCCACGCAATTGGAACTGGTGACGTAGGGATAGGTGCCGTGATCGATGTCGAGCAAGGTACCTTGAGCGCCCTCGAACAGCAAGTTATCGCCACGCTTGTGCGCCTGGTGGAGCAGGTAGCCCACGTCAGCCAGCATCGGCGTGATGGCCGGGGCGAGCGCCATGGCCTGCTCGTAGATCGACTCGAATTCAATCGCTTCCGAATTGAGAAAGCCGGTCAAGACGTGGTTGTGCAGCGCCAGCAATTCGCGCAACTTGGCGGCGAAGCGCTCCGGATGCTTCAGATCCTGCAGACGCAACGCGCGGCGCGCGACCTTGTCTTCGTAGGAGGGGCCAATACCTTTGCCCGTGGTTCCAATCTTGCCGCTTCCACTGTTTTCCCGCAGTTGCTCGCGCGCCTTGTCCACAGCGACGTGGAACGGCAAGATCATTGGGCAGCTTTCGCTGATCTTGAGCCGTGAACGAACCTCAACGCCAGCAGCTTCCAGCCTCTGGATCTCGGACATCAAGTGCGCAGGGTCGACCACGACGCCATTGCCGATGTAGCAAGCAACACCATCCCGCATCACGCCAGAGGGAATCAGTTGCAAGGCCGTTTTCACGCCTTTGATCACCAACGTGTGGCCGGCGTTATGCCCTCCCTGGAAACGAACGACGCCCTGAGCATGATCGGTCATCCAGTCCACTACTTTGCCCTTGCCCTCATCGCCCCACTGGGTGCCGACGACGACCACATTGCGGCCCCGACTCATCTGCTGTGTCATGTATTGATCTCTACGGTTTCAAAGGGCGCACAGCGCCCACTGGTTGTCGGCGTTACGGACCAATTCACGGTCGCAAGCGTATTCCTCTGCCTCGTGCTCATGCCCCGGCAGCATCCAAACGACGGTTTCACCTTTCGCCCGAAGTGAGCGCACCAATGCACGGAGCTCCGGATCCTCACTCCATGGCGCCCGTACCGCAGCACCCAATGCTTGCACAGGCAGCAGGTCAAGCAGGACCTTTAAGTCCAGAGAAAACCCAACTGCAGGACGACGCCGACCAAAAACGGCGCCCACCTCGTCATAGCGACCACCCCGAATCAGGGCCTCGGAAGAACCCGGCACATAGGCATTGAAAGAAGCGCCGCTGTAATACGCATTGCCGGCTACGGCGGCCAAATCAAAGGCAAGGCGAAGCTCCGGATGGCTGCGCTGCAGATGCTCGCCAAGCCAGCGAAGGTCTGCCAGAGCGGCACCAATGCCGGGCAGGGGCGGGAGCACAGCTTGCGCCTGATCCAAGACGCTGGCATCGCCTTCCAGTTGAAGCAGCGCCTCTAAAGCTTTGAAATGGGGCAAGGACTGGCCAGCAGCCTGCAAGGCACCGGGGCTACGTACCGCCAATGCATCAAGAACCGCTTGAGGCACCGGGTCCGGGAGGAGCGCGCGCACGCAACGCGCGTCGGACAACTCGACGAGCGGAGGAGGAAGGCCCAGTGCCCGAAGAGCTTCCAGAGCCAGATCCAACACTTCTAGATCAGCTTCTAGTCCAGCGTGACCATAAATCTCGACACCGAACTGAAGTGGCTCCCGAGAGGCCAAGGCTCCGCTGGGTCGCGCGTGGGCGACGGGGCCGCAATAGCAAAGCCGCGTCACGCCGCGTCGGTTGAGGAGGTGTGCGTCGATACGAGCCACCTGGGGTGTGGTGTCAGCACGCACGCCCAAAGATCGCCCCGAAAGCTGGTCCACCAACTTGAAAGTGCGTAAATCCTGCCCCCCACCCGTGCCGCTCAGCAGCGACTCAAGGTGTTCGATCAAGGGCGGCATGACCAACTCAAAGCCATGCTGACGCGCCAAATCCAGCAACTGGCGGCGCATCTCCTCAAGGCGGCGAGCTTGTGCTGGAAGGACGTCAGCGAAGTGCTCGGGCAGTAGCCAAGCAGAGCTCATTCGAAAAACCGCTTGTAATAAAAATAGGATTCTAGAGGTCGACCCCGTGCATTCGGGCGGCGCCTTCACGCGCCACGCAATGCAATCAACAAGAGTCCGACCAAAACACTTGCCAGCCCAACAAAGCGCAACTGACCGTCGCTCAATTGAAGCAGCCGTGCGAAGGTGGCGCGCCAGCTGCTTGGGCTCAGAAAGGGCATCAAGCCCTCGATGACGAGCATCAGCCCGATGGCACCGAGGAGCCAGTCCACTTACTTCCTGCTCGGGGAGGCTGCCGCCCCAGGACCCCCGGTGCGCATGGCCTTAAAGAATTCGCTGTTCGGATCAACCACCATGACATCGGTCTTCTGACGGAACGAAGCACGATAGGCCTCCAGTGAGCGGTAGAACTGCGCGAACTGCGGATCGCGGCCAAACGCCTCGGCGTAAAGGGCAGAAGCCTTGGCGTCGCCCTCGCCCTTGACCCGCTGGGCATCGCGATAGGCCTCAGCGATGATCACTTCACGTTGCCGATCGGCGTCGGCGCGAATCTTTTCGCCTTCGGCAGCACCGGTTGAACGAAGCTCATTGGCCACACGTTGGCGCTCCGAGATCATTCGGCGGTAAACCGAGTCTGTGATGTTGACGGCGAAGTCCACCCGCTTGATGCGCACGTCGGTGATTTCAATACCGAACTGCTTGGCATCTTCAACAACACGTTTCGCCACACCGCGCATGACGGCATCACGTTCGGTCGCCAGAACGCCTTGCACCGTCCGTTTTGTGACTTCCTCATTCAATGCGGCTTGAACGATGGGCGTCAAACGCGCTTCCAAGTTGCTGATGTTCGTGCCGCTGTTGCGGATGAAAGCACGGGCGTCGGTGATGCGCCACTTGACCAGCCAATCAACCACCAAGCTCTTCTTCTCGGCCGTAAAAATGGGGCGCAGTTCTGTGCTGTCCAAAGTCTGCACGCGGCGATCCATGAACACGACGTTCTGGAAGGGCGGAGGCAATTTGAATTTCAGACCCGGCTCCGTAATGACCTCTTTGATTTCGCCGAGTGCGTAGATCACTGCGAACTGACGCTGGTCCACGACGAAGAGCGTCGAGCTAGCGACCATCAGCGCCAACAGGCCGCCGAAGATAAAAGCAAATATGCGATTCATGATGTTTTCAGTCTCTGACGTTCAGCGCGGATCACGTTCACGCGAGCGCTGACCATCTCGGCCGCGGGCTTCAACGTTGGTCGGCGAAGTGGTCACTACCGGGTCGGTGTTGGTCGCCAAAGGCACAGGCGCGGGCGCAGCTCCGCTAGATTGCTGCATCAGCTTGTCGAGCGGCAGGTAAAGCAAATTGGAGCCGCTTTTGCTGTCCACCATCACCTTGCTCACATTGCTGTAGACCTGCTGCATGGTGTCGATGTAGAGACGGTCGCGCGTCACGGCAGGCGCCTTTTGGTACTCGGCCAAAACGGAACGGAAACGTTGCGCATCACCCTCGGCCTGAGCCACAACTCTTGAGCGATAACCGTCCGCCTCTTGAGCCAAGCGCGCTGATGTGCCCTTGGCACTCGGAATCACTTGGTTGGCGTAAGCCTCGCCTTCGTTCTTCGCGCGCTCGCGGTCAGCGCCGGCCTTTACGGCATCGTCAAAAGCTGCCTGGACTTGGTCGGGCGGTTGCACATTGCCCATGTTGACGCTCGCCACCAACACGCCTGTTTTCAGGCGATCCAATTGCACTTGAATGTTCTTGGCCAAGTCCGTCGCGATGGCATCACGCTGCTCGTAGAGCACCGAATCCATGGTCGACTGACCCACGATTTCGCGTACTGCCGATTCAGCGGCTTGCTTCACAGCCAAAGCTGGATCCTTGTTCTCAAACAAGAAATCCTTGGCGTTCTTGAGCCGGTACTGCACCGTGAAACGGATGTCGATGATGTTCTCGTCCTTCGTCAACATCGACGAATCGCGCAGACCTGTGGCTGGGACCACCTCGAAGCGCCCCACTTCCACCGACTGCAACTGCGTCACAGCAAGAGTCTCATGGGCTTGGAAAGGGCTGGGAGCGCGCCATTGAATACCGGCGTCCACCGTCTTGCTGTACTTCCCAAAGGTGGTGACGACCGCCTGATGCCCTTCCTGCACGATGAAGATTCCACTTCCCAGCCAGCCAATGGCAACTACGGCAGCGATAAGGCCAACGCCAATGCCAGCAGATTTCATGTCGGGAGGCTGCCCACCCGGAGCATTGGAGCCCGGCCGCTGCCCTGGACCGCCCTGCTTGAAGCCGCCTAGCTTGCGCTTGAAATCTCGCCAGAGCTCATCCAAATCTGGAGGGCCATCTTGTTGAGCGCGAACGCCAAAGCGGCCAAGAAAGCTGGCGACAGAGGATCGGTTGAAGAGTGACATGGTGTCGTCAGATCAGAGTAAGAGCAGCATCCGGGGTAGATGCGGCCGGATCGGCAAAGTCCAAGGGGAGGTCTTGCGCAGCCAACGCCAGGCATTGGCGCAGATCGGCCAATCCCTCGCCGGAGTGGGCACTTACATGAATACGCAGAACCCGCTGGCCCGAAGGGCGCTCAACGTAATCCATGCGATCGCGAGGCTGCAAGCTGTGCTCTAGCGCATCAATCTTGTTGAAAACCACGATTTGCGTGGTGTCACCCACGCCAATCTCATCCAGTACCCGCTCGACTTCGGCCCATTGCTCATGCAGCTTTGGGCTTGTGGCGTCTACAACATGCAGCAGCAACTGTGCGTCGGTCGCCTCTTGCAGCGTCGCTTTGAAGGCTTGCACGAGCTTGTGCGGTAAGTCTCGAATGAAGCCCACCGTGTCGGAGAGGAGCGCCTGGGGCACGCCATCGCCCAGGTACAAAGCCCTGGTCGTGGTGTCCAAGGTGGCAAACAGCTGGTCTGCCGCGTAGCTGTGCGCTTTGGTCAGTGCGTTGAAAAGGCTGCTTTTGCCAGCGTTCGTGTAACCCACCAACGAAACGCGGAGTTGGCCGCCCCGCGCCCGAGCTTTTCGCTGCGTGTCGCGCTGTTTGGCGACTTTGTGCAGGCGAAGCTTGAGCTGCTTGATGCGGTCATCAATCATGCGCCGGTCCAATTCCATCTGGCGCTCGCCCGGCCCGCCCCGCGTGCCGATGCCTCCGCGCTGGCGCTCAAGGTGACTCCAGCGCCGCACCAAGCGAGTCGCAAGGTACTGCAACTGCGCCAATTCCACCTGAAGCTTGCCCTCGTGGCTGCGGGCGCGCTGGGCAAATATCGCAAGGATCAAGGCAGTGCGATCGGCCACAGGCACGCCAAGGTGCTGCTCTAAGTTGCGCTGTTGAATGGAGCTGATGGCTTGGTCAAACAGAACCACCTCAGCCTTGTGCGCCAACACCAGGGCCTTGATCTCATCCGCTTTCCCGCTCCCGACGAATAAAGCAGCATCAGGGGCCTTGCGTCGAGCCACGACGCGGGCAACGGCGACGTCGCCCGCTGTATTGGCTAGCAGCGCCAGTTCGTCCAGGCCATCGTCGAAATCGGGGTCACGACCGAAATCCACGCCAACCAAAACGGCTCGCGCCAAATCGTCAGCGGGTTCTAAAGAGGGATTCAATGTAGGTAGAGCGCCCAGTCGAGCGGGCGCTCGGAAGGCCATTTAGTCCGGCGTGTTGGCGTCGGCTGCGTGGAAGTTCACTGCACGGCCGGGCACAACGGTGGAGATCGCGTGCTTGTAGACCATCTGAGTCACGGTATTGCGAAGCAAAACCACGTATTGATCGAAGGACTCAATTTGCCCTTGCAGCTTGATGCCGTTCACCAAATAAATGGACACCGGCACGTGCTCCTTGCGAAGCAGATTGAGGAAAGGATCCTGCAGAAGTTGGCCTTTGTTGCTCACGATATGTTCCGTGTTCGTTGTAGTTGGGAGGCAACAACCTTATCACAGCGAGCCCAAGGGCTCAGTTGTCACGGTTGTCAAATGGATTGTCACTGGAGCGCAGTTCAATGCGCATCGGCGTCCCTGTCAGGCCGTAGTGGGCTCGAATGCGGCCCTCAAGGAATCTTTTGTAGGTTTCTGGCACGTGATCCAGCGAGTTGCCGTGCACCACAACGATGGGCGGATTCATGCCGCCCTGGTGGGCGTATCGGAGCTTGGGGCGGAAGGCGCCAACCCGCTTGGGGGCTTGGTGCTCGACGGCGTCGTGAATCAGCCGGGTCAGAACCGGCGTACTCAGCTTCTTGAATGCGGATGCGTGGGCATCGGCCAAGGCCTTCCAAAGCGGCCCAAGCCCCTGACGCTTTAAGGCCGAGATATGAACGATGGGCGCGAACTTGAGAAAGGAGAGGCGGGATTCGATGGACCTGGCCAGCAACTCGCGCTGGTAGCTGTCAACGGCATCCCATTTGTTGATCGCCAACACCACGGCTCTTCCACTTTCCAAGATGTAGCCAGCGATGTGGGCATCTTGGTCGCTGACCCCCTGCGTGGCATCGAGCAGCAGCAGGACCACGTTGGAGTCGGCGATCGCCTGCAAAGTCTTCACCACCGAGAACTTCTCGATGGCTTCAAAGACCTTGCCTTTTCGCCTCAAACCGGCGGTGTCGATCAATTCAAAGCGACGCCCATCGCGTTCAAAGGGAACGCTGATCGCATCTCTGGTGGTGCCCGGCATATCGAACGCAACCAGCCGCTCTTCGCCAAGCCATGTGTTGATCAGCGTGCTCTTGCCGACGTTGGGTCGGCCAGCCACGGCCAAGCGAATCGGCTTGGCGGCTTCGTCTTCAATCGGCGCTTCGTCTTCGTCCTCTTCTGGGAAGAAGCTCTCCAGCGCCAACTCAAGAAGACTTCGGATACCTTGCCCGTGAGCTGAGGACACGGCAATGGGGTCACCAATGCCCAACTCGTAAAACTCGGCCAAAGCGGGCGCATCGCGCATGCCCTCGGCTTTGTTGGCCGCCAGAAGCACCTTCTTGCCCGCGGTGCGCAGGTAGGTAGCGATGTCGTGGTCTTGGGCCGAAACGCCAGCGCGGGCGTCAACAACGAAGATCACTGCATCTGCCTCTGCCACGGCCTGCCTAGTCTGCTTGGCCATCTCTTTGATGATGCCTGTCTCGGCGGTCGGCTCGAAGCCGCCGGTGTCGATCACGATGAACTCTCGCTTACCAAGACGCCCGTCGCCATAGTGGCGATCACGCGTTAGGCCAGCGAAGTCGGCAACGATGGCATCGCGCGTTTTGGTACAGCGATTGAACAGGGTGGATTTGCCGACGTTAGGCCGGCCCACCAGTGCGATGACCGGCTTCATCATGAAATTCGCCTATTCCGGACGGAAGGCGTGAACGCCTCCGTCCTTGGCCACGACCAGCATGGTGTTGCCAGCCAAGGTAGGAGCCGTGACGATCGGAGACGAGCCAGCGCGCAGTCGCAGTTGTGGCTTGCCGGTTGTTCGGTCCAAGAAGTGCAGGTATCCCTCACGATCGCCCACAACCACCACCGCGCCGGTCACAAGCGGCGCAACGAGTTTGCGATGCTGCAAGGCGTCGCTGGTCCAGAGGGTTTCACCATTGCTGGTCCGCCATGCGGTCAAACGATCAGAGGCATCTAGCCCCACGATCACTTGCGCATCGCCGCCAACGCCAACCGCGCCCGAGCTCGGACGGCTCCAGACCTGGCTACCGCGCTGAGCGTTGACACAACCCACGGCCGACTGAAAGGCCCGCGCACAAACCAAGTCGCCCGTGCGCACCATGGGTGCAACGATGTCAGCCAGGCGCTCCACTTCATTGGTTCCACGAGGATTGGCCACATTGGCATCCCAACGCAGGGTGCCCTTGCTCGGATCCACACCCGCCAGACGGGGACCTTGCCCCACCACCAGGGTGTCCTTGTAGACACCCAGGCCACCCGGCTGTGCCAGCAGCAATGCGTCGCCCGGCCGCTTCAGTTCCCAAATGCGAGCGCCATCCAAAGCGTCATAGGCGTGCACCACACGGTCTACACCCAGGACAAAAACTCGCTCACCTGCCACCAACGGCGCCGTCTGGACGGGCGCCTTCAGTCGGCTGCGCCAGAGCAATTTGCCTTCGTCAAAGACGACCAACTCTTGGTCACGGGTGACTACAGCGCTGAAGCGTCCGTCACTCCCGACGCCGGCAACGATCTTGGCGCCCGCCGTGGCACGCCAGAGTTCACTACCGTCGGCAGCGCGCAAGGCGCGCACTTGGCCCTCAGAGTCAGCCAGTACAAAGCGGTCACCGACAGCAGCGACGCTGAGCGGGAACTCAACATCGCCGCCCTTCGCCGACCAAACCACTCGACCTTCAATGCTGGGCTTGAACTCAAGCAGCGGCGTGGGTTTCGGCGCATCACCACCGAACAACCCACAGGCGCTCAACAAGCCGAGCGCGACGAGGGGGCTGAAGAAACGAAACCCCGCGCGAGCCAACAAGACGCCTCGGCCTTCTTGGCCAGGCTCGTGGGGTCAACGCCCACGCTCACCAGCTTGGCTTCGATCAGCCGACGGTAGGGCAAGTCGGCTTCCATGGCCAGATAAGCCAGCTTGAACTGCTCGGCCGCCTTGACTTTGTCGTTCTTCAGCAGGGCTAGATCACCACGACGGTCCGCGACCAGTGCGGCGAATGCGGGAGATTTAACCGCATCAAGTGCAGCATTCGCTTCTGTGTCGCGTTTGGCTTCCATGTGCAAGGCCGCCAATCGCAGCTGGGCCAGGTCACGCAGATCCTGCGGTTGACCCTTGGAGGCCGCCCATTGCAGCAACGGGAGCGCTTTGTCAGCAGGAGCCGCCTGCGCGACCATCAGGCTGGCTTGGCTCGTATAGGTTGCACTCGCAAAGCGCGTTTGCATCTCGGCCAGCAAACGACTGGCCTTTTCGACGTCTTTTGCCTCGACAGCCTGCTCGACACCTTCAAAGGCAATTCCAGCCTTCTCGCCCTGGCTGCGCTGCCAAGTGTTCCAACCATTCCAGCCGGCAAAGGCCAAAAGAGCCAGCGTGGTCACCGCGCTGATGAGCGTGCCCCACTTGGCCCAAAAGGCCTTGAGGTTGTCGAGTTGTTCTTGTTCTTGAAGGTCAAGCGTGGCCATGAAACTGCCCAGAGAAAGAGGGTAAATCGGGAAAGCGGCGGATTATGCGGCGGGGGTCAGGGTCGAGGCCCATGCGGGTGCGTCCGCCCAGGCAATGGCTCGTTGTTCACCGCTACTGAGGTCCTTCAATGCCAGCTCGCCGCGCGCCAGTTCATCAGCGCCGAAGATGAGTGCATAGCGCGCACCGCTGGAGGCTGCGCGCTTGAACTGAGCCTTCATGCCGCCACCGCCAGCGTTCATTTGGACTTTGATGCCATGTGCACGCAATTGCTCCAACAAGGGCAAGACGGCTGAAATGCTCTCGACATCCGGCAAGATCGCATAAGCATCTGGGACAGGCGCAGCCGGCAACTTGTTCAGGGCTTCCAACAGCAGCAGCAGTCGTTCAACGCCCAAGCCAAATCCAATGCCGGGCGCTGGCTTGCCGCCGAGTTGCTCGATCAGGCGGTCATAGCGCCCGCCACCGCAAACGGTCGCTTGACTACCCAAATGGGGAGTCACCCACTCAAATACGGTCAGGTTGTAGTAGTCGAGACCGCGAACCAAACGCGGATTGATTCGGTACGCAAGCCCAGCCGCATCCAAAACGGCCCGAACGCCGTTCAGGTGCGCGAGCGACTCGTCGCCCAAAAAGTCCATCAGCTTGGGGGCTGCCTCGATCACGGCCTGCAGCGCCGGGTTCTTGCTATCAAGCACCCGCAACGGATTGGTGTGAAGCCGGCGGCGTGAATCCTCGTCCAGCAAGTCGGCGTGCTGGGCAAGGTGGGCAATCAAAGCCTCGCGGTGCGCGGCGCGTTCTGCCGGTTCACCAAGGCTGTTGATTTCAAGCAGGATGTCGCTTCCCTCTTCCAGACCCAATCGACGAAGGAGGGCGCGAGTCATCAAAATGACTTCCGCATCGACATCGGGCCCAGGGAAACCCAAAGCTTCCACATCCAATTGATGGAACTGCCGATAGCGCCCTTTCTGGGGACGCTCATGGCGAAACACGGGGCCCATGGACCAAATGCGCAGGGGGCCGTCGTACAGCGCGTTGTGCTCAATCACCGCACGCAGAAGACCCGCAGTGAACTCAGGGCGCAGGGCCAACTCGTCGCCATTGAGACGGTCGGTGAAGGTGTACATCTCCTTCTCGACGATGTCGGTGACTTCACCGATTCCCCGCACGAACAAAGCGGTGGGCTCCACGATGGGCGTGCGCATGTTTCGATAGCCGTACGCAGCCAACAATGCGCGGAACTCGCCTTCCAGCCATTCCCACCGCGCCGCCTCAGTCGGCAGCAAATCATTCATGCCCTTCACGCCCCGGAGGGGCTCGGGCTTCTTCAAGTCATTCATGCCGTGGCGCCGTAGCGCTTTTCAATGTAGTTCTCGACCAGCGCTTGGAACTCGCGGGCAATGCCGTCGCCGCGCAAGGTCACGTGCTTCTCACCGTCGACATAAACCGGCGCTGCAGGCGCTTCACCAGTTCCCGGCAGGCTGATGCCGATGTCAGCATGTTTGCTTTCGCCAGGGCCATTCACGATGCAGCCCATCACGGCCACCTTCATGCCCTCCACCCCTGGGTACTTCTTGCGCCAGACAGGCATCTGCTCACGCAGGAAGTCGTCAATCTGCTTGGTCAAGTCTTGGAATGTGGTGCTGGTGGTGCGGCCACATCCGGGGCAGGCGGTGACGCTTGGATTGAAGGCTCGGAAACCCAGCGACTGCAAGATCTCCGAAGCGACCACCACCTCTTGGGTGCGGGCCTCTCCGGGCTGTGGCGTCAGGCTGACCCGGACGGTGTCGCCAATTCCTTCTTGCAGCAGGATGGCCAAGGCGGTGCTGGAGGCCACTGTCCCCTTGGTGCCCATGCCCGCCTCGGTCAAGCCGAGGTGTAGGGGGTGTGTGGTGCGGCGGTTCAATTCCCGGTAGACCGTCACCAAGTCCTGCACGCCACTCACTTTGCAGCTGATGATGACCTGCTCAGGCGCCATACCGAGCTCTACCGCGTAGGCGGCGGAGCCAAGCGCTGAATCGATCAAAGCTTGGTACATGACGGAGCGCGCATCCCAGGGCGTCGACCGGCGACCGTTCTCGTCCATCAGCCCAGCTAGGAGCTCTTGATCCAGGCTGCCCCAGTTCACGCCAATCCGGACCGGAACGTCATACTGCAGCGCAGCTTCGATCATCTGGGCGAACTGTTTGTCCTTTTTGTCGCCTTTGCCCACATTGCCCGGGTTGATTCGGTACTTCGAGAGCGCCTTTGCGCAGTCAGGATGCTCGCTGAGCAGGCGGTGACCGTTGTAATGGAAGTCGCCCACCAAGGGCACATCAATGCCCATCCGATCCAACTGCTCCCGGATGTAAGGCACTGCAGCCGCAGCTTCCGGCGTGTTGACGGTGATGCGAACCAACTCCGACCCCGCGATCGCCAACTCCTTGACCTGAAGGGCGGTGCCAATGGCATCGACGGTGTCGGTATTGGTCATCGATTGGATGCGGACCGGGGCGTCGCCGCCGATCGTCACCAAACGGCTACCCCATTTCACCCTCGCTTGGAGGCTTCGACGTTGGGGGGTTTGCGTCGGCAGGATGGGTGCCATCATTTCAACTCCAACTTGGCAACTCGCGTACTCTCGTAGCCACTCAAAACTTGCGTTTGACCACGCCAACTCACGGCAAGCGCTGGGGCATTGCCCAGGGTGACGCGCACAGGGGCCTTGGGCTCCAGGGTCAAAACCTCCCCCTCGCTCAGCAGACGAGCCGCCAAGCTGACGCCCGCGCCATCGACCACACTGACCCAGCTAGCACCTTTGCTGGCGCGAATCTCAAGCGTCGGGAGTCCAGCGACAGGCTGCGCAAGGACCGGCGAAACAGAGACAGGGGTCGCGGGCTGGAGTGCGAGTGAGGATGCGGGAGCCGGTAGCGCATCGGCTTTGTTGGGCTGCACAGCGCTTGACGAAGAGGCCGGTGCGGCGGTATCCACCGCCAAGGGCGCTTCAGCCAAGTTCGGCAACGCCGCACTGGCCGCGCTGGGTAAGACATCTACCAGAACGTCCGGCAGGGGCTTGGTTCCATCCGGCCAAAAAGCCAAGCCAGCCGCAGCGACCAACAGAGCTGCAAGACCAGCAAAAAGCCACTTGCGAGAACCTTGGCCGCGCCACTCTGGACCAGCACGATACGGTCGATTCAAGCCCGCCGAAACCCGCTCCAACGATGCACCGGCGGCCGGCGGCATCCCGGCCAGAATGGCGCCCGCATTCAAGCCCAGCACGCGACAGACCGAAGTCGCGAGCGCACGGGCATAGGTTGCGTCGGGCAGCTGGCTCCAACGCTCAGCTTCTAGCGCTTCAAGTCGCGCTTGAGAAACCTTGAGTTGCGCGGCGAGCGCAGCGATGTGAAGCCCCCGCTTAAGCCGTGCGGCCTCCATCAGGGCGCCGGGCCCCTCACTGGCCCGGATGTTCAAAGGCGCACTCATTACTCGAACCGGTTGGCACCAAAGGCTAGCGCCTCCGGCGACTGAGGAAACTCGCGGCGCAGGCGTTGGCCCCACTCCTGCACCCCATTGCGATTGCCCATGCGCTGCTCAATGCGAGCCGCAAGCCAAAGACTCTGTGCATTCACCTG
>JBKCVH010000227.1:0-12899 GCA_046317675.1 Burkholderiales bacterium
GCTGATGACTTCGCGGATCAGGGTTTGGGTGTCGGGCTGTTTGGTGGCGTCGCCTTGGCGGTCGAACAGCGACGGGGCGATGCAGAGGTAGCCGGCTTTGGCAAAGCGGCGGGTCACGTCCAGGATGTGCTCGTGCAGGCCAAAGATTTCGCTGACCAGCAGCACGACGGGCCGCTTGGCTTTGCCTTTGGGCTTGGCCGGCTGCGCGCGGTAGGCGCGGAGCATGTGACCGCCGACTTCGATTTGGATGTCGCCCACCAGCAGGCCATCGGCCGAGGTGCTGACCACGGTGGCGGCTTGGATGGGCAGGGCGGCCAGCGCAAAGCCGGTGGCGCCCGTGGCGATGAGGGTGCGGCGGTCTTCATTCAACATCGGGACTCTCACTTCGGTAGTGGTAGCGGTAGGCCAGCACGAAGCCGAGCTGCTCGTACAGGGTGATGGCGGGGAGGTTGTCGTCGCTGACCTGCAAGTAAGCATGCAGGGCACCTTGCTCGCGTGCCGCATGCAGCAGCGCGGTGCAAAGCAGTTTGCCGTAGCCCTTTCGCCGGTGCTGCTCAGGGGTGAAGACGTCGTAAAGGCCGGCCAAGCCGTCTTCCATCGCAATCTGGCCGCAGGCGAGCAGGCCGCCTTTGCGGTCTTCCAGCACATAGCCTTGGTAGGGCACGCGGCTCTCGCGCAGGCGCTCGGCGTGGGCGGCAATTTGCTCGGGCGGGCTGCCGCGAAGCGCGCCGACGGTCTCGGCGTAGGTGGCGCTGTCCACGGCGCGCAGCTTGGCGGTGCTCGGCGGCAGGTCGCCCAGGTGGATGCGCGCCATCACCCGGGTTTCGTCGAAGCGGTGCCAGCGCAGGATGGAGAGGCGGGCGTCCAGGTCGCGGGGCTGGGTGAAGGGGGTGATGCGAACGATGAGCGGCAGGCCCGCCGAGGCAAAGGCGGCGCGGCAGCGCGCCAGCATGGCCGAGAGCGGCAAGTGCCCTTGGGCGAGTGCGTTGATGCAGCGGGCGCGCTTGGCTTTGCCGGGGGAGAGGCGCAACAGCCAGCCATCCACAAAGGCTTGCTGCGGCGGGGCGCTGGCGTTCAGGCCGGCGTCTTCGATGCGGCGCGCCAGGGTGGCGGTGGGCGGGGCGTCGCGGGGGCGAAGTGACATTAGCGTGGCAGGGACGCCAGGATGTCTTCAACAAAGCGCGCTAGCTTGGGCGCATCTTCTGTCGCGGCGCGCCAGACGGTATCGAGGTCGATCTCGAAGTAGCCGTGGGCGAGGCGGTTCCGCATCGTGTAGGCGAGCCTCAACTGTGCTTTCAGCTCTGGGCGCGCCAACAGCCAGTCGGGGTTGTGCTGGCCGAGCTGATGGCTTGCTTCACCGATGTTCTCGAAGTTGCGGATGACGGCGTCTTGCGCCATGGTGTTCTGCTCAAAAGCTGCAGCGCTCAGCCCTGTGGTGTAGCGCTGGATGCGCGCGCAGGCTTCGACGATGTGCTCAAGGTAGTCCGTCAGGCGCTCTGGTTTAGCCCTTGCCATGTCGGGGCTCAGACGGGCTGAGCTTCAAGCAGAACGCGGTCGCGAAAGCGGGCGGGCAGGCTCTTGGGCGTCAATACGTCAACGCGAATGCCCATCATGTCCTCGAGTTCGATGGTGATGGCCGCCAAGTCGAACAGCGATGCGCCGACCGGGTCGACCAAGAGGTCCAAGTCGCTGTCGGAGTCGTCCTCGCCCTTCAGCACGGAGCCGAACACGCGAGGGTTGCTCGCACGGTGTGCCGCCACGATGCGGCGAATGGCCTCGCGGTGCAGGTTCAGGGCTTCGGAGGGGCGTAGCTGCATGATGGGCGGTACTGTGAACCCCATTGCATCAAAGCTTCTGCACCCGCGCAACCATCTCCCGCGCGCAGTCCATGTAGGCCTGCGCGCCCTTGGCGGCCGGGTCAAACACGACGCCCGGCTGGCCGTAGCTGGGCGCTTCGGCCAAGCGCACATTGCGGGGGATCACGGTGTCGAAGACTTTGTCGCCAAAGTGCGCCTTGAGTTGCTCGGCCACTTGCTGCTGCAGGGTGATGCGCGGGTCGAACATGACGCGCAGCAGGCCAATCACCTTCAGGTCATGGTTGAGGTTGCCGTGCACCTGCTTGATGGTGTTGACGAGGTCGGTCAGGCCTTCGAGGGCGAAGTACTCGCACTGCATGGGCACGAGCACCCCGTTGGCGCTGCACAGGCCGTTCAGGGTGAGCAGGCTCAAGGACGGCGGGCAGTCGATGAGCACGAGGTCGTACTCGGCATCCACGGCAGCCAGCGCGGTTTTCAGGCGGCGCTCGCGGCGTTCTAGGCTGACGAGTTCGACTTCGGCGCCGGCCAGGTCGCGGTTGGCGCCCAGCACGTCGTAGCCGCCGAGTTCGCTGCGCTGGCGCGCCTCGGCCACGGAGGCGTTCTCTAGCAGCACGTCGTAGACGTTCGGGTCGAGTTTGCGCTTGTCCAGGCCCGAACCCATGGTGGCGTTGCCCTGGGGGTCGAGGTCCACGAGGAGCACGCGCTGGCCAATTTTGGCCAGGCCCGCAGCCAGGTTCACGCAGGTGGTGGTTTTGCCAACGCCGCCTTTTTGGTTGGCGACGCAGAAGATCTTTGCCATGGCTGGAGCTTAGCTGCGCAAGCGCATCCAAATGATGCAGCGCTGGGCATCGAGCCCAGGAACTTGCAGTTGTTCCACGTGGAACACATCGATATCAGCCGGCAGTGCGGCGATTTCCTCGGCCGGGTGCTGGCCCTTCAGGGCCATCCAAACGCCGCCGGGTGCGAGCAGGCTGCGGCTGAGTTGCACGAAGTCGGGCAGCGAGGCAAAGGCCCGGCTGGTGATGACGGGGAAAGGCGCCGCCTTCATTTCTTCCACCCGGGCGTGTTCCGACTGCAGGTTCTTCAAGCCCAGCTCGGCCGCCACCTGGGTGATGAAGCGGGTCTTCTTGGCGACGGTGTCCACGCAGGTGACGGACAGCTCCGGCGCCGCAATAGCAAAGGCGCTGCCCGGCAGGCCGCCGCCACTGCCCACATCGAGCACGCGGGTGGCGGCGCCTTGGGTGTGGCGCAGCAGGGGCGGCAGGGCGGCCAAGCTGTCCAGCAGGTGCAGGCGCAGCATGGATTCCGGCTCGCGCACGGCGGTCAGGTTGTAGACCTTGCTCCACTTGGCGAGCAAGGCCAGGTAGTCGAGCAGCAGGCCTTGCTGGGTGGCGCTCAGGGGTAGGTTGAGGGCAGCGAGGCCCTGCGCCAAATCTTCGGCAAGCTTCATCGTTCAGGGGCTTGGTTCAGGCGGGCACTTCAGGCGCGCACATCAGATGGTTACTTCAGACGTAATCCTTGGCCCACATCATGGTGACGCCCGCGTCTTCCATGGCTTCGTTGGCGCGCTTGCGCACTTCGGTGGCGCTGTGGCCGGCGTGCGGCCAGGTGTGGTGGCCGTCGCGCACGACGGTGGTTGGAATGCCCAGGGCTTGTGCCGCTTCGGCGGTGGCTTGCACGCAGAGTTCGCTTTGCAGGCCGGCGATCAGCAGGGAGTCGATCTTGTGCTTCTTCAGCATGGCCTGCAGGCTGGTGCCAGCAAAGGCATTGGGCTCGGTCTTGATGAGATGCAGTTCGCCCGCCTTGGGGTCCAGCCGGGGGTCAATGGCAAAGCCAGGGCCTTTGCGGTCCATGGGGGTGCCGGGGCCTTCGGAGTGCTGCACCCAGATGACCGGGTCGCCGCGCAGGCGGGCGGTGGCGAGCAGCTTTTTGCAGGTGGCGATCAAGGGGTCGCCGTCGGGCATGGCGTCGCACTGCAGGCCGTCGAAGGCGCCGAGTTGCAGATCAATGAGCATCAGGGCACGGGTCATACGGCGGCCTCTTGTTGAGCTGCGGGGCTTGCAGTGTCCGACTCTCCGAAGCCTTTGAACCGGCCTTTGCGCAAATGAATCAACAAAAGCGAGATGGTGGCCGGCGTGATGCCGCTGATGCGCGAGGCCTGGCCGAGGGTTTCCGGCTGATGCTGATTGAGCTTCTGACGGGCCTCGAATGACAGCGAGCCGACTTGCGCGTAATCCAGCTCCGCCGGCAGTTTCAGGTGCTCGAAGTGCGCGGCGCGCGCCACTTCGTCTTGCTGCTTGTCGATGTAGCCGGCGTACTTGGTGGCGATTTCCAGCTGCTCGATGACGGCGGCGGCCAAGTCAACGCCCAGCTCCTCGTTCAATGTTTCACGTGAAACATGGAAGCCGGGCTTGCCGATGCGGCCGGCTTCAGCGGCTGCATCAAAGCTCACGCCGGGGCGGCGCAGCAAGTCGCTCAAGGCGTATTCGCGCTCCAGGGCTTTGCCCACCAAGCGCTCGGCGTGGTCGGCTGTCAGGCTGCGGGGGTTCACCCAACTGGTGCGGAAGCGCTCCACCTCGCGCGCCAGCGCATCGCGTTTGCGGCTGAAGGCGTCCCAGCGGGCGTCGTCCACCAACCCCAAGCGGCGGCCGGTTTCGGTCAGGCGCAGGTCGGCGTTGTCTTCGCGCAGTTGCAGGCGGAACTCGGCGCGGCTGGTGAACATGCGGTAGGGCTCGGTCACGCCCTTGGTGATCAGGTCGTCCACGAGCACGCCCAGGTACGCCTCGTGCCGCTCGGGCACCCAGGCGTCTTTGCCCTGCACTTGCAGCGCGGCATTGGCGCCGGCGAACAGGCCTTGGGCTGCCGCCTCTTCGTAGCCGGTGGTGCCGTTGATTTGCCCGGCAAAGAACAGACCCTGAATGGACTTGGTTTCGAAGGTGCTCTTGAGCGCGCGCGGGTCGAAGTAGTCGTACTCAATGGCGTAGCCGGGCCGCAGGATGTGCGCGTTCTCCAAGCCCACCATGCTGCGCACGGCGGCGAGCTGGATGTCGAACGGCAGCGAAGTGCTGATGCCGTTCGGGTAGACCTCGTGCGTGGTCAGGCCCTCGGGCTCCAGGAAGATCTGGTGCGCGTCTTTGCCGGCAAAGCGGTTGACCTTGTCTTCGATGCTCGGGCAGTAGCGCGGCCCCACGCCTTCGATGACGCCGGTGAACATGGGGCTGCGGTCAAAGCCGCTGCGGATGATCTCGTGCGTGCGCGCATTGGTGTGCGTGATCCAGCACGGCAGCTGCTGCGGGTGCATGGCAATGCTGCCCATGAAGCTGAAGGCCGGCGGCATGGCGTCGCCGGGCTGGGCCTCGCACTTGGAGAAGTCGATCGTCTTGCCGTCCAGGCGCGGCGGCGTGCCGGTCTTGAGGCGGCCTTGCGGCAGCTTCAGCTCCTTGAGCCGCGCCGAGAGCGTGACCGCTGGCGGGTCGCCGGCGCGGCCGGCGCTGTGGTTCTGCAGGCCGATGTGAATGCGGCCATCCAGGAAAGTGCCGGCCGTGAGCACCACAGCGCGTGCACGGAATTGAATGCCGCTTTGGGTGACCGCGCCCACCACCCGGTCGCCGTCCACCATCAAGTCGTCCACCGCCTGCTGGAACAAGGTCAGGTTCGGCTGGTTCTCCAGCCGGCGGCGAATGGCCGCCTTGTAGAGGATGCGGTCGGCCTGCGCGCGGGTGGCGCGCACGGCAGGGCCTTTGCTGCCGTTGAGCGTGCGGAACTGGATGCCGCCTTCGTCCGTGGCCAGCGCCATGGCGCCGCCTAGCGCGTCGACTTCTTTGACCAGGTGCCCCTTGCCAATGCCGCCGATGCTGGGGTTGCAGCTCATCTGGCCCAGGGTTTCGATGTTGTGGGTCAGCAAAAGCGTGGCGGCGCCCATGCGGGCGGCGGCCAGGGCGGCCTCGGTGCCGGCGTGTCCGCCGCCAACCACGATGACGTCAAATTCGGTGGGGTACAGCATCCGATTTACTCCAGGTACTCGGTGTTCAAGCCCATGGCCCGAGCGGCGGCCGCTTGGCGCCGGTCGGCCGTGACAAACAAATCAGCGCGTGCCGATACGGCGGCTGCAACATGCAAAGCGTCCATCGCTCGAAGGGGTGCAACCGACAGGGCGCGAATCGCGGTCCGCTCCAGCGAGGGAGTCCACGGTTGGACATCGACATCGGAGAAGCTGCGCTCGATCTCATCGTGGGTTGCTTGCAGCTGCGACGCGGAGACCGAGGACTCCCGAACCAAACGGGCCAGGGCGGAATGCAGTTCGAGCTTGCAATGCGGCGCTGCCACCAAAGGGTCGGCGCGTTGCACCAAGGCCAAAACAGCGTCGCGACCGGCCTCGGGCAAATAGCGCTTCAGCAAGGCCGACGTGTCAAAAACCATCTTCATGCTGATTACCAGGGGGACTGTTCGCGCTCATCGAGAAGCGCCTTCACGACCGACTGCCCGGGTGCAAGCTGGATCACAGGCTCAAACGGTTGTTTCCAGCTCGGCATCTTTTTCTCACTGGCTTCAGCGTCCGGCTTCACGGGCACCAGCTCGGCCACGGGCTTGCCATGGCGCAAGATGCGCACGGTTTGGCCTTGCTCGACCAAATCCAGCATGGCCGACACATTGGCGCGGAACTCGCTCAGGGCTAGGGTGTGCATGATCTTCTGTACAAAAGATGGAATTTGTACATTTTGCCTGAGGTCTTGGTGATGCGCCAGCGGCGGCATCAGCGGCGTGTTGGAATGCCGACCCATCCCGGAACCCCACCCACTCGAAAGACCCGCACCATGTCGCTTTCCATGTACGCCGTCGGCCCCCAGCGTTTCATCTCCTTCCTGAAGAACCTCAGCAGCGTGCTGGGCAAAGCCGCTGCCCACGCCGAGGCCCACAAGTGGGAAGAAGCCGCCCTGCTCGGCGCCCGCCTCTACCCGGACATGTTCCCCATGAGCCGCCAAGTGCAGATCGCCTGCGACATGGCCAAGGGCTGCTGCGCCCGCTTGGCCGGTGTGGAAGTGCCGAGCCACCCTGATGTGGAAGTGAGCTTTGCCGACCTGCAAGCGCGCATTGCCAAGGTCATCGCTTTCATTGAGTCGCTACCCAAAGAGAGCTTTGAAGGCAGCGACACCCGCATGGTGGCGCTCAAGGTGCGCGGCGCCGATGTCAGCCTCAGCGGCGAGTCGTATTTGATGGACCGCACCTGGGCCAACTTCCACTTCCACATGACCACCGCCTACGCGCTCTTGCGCCACAACGGCGTGCCGCTGGGCAAGGGCGACTACCTGGGCTGAGCATGAGCAGCCCGAGCGCCGCCTTCTCCGCCCTCGCGCCCGCCTTGCGCCAGCTGGCGCCGCTGCGCGTGCCGGCGGGCACGGTGCTGTTCGACGCCGGCCAACCCTGCCCGGGCTTTCCGGTCGTGGAGGAAGGCAGCGTGCGCGTGGCCTTGGCGGCGGCGGACGGGCGCTCTTTGGAGCTGTATCGGGTGGAGCCGGGAGAGATCTGTGTCGTCTCGGCCACCTGCCTCTTTGCACAACGCGCCGCCAGCGCCCAAGGCACAGCCCGCACCGACACCGTGCTGCGCCTCATTCCCGCCGCCGAATTCCTGGCTCTGTGCGAGGGCGACCCTCAGCTTCGCCAGTACGTGATGGGCCTGCTGGCCGAGCGCATGGCCGACCTGATGGCGCTGGTGGAAGCCGTGGCCTTCCAGCGCTTGGACCAGCGCCTGGCCTGCCTGCTGCTGGCGCGCGGCGCGGTGCAGCGCTGCACCCACCAGCAACTGGCCGAGGAGCTGGGCACCGTGCGCGAAATCGTCAGCCGCTTGCTGCGCCGCTTTGAGCGCGAGGGCTGGCTGGCGCTGGGCCGCGAGCACATTGAAGTGCTGGAGGCCGAGCCCCTGCAGAAGCTTTGCGCCGCGTCAAACCCTATGTGACCTGAGTCACCGACAAGCGGCGCGCCAGCCCGCACCATGAAGACCTTCGCAGCTTTCAGGAGTTCTTCATGTTCAAAACCAATGTGGGCGGCATCGACCGCGCCATGCGCGTGAGCACCGGTCTCGTCTTGATCGGCTTGGCCGCCACCGGCACCGTGGGGGTGTGGGGCTTCATCGGCATCGTGCCCCTGCTGACCGGCGCCTTTGGCACCTGCCCGCTGTATTCCATGGTCGGGCTGAGCACCTGCCCGATGAAACGCTCTTGATGCGGAGCTAGACCGGGCTCAGCCGGTCCACGGTCGCGAGCGTGCCGCGCGCGCCGGTTTGCGTCGCGCGGTTTCTGATGGGCCGCACCAAGACCAAGCGCCTTCACGGGCGCTGCGCCAAGGCCTGCTGCAGCGCCTGTCGAATGCCGCCGAGCAAGGCTTCCGGGGCTTGGTAGGCCGGGTGGGCGCGCATGAGGGCGACGGCGTCGCCCGCCTGTTCACGGGCGTCCAGCAGCTGTGCGGCCTCGGCCTGCTCGGCCGGGCGGATGGCAATGACCTGCGGTGCGGCGCGCCGCCCCTCGCGCTCCAGGTGCTGAAGCGCGGGCAGCTGGCGTTCGCAGCGGCAATCGGCCTCGGCGTTGATGCGCCCGCAGGTGGCCGAGGCAAAGCCTTCCACCTGCTTGCGAGCGCGCGACAAGCGCTGGCGGTAGGCGGCGGGGCTGATGCCGCACACCAGCGCGCCCTCGTCGCCACTCAGGCCAAACAACAGGTCGAGCAGGTAGACGAAGCGCTGCTCCCGGTCCAAGGCCATCAGCATGCCCTGCGTGCAGCCCAAGGCCACTTGGCGCGCAGCCAGTTTGTCCTCGGGGGTCAGCGCGGCTGGTTGGGCTAGCGTGGCTGCCAATTGCAGGCCGCCGGCCAGCTTCTCGTCCAGCTGCTCGAAAGACACCGTCGGCGCTTCCATCGCTCGCGTGCGGGCGCGCAGCAGCTGCGAGCGCGCAATCTGGAACACCCAGGTGCTGAACTGCGCCTCGCCGCGAAAGCTCGCCAAGTGCGTGGTTACGCGCAGCAAGATCTCCTGCGTCGCGTCTTGCGCATCTTCCCGGTGCCCGAGCAGCCGCAGCGCCAGGTTGTAGATGCCGGGCTGCAGCAGCCGCAGCAGGCGCTCCAGCGCGCCCAGGTCGCCGCCTGTGGCGGCCGCCAGCAGCGCGGGTTCCGGGTTCTCGATCTTCATGGGGCGCTGGCCGCAACGGGCAGCAAGATCGGGGTGTCGAAGCGGGTCACCATGGGTTCTGCACCATAGGTCTTTTTGGCCTTGTCGCGCCAGGCGGCCGTGAACCAGGCGTCGCAGCTTGCTGCATCGCGCCAGAGGTAAACGCCCCCGAAGCGGCCGCTCTCGTCCTCAATGGTGAAGTGCTTGCGAATGAGGCCGGGAATGCTTTGGTATTGCGGCACGGCCGCCTGAAACCCGGCCAAGAGCTGCTGACGCGAAACCCCTTTGGGAATGGGCAATGACACCCAAACCACCACGGCGCTTGCCGCCTCGCTGGCCGCTGCCGGACCGGCTTGGCCGTCCACCGTCAGGGGCGCGGCCAGCAGGCGAACGTCACCGGCCACACCGCGCTCGCGCTTCACGCGGGCGAACCATTCGGGGTTGAACCAGGCCTCGGCGGCCGCGCGCTCGCGCCACCAGTACACGCCGCCGAAGTCGCCGCTGGCCTGCTCAAAGCTGTAGGCCTTGAAGACGAGCCCGGGCAGCTTCGCGTACTGGGCCTGCGTGGCGCGCATGCGCCGCTCCACCAGCCAGCGCGGCGCGTACCAAGGCGTGGGCACCCGCACGAATGCAACGACGGGTTCGGGCACAGACAGCGCTTCGGCGCCAGCCGCGCTGAGGGTTGAATGGAGTGCGGCGGCGAGTAAAGCGGGGGCAAGGACGGACATGATGGGCTCCAGAAAGTGGGTACTTCCTTAGAGCCCGGCGGGCCCGGACTTGTGACAGGCCTAGCCCAAGCGCATCAACGCAATCACCACCACGCCCACGCCCAGCGCCAGGTTCACCGCCACCCAGTTGCGAATCTGGGCCAACGCGGCACCACCAGCGGCCCAGTCGGAAGCGGTCACTGCGCGGTCCAGGCGCTTGAAGAGCGCAAATCGGATGTGCATGAAGATGGCCACCATGAGCACACCGAGCACGCTCATCAAGGTCCAGCTCAGCGGCATCTGGAAAGAGCCGACCGACTGCACCGTTTGCTTGGCCACACGGCCCAGCATCCAGATGCCAGTGCCCAAGGTGAGCAGCGAGGCCGCCAGCACCGCCTTGAAGAAGCGACCGAGTACGGCGTGCATCAGGCGCACGCGCTCGGGCGCTCCGAGTGTGTTCAGCGCCGGGCGCAAGAAAAACAAGGTGAAAGCCATCCCGCCCACCCACAGCAGGATGGCCAAGAGGTGCAGGGTTTTGAGGGCGGCGTACAGCATGAGAGGCAACTCCTGAAAGGGGCACGCATCATGGCGCGCGCTGGCTCTCAGTGCTTGGGCCGACGCCTATTCACCCACGCCACCAGCGACAGCATCACCGGCACCTCCACGAGCACGCCCACCACCGTGGCCAAAGCGGCGCCCGAGTGCAAGCCGAAGAGCGAAATGGCCACCGCCACCGCCAGCTCAAAGAAGTTGCTGGTGCCAATGAGGCAAGCCGGGCCGGCCACGTTGTGCGGCAGCTTGAGCCAGCGCGCGCCCAGCCAGGCAATGGCAAAGATGCCGTAGCTTTGCAGCACCAGGGGCACGGCAATGAGCGCAATCACAAAGGGCTTGTCCACGATGGTCTGCGCTTGGAAGCCGAACAGCAGCAGTACCGTGGCCACGAGCCCGATCACCGACGTGGGCTTGAGCTTGGCCACGAAAGCACCCACCGCCTGCGGCCCCTGCTTGAGCAGCAGTTGCCGCGTGGCCATGCCGGCCAGCAGCGGCAGCACCACGTAGAGCAAGGTGCTGAGCAGCAGCGTCTCCCAGGGCACGGTGAGGTCGGTGACGCCGAGCAAGAAAGCCGCAATCGGCGCAAAGGCCACCACCATCACGATGTCGTTCACCGACACCTGCACCAGCGTGTAGTTGGCGTCGCCCTTCACCAACTGGCTCCACACAAACACCATGGCCGTGCAAGGTGCCACGCCCAGCAAGATCATCCCGGCGATGTACTGCTGCGCATCCGCCGGGTTCACCCAGGGCGCAAACACGTACTGAAAGAACAGCACGCCGAGTGCCGCCATGGTGAAAGGCTTGATGAGCCAGTTGACCACCAACGTGAGCGCCAGGCCTTGCGGCTTGCGGCGGATGTCTTTCACCGCATGCCAGTCGATCTGGATCATCATGGGATAGACCATGGCCCAGATCAGCACCGCCACCACCAAGTTGACGTGCGCAAACTCCAGTGCGGCAAGGCTTTGGAAACTGCCCGGCGCGAGCAGGCCCAAGCCCACACCCAGCGCCATGGCCAGCGCCACCCAGACCGACAAATAGCGTTCGAACAAGCCCATCAGGCGCTTCCAATTTTCAAGAGCGCCGCCTGCAAAGCGCCGCGCTCCAGGGTGTGCAGCGGCAGGGCCAAGAGCTGCAGCATGCGGTAGCCAATGGCCTGGCGCGTCAGCTCAAAAGCTTGGCGCTTGGCGGCCTCGCCCTCGGCATTCGAAGGGTCGGGGTAGCCCCAGTGAACCCGCAAAGTGGGCTCGCCCGTTGGCGCAATAAACACCGGGCAGGCCTCGGCCGCCGCGCTGTCGCACACGGTGATGACGAGCGAGAGCTGCGGTGCCCCCGGGGCCGTGAACGCGTCCCAGCTCTTGCTGTGCGTGCCCTCGGTGGCCACACCCGCGTTCGCCAGCGCCTCCAGCGCGAATGGGTTGATGCGCCCACTCGGGCTGCTGCCCGCGCTGTGCGCCTTCACGTCCAGGCCCAGCTGCTGCGCCCAGTGGTTCAGCATGCACTCGGCCAGCACGCTGCGGGCTGAGTTGTGCGTGCAAAGAATCAAAACGTGGAAGCTCATCCGCAGCATCCCGTTTTGGGCGCGACGGCCACCGAGGGTGGGCAGCAGGCTTTGGCGCTGGGGGCTGCCGCTTGAGGTGCCACGGGCTGCGCCTCATTGAACACGGGGATGTTGCCCAGCGTGTGGAACTGCTCCCAAGCAATGCCTTGCGGGTCGGTCACCCAGTGCTTTTCGCTGCGGGCGTAGCAGCAGCTGGTGGCGCCTTCGTCCAGCAAGGCGGCATCCGCGCTGGCGGCCTGGGTCTTCATTTGGTCCAGCTCGGCCGGGTCGTCGGTTTGGATGCCCAGGTGGTCAATGCCCGGCTGGCTGCCGCGCGTGGAAATGGCGAAGTTCAGCGGCGGGTCTTGCAGCATCCACTTCGCGTAATCGGCCTCCACGCGGGTGGGCTCGGCGCCAAAGAGCTTCGAATAGAAGCCCAGGTTGCGGGCGAGGTCGTCAACGTGCAGGTGAACGTGAAAGCGCTTCATGGTGGTGCTCCGGGGGTGAAAGGCTTAGCAGCCGCTGGGGCCGCAGGTGGATGGGGTGCGCGCTGCGGGTTCGCAGCTGGCGCCTTGGCAGCAGTGCGCTGCCAAGTAGTCGAGCAAGGCCGTCATGTGCTGCAGCTCCGGCCGGTAGATCAAGTTGCGGCCATCGCGCTCTTGACTCACCAGGCCGGCATGGCTCAGCTCTTTGAGGTGGAACGAGAGCGTGGAGCCAGGCAAGTCCAGCAAGGCACTCAGGCTGCCAGGCGTGAGCCCCGCCGGGCCGGCGCCCACCAGGGCACGGAACACGCGCAAGCGTTGGGCCTGCGCCAAGGCGGCGAGGGCGGAGACGGCATCTTTTTCTTCCATGTTTCGAAGTTTATGGAAATATCGATGGGTGCGTCAAGCCGCCCGTCCGGCTTCCGCTCACAACGGGACACAAGTTGGCCCGTGCCACCCCAACACCCTTGCAGAAAATGCCGGGAGTCGGCTCTTTCAACTCCGCGCCCCTGCGAGCCGAACTTCAAGCCATTCCCTGACCATGCGAACCCTAGCCGGCTTCTTGCTTGCGGCCTCGCTGTGCGCCCTGGCCACAGCGGCACGCGCGAACCACATGTGCACCAACTCGCCCAACGAGGTCTTTGT
>JBKCVH010000228.1:0-9523 GCA_046317675.1 Burkholderiales bacterium
CGCCCACGGAGCGATGCATGAATGTTGTGGTGTGCGATGACGATGCCGTCTCGCGGATGGCGGTCGTTGACTTGGTGGACAGCGTGGAGGGGCTCACGCCCATCGAAGCGCGCGACGGCGAGGAGGCCTGGGCGGTGCTGCTCGATTCAGCGCCCTTGATGTGCATCTCTGACTTGCAGATGCCCGTCCTGAATGGCATCGAGTTGATGCGTCGCGCCAAGCGCCACCGGCACTTGGCAAAGGTGCCGTTTGTGGTCATTTCGTCGGCTGCGGACCGCGCCAATGTGGTCGATGCGATACAGCTCGGCGCCTTGCAATACATCATCAAGCCGTTTGATTTCCACCAAGCGCGCGAGCAACTCGACCGCGTGCTGCAACAGGTCTGGGCGCTGTCGGTGGAGGACCCCGAGACCACGCAAAAGCGCTTGAACTTGACGTCCGAGCGACTGGGCCGCTACTACAAGGCTTTTTCGGCGCAGTTGGAGCAAGCCCAGGAGAGCGGGTCTGACATCAGTGCCCACCTGGGGCGGGCTCCGCTGATGGACCAACTGCCCTCCCTGATCACGGCCTGCGTCACGCTGGGTCTGTGGCGGGGCGAGGCCATCCTCAAATTGTTGGCTGACCCGAGGTTGCCCCCTGAACCCGGCCAGGGCCTGGCCACATTGATCGCCATCCAGCGCATGATTCAGCGCCAAGAGGCGCGCTTGACCGCACTCTGACCCAACCCTCTACATGCTGACCCAGCCTATCGATACCAACGACACCGGTGCGCTACTGGAGCGCTTGGCTGGCATTGGCCTGAGCCTGACGGGCACGCTGGAGCTGGACGATGTCTTTCGCGCGTTGCGGCTCCAATCGGCGGCGCTGCTGGATGCCTCTTCCTTCATGTTGTGGTGGCGCGAGGGCGACAGCCCGACGCTGGTGCTGCGCTTTGGAGACGAATTGGGCAGGTCGCTGCCCCAAACGAGGGTGAGCCTGAACGACCCGGGCTCCAACGCTGCGCGCTGCGCGCGCGAGCGCAGTGAGGTGGTCATCAGCCTGAAGTCTGGCGACGTCAGCAGCCAGCACATGTCTGGGACGCAGGTGATGCTTTCCGCGCTGTTTGGCGCTTTGGTGGTGGGTGACCGGGTGATGGGCGTGCTGTCTGTGCAGTCCCCGTGCGAAAACGCGTATGGGGCGACGCAGCGGCACATCTTTCGAACTCTCTGCGCCTTCGGTGCCATTGGCATCAACAACGCCCATGCGTACAGCCGCCTAGAGGACACCCGAAAGGCGCTGGTCTCGCTGCATGCGCAATACCGCGATGTGATTGAACATGTGTCGGAGGCCATCTGCATCTATCAAGACGGCCACGTCGTGCTGTGCAACTCCAAGGCCTGCCAAATGACTGGTTTCGAACACGACCAGTTGATTGGCAAGACGATTGAGGAAACCACGATGGCCGAAGACCTGGAGGGTACGGCCAACTGGATTCGCGCCCACTTCAGAGGCGAAGCCGTGGCCCGGTACCACCGGTTGCGGGGGGTCCGCCGCGACGGCGGCTTTTTTTGGACCGAGGCCAGTATGGGGGTGGTGTCGTGGAATGGGCGCAGAGCGGCGGTGGCGGTGTTCGCTGACCTCACCGAGCGCATGGCCGCGGAGCAGGCCGTGCGCCACTCCGAGGAGCGCTACCGCACCTTGGTCAACCATGCCACCGATGGCATTTTGGTGGTGCAAGACAGCTCCGTGGTGTTTGCCAACCCGCGCGCTGAGGCCATCACCCGAGGTGAGCTCACGGGTGAGCGCGCGGTTGATTTTTTCGATCGCGTTCACCGCAACGACCGGCCGATCGTGCTGGGCCACTTTCACCGCTTGCTGGAAGGCGGCTTGGGCAACAGCTATTCCGGCCGGGAGCCATTTCGGCTGATCGACCTTGAAGGGCATCAGCGCTGGTTGGAGTCGGCAGCGGTCTGCATTGAGTGGGAGGGGCGGCCCGCCGCACTGGCCTTTGTGATCGACGTGACCGAGCGCCGCAGCCTTGAGCAGAAAGTACGCCTGTCGCTTCAAGAAGCTGTGCAAGCCAAGGAAGCCGCTGACGCAGCCAGCCGCGCGAAGAGCGAGTTCCTGGCCATGATGAGCCACGAGATTCGCACACCCATCGCCGGTGTCATTGGCATGCAGTCGTTCGCGCTGCGCGATGCCAACCTATCGCCCAAAACCCGGCAGCAGTTGGAGCTGGCGCACAGCAACGCGCAGTCGCTGCTGACCTTGCTCAACGACGTGCTGGATTTGTCCAAGATCGAAGCCGGCAAGCTGGATGTGGAGTCCATTCACTTCAACCTGCACGCGCTGCTCCATGACGCGCTGTCTTTGCTGGGCGAGCGGGCTGCCAATAAGAGCATCATCCTCAATATGCACCTGGACCCGGGCGTGCCGGTGCACGTGATGGGTGACCCCACGCGCATACGACAGGTGCTGGTGAACTTGCTTGGCAATGCCGTGAAGTTCACCGAGGCAGGTTCCGTGAGCTTGCACGTGCGCTACTTGGCGCGTGAGGGCACCAGCACGCGACTGGACTTTGAAGTGCGCGACACCGGCATTGGCATGGACGCAGGCGCCCTCTCGCGACTGTTCCAAAAGTTCGAGCAAGCCGACACCTCCACCACGCGCCGCTACGGCGGTACGGGCTTAGGGCTGGCCATCACCCGCCAACTGGTGAGTTTGATGGGGGGCGACATCCACGTGGAAAGCGCCCTGGGGCAGGGCAGCACCTTCCATGTGAACCTGCTGTTGCCCGACGGCCATGCCGATGCGCAGACCCAGGCTGCGCCACGCCAGCCGCACGAGGCCTGTTTGCGGGTGCTGTGCGCCGAGGACTTCCCGACCAACCAGATCATCATCCGCACCTTGCTCGAAGACAGCGGCCATGAGGTGGAGGTGGTCGACAACGGCCGCCTGGCGCTGCAAGCCTTGCACGAGCGCCGCTTTGACTTGGTGCTCATGGATGGCCGCATGCCAGAGATGGACGGCAGCACCGCCACCCGCTGGATTCGCGCCGGCGGCCAGCCCGATGCGCCCATTGCACAGCGTGACATCCCCATCGTCGCTTTAACGGCCAATGCCAGCGAAGAAGACCGCCAGCATTACCTCGCCTGCGGCATGGACGACTTCGTTGCCAAGCCCATCAATGAAGAGGCACTCCACGACACACTGACCCGCGTCATCACCACCCTGCAGGCGCGGGGCGTCACCCTGGCTCCGGTTCGCAGCACGCCCACCGTTGCGGCCCTTGACGCCTTGTTTGGCCTTGAAGCTGAAGCACCCTTGGCGCCTAGCCCCCCCAAGCCCTTGGCTGAAGTCGGGCGGCCGCCTCAGGCGCAGCGTCAAGAGCGGCTGCGCCAAGCCTATGCACAAGACCTGCCGGAACGCATCACCTCGCTGGAGCGCGCACTGAAGGCGCGCGATGCCGAGGCCGCATCGCTTTTGCTCCATGGGCTCAAGGGCAGCACCGGCTTCTTGGCCCGCGAGGGCCCTGCCCACGCCCTGTGCTCTACCTCTGAATTGGCGACACTGAGCGGCGACTGGCAGCGTTTGGAGGCCGATTGGCCGGAGCTGCGCGCCGCCTTGACTGCGCTGGCCTCGCCGCCCTAAGCCTCAAGCAGCTCAAACCCCGCCTTCGGGAAATGCACATGCACGAGGCCCATGCCTTTGACTTCTCGGGCCAGGATCCACTGACTGGGCGTGGCGCCCACGAGTCGTCCAGAGCTTTGTTCCTGCGCGTAGTCGGTGGGACGAATGCTCACTGGGCGACCGACCCTCGCGTCGGTACGGTGTTGCACGGCGATCCTTCTGGGGCTGAACTGCTGCAGCATTTGCAGTGCCTCGGCCCCATCGACCTCTGTGGCGCGCCCGTTGCCCCAGGCCAGGATGCGGTCCATCCAGGCATTGACCTGGTCGAAGCCCTGGGTGAGCGTGGACTCGCCCAAATCCCGCAGGAACCAAAGGCCGTGGAAGGTCGAGAAGTCGGCGTGATGGGGTTCTGTGCCAAACAAGAAGGGCTGGCTCTGGAGTTGTTCTTCAAGCCGCTCCAAATGGGCCAACACCACGTTGCGCGGCTGGCGCAGCAGAGACAGGCTCAGTGAGGCTTTACGCCCAAGATTGACCCGGTCCCAAAGAAAGCGCGGAATGTCCAGCAGTGGCATGGACTTGAGCAGCTTGCGACCCATGCTCGGCGTGTTGGCGCACACCAAACAGGCAAGCAGCAGGTCCAGGTCGGCCTCGCGGGCTTGCGCTTGCGCGGCTTTGCTGCAGCGCTCCAAAGCGAGGCTGCGATGCCCTGACAGCCGGGCGATCTCCGCTGCAATGGTTTTGGTGTCGCAAAACACGTCGGCCCCGATCTGCGCCACCGGCACCTTGCGGTAGCCGCCAGCCAGGGACTCCAGCAGCGGGCGCGGCGGCATTTCCCGCACCGTGACCGACTGCCAAGGAAGCTGCGCATAGCCCAGCATGGCGCGCACCTTCTGGGAGAAGGGGGACATGGCGTAGTGGTAGAGGGTGAATGGAGGCTTCATGGGTATGGCGTGAGCATTGCAAAGGACATGAACCGCGGGCAGGCTCGGCGCCCCCCATTACAAGGCCATGCGGCAAAAGGGCGGCGCTGCGTGTTTAGGATGGCAGCGCGAACGGGAGGTGCCTAAAGCGCGCGTCCAACAACCCACAACCCCATGAGGAGCAGTCAGTGAATTTCATTCAGCGCGTCCAGGACATTCTCCTCAAGCCCAAAGAGACTTGGCCGAGCATTGCGAGTGAGCCGGCCAGTGTTGCTTCGATCTACCAGCAGTGGCTGTTCATCCTCGCGGCCATACCGGCTGTGGCCGGTTTCATCGGCATGTCGGTCCTGGGCTTTGGTGGTTTTGGCTTTCGGGTGCCTTGGTTGACGGGCCTCGTGCAAATGATCTTGAGCTATGCGCTTTCGCTGGGCATGGTCTATTTGATGGCACACGTGGTCGATGCATTGGCCCCGAGCTTTGGCGGTACGAAGAACTTCATTTCAGCCTTCAAGCTGATGGCCTACAGCCTGACCGCAGCCTTTGTCGGCGGCATCTTCAGTTTGATCCCGGCGCTGGCGGTGCTGGGGCTCGTGGCAGCGGTTTACTCCATCTACTTGCTTTACACCGGCTTGCCGGAACTGATGCGCAATCCGCCCGAGAAGTCCGCCGCCTACACAGCCGTTGTGGTCGTGGCGGGCATCGTGGCGGGGATCGTGGTGGGGGCCATCACGGCCGCCATAACCCCCAGCTTTGGAATGATGGGCCACAGAGCCGGCGCAAACGTGACCCTGAACACCCCCGACGGGGAAGTGACCCTGAACACGGCCAAGCTCGAGGAGATGGCCAAGCGCATGGAAGAGGCCGGCAAGCGGGCGGAAGCCGCGCAGAAGAGCGGTGACCCGGACGCCGCAGGCAAGGCGCTCGGCGACATGATGGGCGCCATGAGCGGTGGCAATGGTCAGCCCATTGCGGCGGCCGAGTTGAAGGCCTTCTTGCCTGAATCGCTGGGCGAGCTCAAGCGGGTGGGCATCGAAGCCCAAAGCGGCGGGGCGATGGGCATCAACGTGTCGACTGCGAAGGCGCAATACACAGCGGGCGAGAAGCGCATTGAATTGAGCATTGCCGATACCGGCGGTCTGGCGGGTCTGGCTGCCATGGCGGGCTGGGCGAATTTGACGGTCGACCGCGAGACCGAAACCGACGTCGAGAAGGTTTACAAGCAGGGCAATCGCACCGTCCGTGAGGAGTACCGCAAGGATGGTTCGAATAGCGAGCGCAGCGTCGTGCTCGCCAACGGCTTGGTGATTGAAGCCCAGGGCCGTTCGGTCGACCCGGCTTTGCTCAAGCAGGCGACCGAGGCCTTGGCCTTGACCCAACTGGAAGCACTTCAGCGCCCGCGATCTGAAGGCAAGTGATGCTGGCTTCAAGGGCTTGGGTGCGCGGGTCTCTCGGCAGCTTGCTGATTGGTTTTCTGCTGGCCGGCTGCGCCACACCGCCCGCAGATGACCGAGGGCTTGAGAGCTTCCAGCAATGGCGATTTCCGGCCGCCGCAGCCGAGCGGGAAGAGGTCCGCGCATTGCAGGCTTTCTTGACCGAAAAGGGCCTGGCCGATGTGGTGCCACTGCACCAACTGCTTCGCTCGGCCAGCGACTGGCGCAAGTGCGAGGCAGAGCCTTTCAGCGTGCCGCCTGCCTCGCAGTGGCCAGCCTTGCAGTCGGTGCTGGAGTTGCTGCAAAGCTTGCGCGAAGAAGGGGCGCTAGGGCGCTTTGAGGTGGTTTCCGCCCACCGCGGAGAGGCCCTGAACCGCTGTGCCCAAGGCGCGCCGCGCAGCGCGCACTTTGTGGCCTTTGCGGTGGACTTGATCGCCGAGGACCCGAAGGCCACAGGCGAGCGCTTGTGCCGCTTTTGGCAAACCCAGGGCCCGGCTTGGCGCATGGGCTTGAGTCAATACCCATCGGGTCGCATCCATATCGACACCCACGGCTTCCGAACCTGGGGCGCCGACCACAGCACCGGCACGGCCTTTTGCGCGCCGCTCGTGCCGTCGGCCGGCTGACGGGCTTCGGCTGAGCTGCGTCAGCCCGTTCGGGCGTTCTCAATCAGCGCCAAGATGCGCTTGTTCGCATTCACCGGCACCAGCTCAACACCTCGGTTGTTGAGGCCAAACACGCGGAACAACTCGTCGGCAAAGGCGTGACCGATGTCGGGCACGCCATCGAAGTCGATCTCGGCGCGCTTGAAGCGCTCAAGGCGCGCGGAAACGCGGCGGGCCTGTGCGCGGCTGTCGAGCGCTTGGCCGGCCCCGGCGAGCAGACGCAGGCTGATGATGGTGCGGTCAAACCCAATGCCGCTGCCGTCAATGCTCCAGGCTTGCAGCACTTGCTCCAGCGTGCGCGTGGTGTCCAGCGCAATGGCCATGTAAATGCTGGTGCCTTGGCGGGGCAGGGCCTTGCCCGGGCGCCAGCCGCTGCTGTCCCAGGCGCGGCGCTGGTAGGCGGTGCCGTTGGCGTGCAGGTCGAACACATCGGCCAGCTGGCTGCTGAAGAACAGACCCCGGCCGGTGTGGGCGTGGGGGGCGGTGGTCAGGCGGCCTTTGCTGAGTTCCAGCATGGCCAAGTTGGCATCGGGGATGTCGTAGGTGCCGGCAATCTTCTCGAACACCCCGCAGCCGTCGTCGCTTACCAAGAGCTGCACATGCGTGGGCGTTTGCCGCAGCGACACCGTGGCACTGGTGCCGCCGCTGTGGTCAATGGCGTTGTTCAGCAGCTCGGTGAAGGCGTGCTGCACCATGCGCGCCACATGCGTTGGCAGTTTGAAGTTGGGGGCGAAGTCACGCTGCCAGGGCAGGTCTTCTTGGAGGTTGTGCAACGGGTAGCTGCGCACCACTTGGCGCAGGCTGCCGGGGGAGTAAACGGGCCGGCTGAAGCCGCCGTCGCGGGCCAGCCAGCCGGCATCGGTGAGGCGCTTGAGCATGGCCTGCGCCGAGCGGCGGCTGGCGCCAGTGCGCTCAACAACGTGATCGGCCAGTTGGTGCGAATGCTCCCGCGCGGCGGCGGTGATCCACTGGGTGAAGTGATCGAAGTCAAGGCGTGCCATGGCGGGATTGTTGGGGCTGCGCGGGGGCTTGTCTGTCAGGGATTTCGCTTCGGAAGCCACGCTTCAAATTCGGCGGCGGTGAGCGGCGGCGAGAGGGCATCGCCCATCAGGGCGTCCACGCCAGTTTCGGCCAAGAGCGGCCGCAGGCGCATGATCTCCACGCCCTTGGCCACCACGCACAGCTTTTGCGCTTGCGCCAGCCGGGTCACGCAGTGAAGCCATTCCCGCCCCATCGGCTCGTTCACGGCCAGCACACGGTCGCGCGACAGCTTCACGGCCGACAGGCCCCGGTGGGTAAGGGCCTGCAGGCTGCAGAGGTCGATGCCGAAGTCATCAAGCGCCACGGCAATGCCGGCGGCCTGAAGCGCGGGCAGTTGCGGCAAAGCGGCCAGTTGAGGGTCGCGCAGTTGCTCCTCGCGCACATCCAGCATCAGGCCGCTGCCGGGAACGCCCAGCTGCAGGAGCTTGCTGGCCCAGTCGGGTACGGAGTGCGCCCATTGGCGCAGTTGGCAGCCTGCGAGGTTGACGGAGAGGCTCAAAGAAGGCGCTACCGAATCGCGCCAGGCTTTGAGTTGGCGCGCCGCCTCGCGCAGCACCCAGTCGCCCAGCGGCTCCATGAGGCCGCAGGCTTCGGCGGTGGTCAAGAAGCTGCGCGGCGGTAGCTCGCCCAGTTGCGGGTGACGCCAGCGCAGCAAGACTTCGGCTTGCAAGCACGCCCCGCTGGCTGTGGCCACGATGGGCTGGTAGCGCAGCATGAACTCTTGCCGGGCAAAGCCTTGCTTCAGGGCCTGGGCCAGTTGGTTTCGTGCATCGGCCGCGCGCTGCAGTTGGACCGTAAAGAACCGGTAGGCGCCCCGGCCCTGGGCCTTGACGGCGTACAAGGCTTGGTCGGCACAGTGGTGCAGGTGCTCGGCATCCGTGCCGTCGTCGGGCATCAAGGCAATGCCAATGCTCACGCTGATTTGGGCCTTGCCTTGCGAAAGCTCAAAGGGCTGGGCCAGGCGCTTGACCAAGCCGGCGGCCACGCGCTCCAAGGCTTGCAGGTCGGAGCCGAAGTCGGCCAGCAGCACAGCGAACTCGTCACCGCCCAAGCGGGCAATGTGGTCGATCTCTCGCACATGCGCGCGCAGGCGCTGCGCCACTTGCTGCAGCAGCTCGTCGCCGGCGGCATGGCCCAGCCGGTCGTTGACCTCTTTGAAATGGTCGAGGTCGAGGGCCAGCAAAGCCAGGCGCGGCCCGGCGTGGGCGTCGCGACGCGCGCGGCGCAGCTCAATGTCAAAGCGTTCGGCAAACTGCCGGCGGTTGGCCAATCCCGTGAGTGAGTCGAAATTGGCTTGCCGCCACAGCGTGTCTTCGCTCGCCTTGCGCGCGCTGATGTCGGTGTGCGTGCCCACCATGCGCAGCGGGCGGCCTTGCGCATCGCGCTCAATGACTAGCCCCCGCGTGAGCACCCACTTCCAGCTGCCGTCTTTGCACAGCACGCGGTGTTCATTGCGGTAGACCGGGTTCTCGCCGCTGAAATGGGCTTCCCGGTCTTGCTCCATTTGGGCGCGGTCGTCCGGGTGGGTGAGCGCGTCGAGTGCTTCGGGGCTCGGCTCGATGTCGCCGGGCTCGTAGCCGTAGAGCTGCATGAGGCTGGGCGAAAACAGCTCCACACCCGCCTTGATGTGCCAATCCCAAACGCTGTCGCCCACGGCCTCCAGCGCCAGCTTCCAGAGCGCCTCGGCGTCGTCGGGCTGCGGCGGCAGGGCAGCATTCATGGTGGTTTAGGGCCTGTTAACACTACGGGAAGCCACGCGATAGTGGCTTGGGGGGCGGGGCGGCATGGACGCGGGGCAGCCCAGGCGTATTGCGTGGGGTGGCGGGGGAAGGGGGCGGGCGGCCCGGGCGGGAGGTTG
>JBKCVH010000229.1:0-15595 GCA_046317675.1 Burkholderiales bacterium
GCCCAGCGCTGCGCCATGGTGTCGGGGCGGTTCCAGTCGACTTCGCGGAGGTAGATGTTGTCGCCCAGCCAGAGCGTCAGGTCAGGCGACTGATCAGCCATGACCTTGTAGATGTCGTGGCGGTCGCCATAGGGCCTGCCGGGGCGATCGACCGCGGGCTCATTGATGAAGCTGCAAGAGCCGGCCAGCAAGGTGAAGTCGGGGGCATCCGTTCGCCATTGCCACAGCGGCTGGGTCTTGAACTGCAAGGTCTCACTGGCGGGCTTGCCGTCGAGCAGAAGGCGGTAGGCGTACTGCTGTCCCGGCTGGAGATCGAGCAGCGGCACCTGCCCCACGAACTGTGTCTCTGCCAACAAAGGGAGCGCCTTGGATTGCCGCTTGGCAGCGCTTTGCCCGGGCGCCACGGGCCAGTACTCGATGCGCGCCTGCGCTGGTCCATTGGCTTGCAGCCAGAGCGTGATGGCACGGTGATCAGCCGGGCCGGCCATCGGGCCCGCTACCAATTGAGCAGCGCCAGCGTGCGCACAAAAAGCAGCCAAGAGGCCTACAAGGAGGATTCGCATAAGCGCACTTCGGTCGTGAAGGGAAGAAGACAGGATGGTAGGCAAAGCGCGTGACAGGCCAAGCACAGCGGCCATGCCTTGGCGCGCTAGATCGATGCCATCAGCCCTGCATGCCGCACACCGTTGCAGTTGGAAACAACCAACACTGAGAACTAAAGCACACCCTGGGAGTTTCCCTAGTGCTAAAGTGCCGCTCTTGCGTCGGGTACTGCCTGCCGCGAATCGCACATCTCCTCTGACTCCTCCTCGACCGCCATTGCGGTCGCCTGCCACGGCAGGGAAATCGGTCGGCGGCGATGCCGTCGCACCGATGGACACGAAGCTCAAGCACAGAGCCGGTCCGCAGGAATTCAGCGACTTCACCTGGGCTGTTTCAAGGCCCCTTGCACCGCCGACCCAGGAGGCCGGCGCGTGGCTGTGTGTCAGAAGAGAAAACTACATGTCATTCGATACCCTGGGCTTGCCCGAAGTTCTGTTGGCCGCCGTCCGTGAGGCCGGTTACGAAAACGCCACCGAAGTACAGGCGCAAGCCGTTCCTGCTGGCATCGCTGGCAAGGACCTGATGGTCTCCAGCCGCACCGGCAGCGGCAAAACCGCCGCCTTCTTGCTGCCCATCATGATGCAA
Source organism: Burkholderiales bacterium (assembly GCA_046317675.1). GTDB lineage: Bacteria > Pseudomonadota > Gammaproteobacteria > Burkholderiales > Burkholderiaceae_C > Inhella. The sequence continues at coordinate 1,189 of JBKCVH010000229.1, forward strand.
GTGCTGGCGCGCCGTGAAGCCAATCCTGGCGTCATCCCCGCCTTCGTGCCCCGCACCGGTCGTGGCGCACCGCGCCGCAGCGCCCCCCGTGGCCGCACGCAAGCTGCACCATTCCACCCCAATGCCTTGATCCTCGCGCCAACCCGCGAACTCGCTCAGCAAGTGGCCCAAATGGCCATCACGCTGGGTCGTGGCATTCAAGGTTTCACCGTCTGCACCATCGTGGGTGGCATGCCCTACCCCGCACAGCTTGAGCGCTTGCGCGGTGGCTGCGACATCGTCATTGCCACCCCAGGCCGCTTGCTCGACATCGCCGGCCAACAGCCCGCCATGCTGAGCGAGATCAAGACCTTGGTGCTGGACGAAGCCGACCGCATGCTCGACCTTGGCTTCATCGAAGACATCGAAGCCATTGCCGCCATGCTGCCGCAGCCGCGCCAAACCCTGATGTTCAGCGCCACCTTTGACGGTCGCGTGGGCGGCTTGGCCCGTGAGTTGCTGAATGCGCCTGAGCGCATTGAAGTGACCAACAGCGTCGAGCAAAAGGCACAGATCGAGCAACGCCTGCACTGGGCCGATCACCCCATGCACCGCGCTGCTTTGCTGGAGCACCTGTTGGCCGATGCCACGGTGGACCAAGCTGTGGTGTTTGCCGGTACGCAAATCGAAGCCGAGCAAATGGCCGGTCAACTGGCCGAACTGGGCCACTCGGTTGCCGCACTGCACGGTGGCATGCCCCAGGGCAAGCGCAACCGCACGCTGCAAGGCCTGCGCCGCCGCGAAGTCCGCGTGCTCGTGGCCACTGACGTGGCGGCCCGCGGTATTGACGTGCCCACCATCTCCCACGTCATCAACATCGGCCTGCCGATGAAGGCCGAAGACTACGTGCACCGCATTGGCCGCACCGGCCGTGCGGGCCGCAGCGGTTTGGCCGTGACCATCGCCCTGCGCGAAGACCTGCCCCGCCTGCGCCGCCTGCAGATGTACACCAAGGAAACGCTGGCACCGAGCCGCATCGAAGGCCTTGAGCCCAAGAAGCCGGACCCCGTGCTGTTCACCGATCGTGGCGCCCCACGCCGTGATTTCGACGGTGGTGACCGCCGCCCGCAAGGCAACTGGGGTGATCGCAAGCCTTACGGCGACCGCAAGCCTTACCAAGGCGACCGCCCTCAGTATGGCGACCGCCCGCAGTTCGCAGACCGCAAGCCTTTCCAAGGTGACCGTCCACAGTTTGGCGACCGCCCGCAGTTCGCCGACCGCAAGCCGTTCCAGGGCGACCGTCCTGCCTTCGGCGACCGCAAGCCGTTCCAAGGCGACCGCCCGCAGTTCGGCGACCGCAAGCCGTTCAGCAACGACCGCCCAGCCTTTGGCGACCGTAAGCCTTTCCAAAGCGACCGCCCTGCCTTTGGTGACCGCAAGCCGTTCCAGAGCGACCGCCCGCAGTTTGGGGATCGCAAGCCCTTCAACAGCGACCGTCCTTCCTTCGGTGATCGCAAGCCATTCCAAGGCGATCGCCCCAGCTTCGGCGCCCCGCGTCGTGAAGGCGCCCCGTCGGCTCCTCGCCGTGAAGGCTTCGGTGGCCCACGCCGCCGCGAAGAGTAAGCCGCACTCGCTTAATCTGTGCGGATGAAACCCCGCACAGAACCTGACCAAGCCCTTGGCCGCGTCTCGCAATGGGACGCCGCCAAGGGCTTGGGCTTTGTGCAGCCCGATGCGGGCGGCGAGCGCCTTCTGCTGCGCCGCGCCGACCTGACCGGGCGCCTGAGCAGTCGACAACCGCAAGTGGGCGAGCCCGTTCGTTACTTCGCGAAGCTAGAGCGCGGCCAGCGCCGCGCCACACGCGTTCAAACCCTGCAGCCAAGCCCCACCGCAAGCGCCCCGCAGGTCGCGAGGCAAAAGCCGGTGAGCACCAGCCGGCTGCTGGTCATCCCTGCCTATGCCTTGGTCCTGGGCAGCATCCACCTGAGTTGGCCGCTGCCGCGCTGGCTGACGGTGATACATGGCGGCCTGTCGATGGCGCTGTTCATCATTTACGGCCTCGACAAATGGGCGGCTCGCAAAGGGAACAAGCGCGTCGCCGAACGAACGCTTCATGCGTTGGCCCTCGCCGGCGGCTGGCCAGGCGCCTTGTTGGGCCAACAGGTGTTTCGCCACAAGACCGCAAAGCCCAGCTTCCTGCGTTGGACCTGGGCCATGGTCTGCCTGAACATGCTCTTGGTGCTGATGATCTGCACCCCGATCCTCTTGCCTCTCCTGAACCCATGGCTGAACCCATGAACGCCACGCTGTGCCCCTGCGGCAGCGCACGCCCTTATGCAAGTTGCTGCGGTGCGTTGCACCAGAGCTTCTCGGAAGAAGGCCAGCTTCTGGCCGCCAGCGCCGAGGCTTTGATGCGCAGCCGCTACAGCGCGTTTGTGCTGGATTTGCGCCCCTACTTGCTGGCCACTTGGCACCCCCGCACACGCCCCACGCACTTGGAGCCGCCGGAGCCGGGGCTGCGCTGGTTGGGGCTGGAAGTGCAAGAAGCCGTGCAACAGGATGCCCTCCATGCCAGCGTGCGCTTTGTGGCGCGCAGCAAGCTGGCGGGGCGCGCGCATCGTTTGGTGGAGACCAGCCGCTTTGAATGCATAGGCGGAAGCTGGTTCTACGTGGACGGGCTGTGTGCTTGAGCTTCTCTTCGAGAGCACGGAGCTGGTCGCCATCAACAAGCCAGCGGGCTTGCTGGTGCACCCCAGCCAGTTGGATGCAAACGAAACAGACACCGTCCTAAAGCGCGCAGAGGCGCAGTTCGGTGCTCGCCTTTACCCGGCGCACCGATTGGACAAAGGCACCAGCGGCGTGCTGCTACTGGCCAAACATCGCGACAGCGCAAGTCGGCTCGGCCAAGCCTTTCGCGAAGGGCACGTGCAAAAGCGCTACCTGGGCTTGGTGCGCGGCTGGCCTGCTGCAGATGCGGGCCTGGTGGATTACCCATTGGCCCGTGACCCAGAGCGCCCAAGCACCGGCCAGCCCTTGCTGCCGGCGCAAACGCGGTGGCAATGCATTCAGCGCCTCAGCTGGCCGGTGGCCACCCAGGCTGCTTTTGACCATACACGCGGGGCTGTTTTGCACTTGGAGCCGCTGCAGGGTCGGCGGCACCAGTTGCGCCGGCACTGCAAGCACATGGCCCACCCCTTGATTGGTGACGCCACGCATGGAAAAGGCCCATTGAACCGCGTGCTGGCCGGCCACTTCGGTGTGCAGCGCCTGTGGCTGCACGCGCTGCAATTGCGGCTTCCCGATGGTTTGTGCATTGACGCAGCACCTGGGCCTGAGTGGGCCGAGGTGTGCGAACCAAGGCGGCCTTAGCCCGCCTGGCGCGCGCCCAACACGGCGCGGGCTTTGGCGAAGTCCAACTCGGCGAGGGCCGACTCCAGCGCCTCAAGGTCATCGCCCAGCCACGGCTCCAGGGCGGAGCGTTCCTCAGCCACTAGCTGCAGCACGGCCAGATCTTCCGAGGCCACCATGGTTTGCAAGCGCTGAAGCGCATGGGGCACCGGCTGCACTGAAGGTGCGGTCGCTGCGGGCGGCTCATGCAGGGCTTGGGCTTCGTCCAAGAGCAGTTGCAGGCCGGATGTCAGGTGCGCCTCCAGGTCGTCGATCCAGGCCGGCTCTAGCGCCTGACCGGCGCGCGCGCGCTGCTCACCCACGCGGCCCCAGTGCGCAAGGCGCTCAAAGGCCAAAGTGGCTGCGAGGCCCTTGAAGCTGTGCAGCGCATGTTGAGCGGCATCCAACTCCGGCGGCAACACGGCCATGTGCTGCCGCAGCGCAGCCGGCAAGGCCCTCGCCTGCGTGGCAAACGACTGCGCCGTGCGGAGGTAGAGCGAGGTTCGGCCCAGGAAGCGATCCATGCCCGTTTGCAGGTCCAGGCCCTGCGCCATGGCCCGCTGCTGATGCTCCGCCGGCACGGCTTTGCTGGGCATCTGGCGCAATGCGGGCCCTGCAGCTTGTTGCGACTGGCGACCGGTGAGCTTGAGCAACAGTGCAACCAGGGCCTCCAGTTCAAACGGTTTGCCGACGTGCGCATTCATGCCCGCCGCCAAGCAGGCGTCGCGGTCGGCAGGCAAGGCGTTGGCCGTCATGGCAATGATGGGCAATTCCGTGAGCCCGAGCTGATTCCGGATCTCTCGGGTGGCGGTCAAGCCGTCCATCACGGGCATCTGCATGTCCATGAGCACGGCATCGAAGCGGTCACCCCGCAAGTGCTCCAAGGCTTGAGCGCCGTCGTCGGCGAGCGTCACGCTGGCGCCTTCTGACAGCAAGAGCTCTTGCGCGACTTGCTGGTTGTTCGGGTTGTCCTCCACGACCAGCAAGCGCACGCCGCGCAGCGCTTGACCACGATCGACTTCCATCGGCGAGGCCTGCGTCTCGACGGCACCCAACGCCTCACGCACCAGCCCGACGCACAGGGGCTTGAGAACGAAGCGATCGGGCCCGGCGGCCCGACCCGAGAGTTGCTCTCGCAGGACAGCGCCACCGGCCAACAGCCAGCGCGGCGCAATGCGGGATTGGCGTGCGAACTGGGCGCGAAGTGCCTGCCCGCAGTCCCAGCCATCGCCATCGGGCAGCTTGGCGGCGGTCCAAATGACATCGAAAGCAGCGTCTTGCGCCGCCATCTCGCTGGCCTGCGCGGCCGACTCGACGGCCACAACGTGCATGCCCTGCGCTAGCAACAAGGCCTGCAGGGCCGCACGAGCCATGGGATGCGGTTCGACCAAGAGCACGCGTTGGGATTCCAAGGCTGCAGGCTCGCTGGCAGCATGGATGGCCAATTCCAGCGCGAAGGAGAACACGCTGCCCTGCCCCGGCTCGCTGCTCACACTGAGCTCGCCCCCCATGAGCCGCACCAAACGCTGGCTGATGGCGAGTCCAAGCCCGGTGCCACCAAAGCGGCGGGTGGTGGAGGCCTCGGCCTGGCTGAAGCCTTCAAAAATAGTGCCGAGCTTGTCGGCGGCGATGCCAATGCCGCTGTCTTGCACCGCAAAGCCAAGCCGCGCATGGCCCGCCTCTTCGCCCAGCAGGCGCACGTGCAGCACCACCTCGCCCCGCTCGGTGAACTTGCTGGCGTTGCCGCAGAGGTTGATCAGCACCTGCTGCAAGCGCAGCGCGTCGCCCACCACGTGGCTGGGCAAACCGGGGTCGAGATCGAACACCAACTCCACCGGCTTGCTGCCCAAATTGGCGGCCATGATGATGGCCAGCGCGCGAAACACTTCGTCCAAGGCAAACGGCTGCTGCTCCAGCGCCAGCTTGCCGGCTTCCACTTTCGAGAAATCCAGGATGTCGTTCAGGAGCCCGAGCAAAGACTTGGCGGCGCCCTCGGTTTTGCTGACGTAATCGAGTTGCTGCGGCTGCAAGGCCGTGCGGCGGAGCAAGCGCAGCATGCCAAGGATGGCGTTCATCGGCGTGCGAATTTCGTGGCTCATGGTGGCCAAGAACTGACTCTTGGCCACACTCGCGGCATTGGCCCGATCGCGCTCTACCGAGAGCATGGCGTTGAGCTCCTCCGTCTGGCTCTGGACCGCCTTGAGCTCACTGATGTCCAGGGCCATGACCACCACCCCATGGACCTGCAGCCCTTCGGAAGCCTCGCTCAGGTCAGGCTCGCAATGCACCAACAAGCAGTGATGTTGTGCATCCCACTGCTCGAAGCGCAGCGACTCACCGGCAAATGCGAGCTCAGCCCGTGTGAGTTGTTCCGCCAGCCACTCGGGATTGCCAAGTTCTTGAGCGTTGGCCCCGAGCAGGCGCTCGGGTGTGGTGCCCACCCAATCGGCATAGGCTTTGTTGGCGAACACACAGCGTCGATTTCGCGTCCAGTAAGCAATGCGGCCGGGCACGCTGTCGGCCACTAGGCGCAAGAAGCGCTCTTGGGCGCGCATGGCTTCCTCGGCCCGCTTGGCTTCGCTGATGTCGATGTAGGTCGTTACCAAGCCGCCGCCCAGCATGGGCGCGCCTCGCACATCCAGCGTCACGCCATTCGGGCGGCGTCGCTCAAAGTGATGGGGCAGCGGGTCACGGGCCAACTCCGAAAAATGCGCAATCGCAAGGGCAGCCGATGCGCCATCACCGTACTCACCGCGCGCGATGTTGAATTCCATCAGGTCTTGGTACCGGGTCTGGCCGATCTCCAGCAAATCCGATGGAAGCTCAAGCATGTGCAGCAGGGCTTCGTTGAACGCCACCAGCCGCATCTCCTTGTCAAAAACAGAAAGACCGCATGGGAGGCTGTCAAGCACGGAGCGCAGCAAAAGCTGCTGCTGCTGCGTTTGAACTTGCAACTGCCGGTGTTCACTGATGTCCTGGAAGGCGCCAATGATGCGCAATGGACCACTGTCATCGAACTCGGCCTCAGCCACCATGCGGACCCAGCGCTCGCGCCCTAGCGCGGTGACCAATCGCAACTCAAGGTCACATGACTCAAACTGCTGCACCACTTGAGCGAGAGCCTGCTTGAACGCATCGCGGTCGTCTGGGTGGATGTAGGTCAAAGCCTGCTGCAACGACGGCTGGTGACCCGCAGCCAACTCGTGCAACCGGAAGCATTGGTCTGACCAAGTGAGGTTGTCGTCCGATAAGCGCAATTCAAACGCACCAACTCGGGCCAAGCGTTCGCTGTGGGCAGAGAGAATCTGCCGTACCCGCTCATCTTCCTGAGCACGTCGCCGATCGTTCGCGCTGATGATGGTGCCTGAAAGCACAAGTGGGTCACCACTCGGAGTTCGTTGAACGATGGCGCCGCGCAACTGCACCCAGTGCCAGTCATCGGGGCCGATTTGGAAACGGAGTTCGAGGTCGAACATCGTTGCCAGCCCCGACCAATGCGCGTCCAAGGCTTTCTGCAAATGCGGTCGATCCGACGGGTGCACACGGTCGCGAAGCGCCGTCCAAGCCACCTGGGAATTCGCAAGCCCCAGAAACGCTTGAAGCCGCTGGTTCAACTCGACTTGGCCCGTCTGGAAATGCCACGCCAACGTGCCCGCCTGCATACCCTCAATGATGGCGCCCAGTCGAGCTCGCTCCTCCAGCAATTCGCGATGCACCAACTTCTGCGCGCTGATATCGAAGCCCACCAAGATGTAGCGCTCGATGCGCCCATCGCCATCAAACAAAGCGGTGATTCGCGCGTCCAGCCAGAAAAGGGAGCCCTCCTTGCTGCGGTTGCAGATCTGCCCACGCCAACTACGCCCTGCGCGGATTTCGGTCCATAGCTGCGCCCAGAACGATGGCAAGTGCTGCCTTGAACTCACCACAGAGTGCTTGGAGCCCACCAACTCTCTCGCGCTGTAGCCGCTGATTTCACAAAAGCGAGGGTTGGCCTCCAACACAAGGCCGGTGGAGTCCGTCACCGTGATGAGGGTGTGCCGGTGAATTGCCGCCATCACCTCGTCTTGACGGTGCTGCCGCTCCAACCAACGCGCCCGCTCAGCATGCTGCTGGCTCACATCCAGGCCGATCAACACGCGGCTTGCGCCTTCCTGTGCCGAAGCTGCCGCCAAACTTAGATGCAACCACTGCTCTCCGCCTGGAGGGAGTGCGCGGCACACATCACCCTGCCAGGCATCGCCGGTGTCCCAGGCTTTGCGCAAGGCATTCAGGGCCGTTGAGGGCAATGGCTGGAGGCGCTCCAACAAAGGCGGCTCACCCAGCTCCAATTCGGGCCCCACCTTGGACCCTCCTGGCCCAAACGCCGCCATGGCCGCTTGGTTCGCCCAGTGGAGGCGGCCGTTACGATCGCACAGCCAAATGGCGAGCCCAGAGGCAGCGAGGGACTCAAATCGTTGCTGATACGCCTCAAAGGTCGCGTTCGCCGTTTCAAGCGCCTTGCGTTGGCGAGCGCCATTCCTGGCGGACCAGACCGCCAAGCCCAAGCTGAGGCCAAGCCCGGTTGCCAAAAGCAAACCGGCCGGCCAAGCCCAAGCTGGAAGTGCTTGCGGCGAGGCCTGCACCTGCAAGCGCAAGCGTTGGCCGCCCCACCGAAGCGCTCGTTCGGCACCCGAGAGCTCACGCTGACCCAACAGCAATCTCGGTCCAGAGCCATCCGACTCCATCCAAACTGTCATCGCCAAGGCACGGGTTTCGGGCACGAGGTCTGCAAAGGCCCTGACCAAATCCACTCGAGCAAGCCACCAGCCGTGTACTCGCCCCGTGGCATCAATGACCGCCACCGCCAGCAAAACGGGTTCTGGGCTGGTGGAGGGTTTTGTCTGCACAACGCCCAGGCTCGGGGCACCCGTCCGTTCCGCTGATTGAAGCAAGGCCTGATCGGGCTCAATGGCCAAACGAGATTGAGCGCCGCCATCCGGCTGCCACTCCACGGCCGGCATCGCTTGCGTTTTGCCAGCCCAAACCCAATCCAGTCGCTCGACCCCCAAAGGCGCCAGGCCACCCAGCAAAACCGCGACTTCGGGTCGAGGCTCACTGCCCGACAAGCGAGCACTGAGAAGCCAAGCATCCAGGTCTTTCAAGCGCTCTTGCATTCGGGCTTGGAGGATGTCGCCATCCCGAATCAAAGCGCTTCGGGACACCTCTTCCATGCTCTTGACCAGCCAAGCGCTTGCCATCAGGCTCAATAGAGCGCCCAGCAGGAACACGGCCAAAGCTCTAAACCCGGGACGACTGGATCCAGATGGCTTGGACATGGGCTTAACTCACGCTGTGAGGCCTAGCCCACCGACGGAGAGGAACTTCACGTCAAAGTACTCTTCAATGCCTTGCCGCGCTCCCTCTCGCCCGAAGCCGCTTTGCTTGACGCCGCCGAAAGGGAACTCTGCCGATGCCAACAAGCCGGTGTTGATGCCCACCATGCCGTACTCCAACGCCTCGGCCACACGCATCACACGGCCCATGTCGCGGCTGTAGAAGTAGCTCGCAAGGCCAAACTCGCTCGCATTGGCCAGCGCCACCACCTGGGCCTCCGTGTCGAACTGCAGCACCGGTGCGACGGGGCCAAAGGTTTCCTCATTGGCCACCTGCATGCGACTGGTGACCCCGGTGAGCACGGTGGGCTCAAAAAAGTGAGCGCCCAGTTCAGGGCGAAGTTGCCCGCCCACACGCACCTGGGCGCCCTGGGCCAAGGCGTCGTCCACGTGCGCCTTCACCTTGGCCACGGCGGCCGAGTCAATGAGCGGGCCCACCTGAACGCCACTGGCGGTGCCTGGGCCGAGCTTCAACTCGGAAACGCGCTCGGCCAATCGGCTCACAAAGGCATCGTGGATGCCGCTCTGCACGTAAAAGCGGTTGGCACAAACACAGGTTTGCCCGGCGTTGCGGTACTTGCTTTGAATGGCACCTTCGACTGCGGCCTCTAGGGCCGCGTCATCGAACACGATGAAAGGCGCATGCCCGCCCAGCTCCAAAGACAAGCGCTTGAGCGTTGGGGCGCATTGCGCCATCAAGATGCGGCCCACCTCGGTGGAGCCGGTGAACGACAAATGGCGCACCAAGGGGTGTTCACACCAAAACTTTCCGATGGAAATGCTGTCTTCGGCACTGGCACACAGCACAGCGAGCACCCCCGCCGGCAGGCCGGCCCGGAGCGCCAACTCAGCACAAGCCAAGGCCGTAAGGGGCGTCTGCTCAGCCGGCTTCACCATGACCGTGCAGCCGGCCGCCAAAGCCGGCGCCACCTTGCGGGTGATCATGGCCAGCGGAAAGTTCCACGGCGTGATGGCAGCGCAAACGCCCACGGGCTGCTTCCAAACCCACGCGCGTTTGCTGGGGTCGGGCGACTGCAAGGTCTCGCCATGAACCCGGCGCCCTTCCTCCGCGTACCACTCCAGAAAACTCGCCGCATAAGCCACCTCGCCCCGAGACTCGGCCAGCGGCTTGCCCTGCTCGCTGGTCATGAGCAGGGCGAGATCGTCGGTGTGTTGCCGCAGCAACTGGGCCCAGCGGTTCAGCAGGCGGCCGCGGTCAAGCGCGGAGCGCCCACGCCAGGCCGGCAAGGCGCGGGCCGCAGCCTCTACGGCAAGACGGGCCGATTCAGCGCCATGGCTCGCAAGCTCCGCCAAGACGGCATGGCTAGCGGGGTCTCTGACCCAAAAACGCGCCGGTGCATCCAACCACTCACCGTCCAGCAAGGCGTTCACCCGCAACAGACTGGCATCATTGAGGGCTGGCGGCACGCTGGCGACGTCTTGCATCGGGAAGATTCCTGGTTGCACGAACAAAGCCGCACTCTAGCCGCAGCCCCGTCACACCCAGAGAGCCATAGACGCCCATGAAAGCCGCCGAGATCCGCGCCACCTTCCTGAAGTACTTCGAGTCCAAGGGCCACACCCTCGTGGCCAGCTCGCCCGTGGTGCCTGGCGACGACCCGACCCTGCTGTTCACCAACGCAGGCATGAACCAGTTCAAGGACGTGTTCCTGGGCTTCGACAAGCGCCCCTACAGCCGCGCCACCACGAGCCAAAAGTGCATCCGCGCCGGCGGCAAGCACAACGACTTGGACAACGTCGGCTACACCGCGCGCCACCACACCTTCTTCGAGATGCTGGGCAACTTCAGCTTCGGCGATTACTTCAAGAAGGACGCCATCGCCTACGCCTGGGAGCTGCTCACCGTCCACTTCAAGCTGCCGGCTGACAAGCTCTGGGCCACGGTGTATGCCGAAGACGACGAGGCCTACGACATTTGGTTAGAGGACATCGGCCTGCCCGCCGAGCGCATCGTGCGCATCGGCGACAACAAGGGCGGCCGCTACATGTCCGATAACTTCTGGATGATGGGCGACACCGGCCCCTGCGGCCCCTGCTCCGAGATCTTTTACGACCACGGTCCCGACGTGGCCGGCGGCCCGCCCGGCTCTCCAGAGCAAGACGGCGACCGCTACATCGAGATCTGGAACAACGTCTTCATGCAGTTCAACCGCACCGAAGACGGTGTGATGCACAAGCTGCCCAAGCCCAGCGTCGACACCGGCATGGGCCTGGAACGCCTGACCGCCGTGCTGCAGCATGTTCACAGCAATTACGAAATCGACTTGTTCGCCGCCTTGCTGGCCGCCGCCAAGCAAGCCGTGGATGCCGCCGGTGCGGGCAACTGCGACGCCAGCAGCCCGAGCCTCAAGGTCATTGCCGACCACATTCGCGCCTGCAGTTTCACGGTGTGCGACGGCGTCATTCCTGGCAACGCAGGGCGCGGCTACGTGCTGCGCCGCATTGCCCGGCGCGCCATCCGGCACGGCTACAAGCTCGGCGCCCGCACGCCCTTCTTCCACAAGCTGGTTGCCACCCTGGTCGAGCAAATGGGCGAGGCCTACCCTGAGCTGCGCCAAGCCCAGGCTCGCGTGACGGAAGTGCTGCAGCAAGAAGAAGAGCGCTTCTTCCGCACCATTGCCAACGGCATGGAAATCTTGGAAAGCACCCTGGCCGCCGGCACGGGCGTGGACGGCGACACCGCCTTCAAACTGCATGACACCTACGGCTTCCCCGTGGACCTCACCGGCGACGTCTGCAGGGAGCGCGGCGTCAGCGTCGACGAAGCCCGCTTCAATGTGCTGCTGGAAGAGCAAAAGCAGCGCGCGCGCGAAGCCGGCAAGTTCAAGATGGCGCAGGGCCTGAGCTACACCGGAGCGGCCACCGCCTTCCACGGCTATGAACACTTGGTGTGCGAGCACAGCAAGATCACGGCGCTTTATGTAGATGGAAGCCCAGTTGACAGCGTGGCGGCTGGCGTAGATGCCGTCATCGTGCTCGATCACACCCCCTTCTACGCCGAAAGTGGCGGCCAGATGGGCGACGCCGGTGAACTTCGGAACGCCACCAGCCGCGTTGCCGTGCACGACACCCTGAAGATTCAAGCCGAGGTGTTTGGCCACCACGGCTCCGTGCTGGAGGGCGAACTGCGCGTCGGCGATGCCTTGGTTGCCAAGGTGGATGCAGAGCGGCGCCAGCACATCGTGCGCAACCACAGCGCCACCCATTTGATGCACAAAGCGCTGCGCGAGGTGCTGGGAAGCCACGTTCAGCAAAAGGGCTCCCTTGTCAGCCCGGAGCGCACCCGCTTTGACTTCGCACACGGCATGGGCATGACGGCGGCGCAAGTGGCCGAGGTCGAACGCTTGGTAAACGCCGAGATTTTTGCCAACGCCGCCACCGACGCTGCTGTCATGGAGCTGGAAGCCGCGCAAAAGAGTGGAGCCATGATGCTCTTCGGCGAAAAGTACAGCGACACCGTGCGCGTGCTGACCATTGGATCCAGCAAAGAGCTGTGCGGCGGCACGCACGTTGCGCGTGCGGGCGACATCGGCCTCTTCAAGATCATCAGTGAAGGCGCTGTCGCTGCGGGCATTCGCCGGGTTGAGGCGGTCACCGGCAGCCATGCGCTGAGCTACCTGCAAACCTTGGAAGGTCGCCTCGGCCAAATTGCCAGCAACTTGAAGGTCTCGCCTGCCGATGCAGCGCACCGCGTGGAAGGTTTGCTCGACCACATCAAGCAGCTCGACAAAGAGATTGCCCAACTCAAGGGCAAGCTGGCGTCAAGCCAAGGCGACGCCCTGATGGAGCAAGCCATGGACGTCTCGGGCATCAAGCTCTTGGTCGCCAAGATTGACGGCGCTGATGCAGGCACGCTGCGCGGCTTGCTCGACAAACTGCGCGACAAACTCAAGAGCGCCGCCATTGTTTTGGCCAGCGTCGATGGCGACAAAGTCCAACTCGCCGCAGCCGTGACCTCCGACCTCACGGGCAAGCTCAAAGCGGGTGAGCTTGTGAATCATGTGGCGCAGCAAGTGGGCGGCAAGGGCGGCGGCAAGCCAGACATGGCCATGGCCGGCGGCAATCAGCCCGGCGCACTGCCGCAGGCGCTGGCCTCGGTGCAAGATTGGGTCGCGCAGCGGATGGCCTGACGCTGACGCAGCGCGCGTTGTGAGCGCCGCAAGGCGCTTGCATCGCTCAAGCCCAATCGAAAAATAGCAGCTACCCCGCCTGCGCAGCGGCTACGTGACCGAGCACCATGGCGGCGCCCGCCGAGTGGGACGGGCCGTCTGGCCCTTGGTGCGCTTCTGATGGCCGTTTTCACCCTGTCACCGAATCCGACGACCAGTGCCTGCTTTGCACGCTGGGCCTTGGGTCGCTGCACAGCTTGGCGGGCATCGAGATCAGCGACTTTTTCCTCGACGCGGCGGGTGGGCGCTACGTGCTCACCGTGTTCGAACGGCTGACCCACGCCCAACTGCCTCTCTACTTGGGCCTGATGCAGCATCTGGCGCGCAAAGGCCTGCCGGTACCCGCGCCCATGGCGCCGGCGGCACCACGCTGTTCACACTGGAGGCGGCAACCGGCTTTGAGCGACGCGGTCAATGACCCGGGGCGTTTAGGGACCCGACGCGCGGGAAGAGGGCGACTTCGCCGCCGCAGTCATCACTTCGAAGTCTTTGTCGTTCGTCAACGCCTGCTGGGCACTTCGGCGCTGCAAGTGGGCGTCCCTGATGAAGGTGTAGCGGTCGAGCGCGATGCTGTCGATGGTCCGCTCTGCCTCCAAAAAGGCCGAGCGCTGGCGGGTCAGATCCAACCCGGTCAGGGCGGCGCGAGCGACCCTGCCATCGACGAAGTTGCTCCCCGTGGCCAGCATGTTCAACGGCAGCGCCACGCTGTCGCGCACGGTGGAAGGCCCGAGCAAAGGCAGCACCACGTAGGGGCCCGCTGCAAAGCCCCAAACGCCCAGAGTCTGGCCCAAGTCTTGAGAGCTTTTGGCGAGCCCCATGTGCCGCCCCACGTCGAACAAGCCCCCCAGGCCCAAGGTGCTGTTGACGACGAACCTCGCTCCTTGCTCGATGGCCCGGCCGAACTGGGCCTGCAAGCCCCAGTTCACCGCCGACCAAGCGTCTTGCAGGTTGCCAAAAAAATGGCCCACCGAATCCCGGACGGGCTCCGGCACGGCACGGACGTAGGCTTGCGCCACCGGCTTGACCACCGCTCGGTCCAATGAGTCGTTGAAGGCAAACACCTTGCGGTTGGCCGATTCCCAGGGATCGTGCGCGGCAGCGTCAAAGCCCTCTGGGGACGTCGGCGGGACGCTTGCGCATCCGCCCAGGCAGGCCAGCAGCGCCCAGGCCACCCAGAGACGGGCGATTGGGGTTGTGGCGCTTCGTGGTCGGTCTGGGTCATGCATGGGGTGGTCCTTCTTTTGGAACAGGGGGGCTCGCCTTGCGGCGCCAAGCAGGCGCCTGTGGGGCTTGATCAAGTGGCGGAGGCCTTTGCTGCAGCGTCGAAGAGTTGCCGCAACGAAACGGTCAAATGGTCAAAGACCCGGCGCATCCGAGGGCTGCGACGCAGGTCGTCGTGGGCGCACAACCAAACCGACACCGGTTGGGCAACCAGTTCGGGGAACACCCGCACGAAAGAGGGGCGGTCGACGGCAAACA
>JBKCVH010000230.1:0-2744 GCA_046317675.1 Burkholderiales bacterium
CCTTTAGACAAACCCTCGCGGGCCTGCCCTTGCCTTCGGCTCGTGGTTATCCTTGCTCACGATGAGTCCAAGTCGGTACCTCCACAGGGGACTTTCACCCCATAAGTTCGCGCCCATGCTGGGCGCACACCTTTCATTGCAGCCGAGCCAGGCCGGCTGCGCCAGCCGGTCGGCTGGATTCGTTGGGCGCCTTGAGCAAGCCCGAGGCGCATCCCTTTGCCCATTAACTACAATGTAGTTACATTCCCGGCATGAGCACATTTCGCTTCGAGTGGGATGAACGGAAGGCCGCTGCCAATGTGAAGAAGCACGGCGTGAGCTTCGAAGAAGCCAAGTCAGTCTTCGCAGATGAACGGGCCAAGCTGATAGACGACCCAGATCACTCGGAAGATGAAGAGCGCTTTGTCCTTCTTGGTCTAAGCAGCTCGCTGCGGCTGCTTGTCGTTTGTCATTGCTACCGAGAGGAAGGCAACATCATTCGCTTCATCTCGGCTCGCAAGGCAACAACCCAAGAATCTAGGTCTTATCCGTAGAGGTGCCACATGCGCAAAGAGTACGACTTCTCCGCTGCAAGAAAGAATCCATATGCAGCTCAACTCAAGAAGCAAATCACCATTCGGCTTGATGAAGAGTCGATCACGTACTTCAAGACAATTTCTGAAGAGGTTGGCATTCCGTATCAGAGCCTCATCAATTTGTACCTTCGAGACTGCGCGGCATCGCACCGGAAGTTGAATCTCAACTGGAAGTAAGTCGCCTTTTGGCACGAGACGCCCAACCCTCCAATCGAGAGGACGTGCCCCGGCGTGCTGGGTCACGCCTCGCGTCTCAAACCTTGGGCGACAGCTGTCTGAGTGGATCAGCCGCTGGGAGGGCCCGGGCAAGTCTCCGCTATTGGCCGAGAGCAGTTGCTCGAAGTCGCAGCCCCGACTGACCGCACGCGCTGCACAGTGGTTACTCACCCATTTAGGTCGAGCAACTCTTGCGGGTCGACATCGGCGACTTCTTGGTCTCGGTAGGCTTCAGGCGTAGGTCACACCCCCCTCTGCAGCGGGCGGAGGTAACTGCGTGAAGGGCTGCTAGGCGAGTGGCAATGACTTTGGCGCCCTACGCGCGGGCACTCTTTTGAACCAAGGCCCACTCAATGTGCAGGGCGACCAAGGCGCTGGCGCTGGGGAGTGCATCGAGCAGAGCTTGGTCGACAGCAGCTCCTGCACGGCGGGCGTTGCCCAGCGCCACGGCCAAGTTGCGCCGCCAGCGGTCAAAACCAATGCGGCGAATGGCGGAGCCCTCCGTTCGCTGCAAGAACTCCGCTTCGGTCCAGGCCCAAAGCTGGAGCAGATCACTGCCCTTCAGGCCGTTCCTGGGGTCAAAGTCGGGCAGAGCGCTCCGCTGCGCATACTTGTTCCAAGGGCAGGCCAACTGGCAGTCGTCGCAGCCGTAAATGCGATTACCCAAGGCGCTTCGGAACTCGATGGGGATCTCGCCGGCGTGCTCGATGGTGAGGTAGCTGATGCAGCGCCGCGCATCGAGCCGGTACGGCGCCGTGATGGCCTGCGTGGGGCAAGCGTCCAGGCAGGCACGGCACTGGCCGCAGTGGGCTGGGCTTGGCTCGCTGGGCGGCAGGGCGAGGTCGATGAAGATTTCACCCAAGAAGAACATCGAACCGCCCTCGCGGCTGAGCAGCAAGGTGTGCTTGCCGCGCCAGCCCAAGCCGGCGCGGCTCGCCAGTTCAACTTCCAAGACAGGGGCTGAATCCGTGAAGCAACGGTGACCCAAAGGGCCGATCTCTGCGGCCAAGCGGTCCGCCAGCTTTTGCAGGCGGTTGCGCAGCACCTTGTGATAGTCCCGCCCACGGGCGTAGAGCGACACCTGGGCCTGCTCGGGCTGTGCAAGGCCGCTCCATTCCACGGCCTGCCAGCCCTCGGGTTCATCGCGGGGCAGGTAGTCCATGCGGACGCTGATTACGCTGACCGTGCCGGGCACCAGTTCCGCCGGCCGTGCCCGCTTCATGCCGTGGGCCGCCATGTAGGCCATGCTGCCGTGAAAGCCGGCGTCCAGCCAGGCTTGCAATCCGGGCTCAGCATCCGCAAGGTCTATGGGCGCAATGCCGATTTGGGAGAATCCAAGCGCCCTGCCCCAATCCTGCAAGCGGGCGACCAAACTGGCGCCATCCAAGGCCGCAGGATTTTCAAGTGACATGGTCCAAATTCTAGAAAGCTCCGCTTCCCTGCAGTGGCCTGACGAAGCCACCACGGCCGCCGCCGCCACGCGGCTGGCTCTGGCGCCTGAGCTGGCGTCGGCGCTCATCACCTTAGACGGTGGTTTGGGGGCGGGCAAAACCACCTTCACCCGGCACCTTCTGCGCGCCTTGGGGGTGCAGGGTCGCATCAAGAGCCCCAGCTACGCCGTCCTTGAAAGCTACGAGCTACCGCAACTCACCGTGCACCACTTCGACTTCTACCGCTTCAGCGACCCCCGCGAATGGGAAGACGCTGGCTTTCGCGAATTGCTGGCCGGGCCCGGCTTGAAACTCTGCGAGTGGCCCACCCATGCCGAGGCCTTGCTTCCGCAAGCGGATTTGCAGCTTCAGATTGAAGTCCAAGACGACGACAGCCGCCGGGTGAAGGCCAACGCTCTCACCGTCACCGGAGCAGCCCTGCTGCAAAGGTTGGAGGCATGAAGCGCCGGCTCTTGCTGGTGGTGGGGGCGAGCCAGTGGGTGCTGCCGCTCCAGGCCAAGCC
>JBKCVH010000231.1:0-3419 GCA_046317675.1 Burkholderiales bacterium
CCGTTCAGGTCGGGATGATGAGGTCAGTGCCTCGAGGACCGGCCGTTCACCCCGAGCAGACCGAGCGGCTGCTGTCGGCGTCGACGGTGAACTGGTAGTCCCGGCCAGGAGCGGCCCGCCGCAACTTCGCCCAGCAGCGGACATCGAAGGCCGTTTTCCACGACGACAGGGTTACTTCGTAGTCGTCGCCACAGCCGACGCCGCCTTCGCGCGGTCCATGGCCTGCGCAGCCAAAGCCCGATCACCTATCTCGCGTGTCATCTTGAACACCATGCGCGTTACCTTCCACTGGCCGTTGCGCTTCTCGAGTTCCCATTCGTAGGTTCCGATCGGGCGCCAAAGCGCATCTCCCAGCCAGTGGCGGCCATCGACGGCGGCCGTGGCCGTGGCGCTGTTGCCGCTGACACGAGCACGCACGTCGCTCAGTTCATGCCAGGTGGCATCGAAGCCCGGAACGATGCCGCGCCAGGCGGTCATCAGCTCCGCAGGCGTCATCGTGTTCGGGCTGCCGCCCCACAGGCTGGTGTAGTCGATGACGATCCTGGGCGCGAAGGCGTTCTCGGCGAGCGCGTAGTTGGCCAGGTCCACGGCCAGTGGGATCGACGACACCACGCTGATGACCTTGGCGGCCTCGGGTTCGCCTGTCGGTGCGATGGGTGCTTGGGTTTGCGCGCTGGAGGTCGCTGCGAAAACGAGAGCGGCCGAAGCAAACAGAGATTTGGACATGAGGGTTCTCCTTGGAGAGATAGAGGTTGAGATCTCGGAGTTGGGTCAGGGGCTGAGACCACGCTTCAGCGCTGGGCCACCGGCGCGGCGCCCAGGCTGGCCTTGAAGTGCGCGGCCACGGCGTCGGCGGCGGTCTTGACCGGCGCGGCGCGGTCGTAGAAGTCGAACTGGCCGACGTTGTCCAGCCACAGCTGCTGCTTGGGCGCGCTGACGGCGGCGTAGAACTGTCGCGCGCCCTGCGGGATGGCGGCGGCCTCGCTGTGCACCATCAGCAGAGGCGCCTTCAGGAGCGGTGCGGTGGGCATCGCGTCCAGCGTCAGCCAGGCTTCCCAGCTTGCGACGTTGAACTTGTTTTCCCACTGAGGGATCAGGCCACGGCTGGGCTCGGTGTAGTAGGGCACGTTGAACATCACCGCGGTCTTGTCGGTGGTGCTGGCCGCTGGCAGCAACGTGGCCTGGCCGGTGGCCTTGAACTTGGCCTCGGCGTCGCGACCCAGCTTGATCAGGCTGGCCACGCTCTGCTCACCGCCGTAGACGGCGTTGACGATGGCGCGATCGTGCAGCCAGGGCGCCACCAGCGCCACCGAGCGCAGCGCCGGCGTGGTGGCGGCGGCCTCGGCCATGTAGGCGGCGCTGGCGCAGATGCCCAGCCCGGCGATGCTGTTCACATCGCTGCGCGTGGCCAGGAAGGCGACGGCGGCACGGATGTCCTCGGTCTTGGCCTTGGGGTTTTCCATGGCGCGCGGCTGGCCGGCGGACTCACCCCAGCCGCGAAAGTCGAAGGCCAGTGCGACGATGCCGCGCTGGGCCAGTTCCTGCGCGTAGCGGCCGGCCATCTGCTCCTTGATCGTCATCCAGGCGCCGGTGACCACGGCGGCCTGGGCCGGGTTGGCGCGGCTCACGCCGGCGGGGATGTAGAGGTGGCCGCTGAGCGTCTGGCCGGCGGAGGTGAAGGTGACACGCTCGACCTTGAATTCGGCCGCTTGGGTGGCTGTGCCGAAGAGGCTGGCGGCCAGCGCGGCTGAAGCGATGGCGGTGCGGGCGATGACGTTGCGGGCGAGGGCTTGGGACGTGCGGGCCATGATGGACTCCTGAGGGGATCGGGTTGAAGAACGCTGGGAACCTTCGTCAGCCTTGGCACTGGGGCCGGGCTGTCGATGGAATGCATTCTTCGATTTCGACCTCGCGCAGGCTTGCGCAGAACCCGCGCGTTTGCAGATTCCTGCGCCCGCGTGAACGGCGGCTTGGGCTGCGGCATCCGCCGCGGCCTTGCTATCCGAAGGACTTGCGCAGCGCCGACGGCGAGACGCCGAAGGCCTGCGAGAAGGCCCGCGAGAAGTGCGCCTGGTCAGCAAAGCCGCAGTCAGCGGCGATCTGCGCGATGGAGTCTTCTGTGTCGGCCAGCATGCGCTTGCCGCGCTCCAGCCGCCGCTCGATGACGAAGCGGTGCGGCGCCACGCCCACGGTCTGCTTGAAGGCGCGCGCGAAATGGGCTTCGCTCAGCCCCGCGCAGGCCGCCAGGTCGGCGACCGCGATCGTTGCGGTCAGGTGGGTGTCGACGTACTCGGTGACGATGCTGCGCTGGCGCCCGGTGATGCCGCCCTTGGGCGCGCTGTGGGCCTCGCCGAACAAGCGCAGCAACTGCGTGCCGATGACAGCAAGCATGCCCTCGGCAAAGCGGCGGCCTGAGGGCCCGCCTCGCAACACCTCGGCGCAAAGGGCTTGCATGGCCGGGCCCAGGGTGTCGTCCTGCAGTCCGATCACGGGTTCGACAGCCGAATCCGAACCCAACAGGGCCTTGAGTATGGCGGGCTGCACGACCGCGCCGCACCATTGCGCCTGCTCATGCACGTTGAAGCTGAAGGCCTGGTTCGCAGGTTGGATCCACAGGCTGCCGGGCGGCATGGTTTGGCTGACCCAGCGCTCACCTTGCAGCGCGTCAAAGTGGAAGTCGGTGGGCAGCCGGTTGATCGCGATGTAGTGACCCACCGGGACGAGATCACGCACCTCCCAGCCCTGGTTCTCGCCCACTTCAACGTACAAGCCATCCCAGCCATAGGTCTTGCTGGTGGCATGGATGCGGGCATGCGCCCGCACGGGAAGCGGTTGTTTGTCGCCCTTGCGAGCAAACGGCAACTCGCTCTTGATGTCGTCAGCGCGTGAGGCGGGCATGGTCCGGTCTGCTTTCGTGGCTCGATGAAAAGCCGTTCATCCTAGCTCGCAAGGTGTTTCAACTTGGGAGGGAGCTTTGGAGGTCAGTGTCGGACAGCTCTGGGTCGGTCACTGCCCACCGCGGACGTCGGCTTTCCCGTCTCTCAACTTGGGAGTCAGCTTTCCGGCGGTGAGATCGCGCGACTGACAGGCGCTGGCCGACCCGCTGCTGTCGCAGAACCTGTTGATCGGCGCATCCGAAACCGGTCAGATGAGCGCATTACTCCAGGCCCTTGCGATCACCCTTGCAGCTCAAACAACATCAGTTCCAATCCTCAGACCCCATGCTGGGCAGATCGAAAGTCCTGATCAGCAAGAAGCCTCAGCCTACCGAGGAGCAGGCTCACGTGGTGAGCCACCCGACCGCGAGCATGTGATCTCCACACAGGAGGTCTGTCATGGCGCAGAACAGGGTTCAGTACCAGAAGGGGCTGTCGATGCCCGAGTTCTTCGAGCGGTTCGGGTCGGTGCAACAGTGTGAG
>JBKCVH010000232.1:0-5056 GCA_046317675.1 Burkholderiales bacterium
CACGCAGTATGTGTCCGTGCCGGAAGACTTCTTGGTCGGCCGCGTCGTCGCCAAGAACATGGTCGACCCGGACACCGGCGAGATCATTGCCAAGGCCAACGAAGAGTTGACCGAAGCACTGCTGAAGAAGATGCGCGCCGCCGCTCGCCGACAGGCTGAACGTATCGAAGGAGAAGAAGTGCGCAAGGATCTGCTCCGGCGTCAGGCCGATGGCCTTCAGCAGAATCGTCGCCGGCATCTTGCGGCGGCGATCGACGCGGAAATAAACGATGTCCTTCGGGTCGAACTCGAAGTCCAGCCAAGAGCCACGGTAAGGAATGATGCGGCTGGAAAACAGCAGCTTGCCCGAGCTGTGCGTCTTGCCCTTGTCGTGCTCAAAGAACACGCCAGGACTGCGGTGCAACTGGCTGACGATGACACGCTCGGTGCCGTTGATGATGAAGGAGCCGTAATCGGTCATCAGGGGCACTTCACCCATGTATACCTCTTGTTCCTTCACTTCGCGGACGACCTTGTTCGACGGCGTGCTGTTCTCGCGGTCGTAAATGATCATCTGCAGGCGGGCGCGCACGGCCGCCGAGAAGGTCAGGCCACGCTGCTGGCACTCGCGCTCGTCAAAGGCCGGGCGGGCCATGCCGAAGTCGAGGAAGCGCATCTCGACAAACTGGTTGTGCGAGGTAATCGGGAATGCAGCAAGGAAAGCCGCTTGCAGCCCCTCGGGCTTGCGTTCAGCTGGATTGACATCCTTTTGCAGGAAAGCCTTGTAGGAGTCCTTCTGCATCGTCAGCAGATAGGGCACGCCCAACACGCTCTCGCGTTGGCCAAAGCTCTTGCGGATGCGCTTGCGCTCCGTGTAGCTGTAAGGGGTTACTTGCGCCATGAAAGCTCCGAGGAGTGTTGACGGCTGAGGGAATTTCAGCGCGCCGGATGACTGGCATCTCGAACATTGCATTCGAGGTTCGGTGACGGGCCACTACCCGCCGCTGGCAGACAACCGCAGGCATTGCGCCCACGGCTCGACCAAACCCGTTCTCTGCAGTCAGATCAGAGAACCTTCGGAAAAACCCGCGATTGTAGACATCGCAAGCCCTTTCGGAGGGACTCATCGGAAAGAACACAAGGCCGACCTCTTTCGAGGTCAGCCTTGTGACGTAAGTCCAGAGCCCGGCCTTATCGACCGGACCTTTGGAATTACTTCATTTCGGCCTTGGCGCCAGCCTCGACCAACTTCTTCACCGCGGCTTCGGCGTCTGCCTTCGGCAGGCCTTCCTTCACAGCCTTGGGAGCGCCGTCGACCAAGTCCTTGGCTTCCTTCAGACCCAAGCCGGTGATTTCGCGCACGGCCTTGATGACGCTGACCTTCTGGGCGCCAGCATCGAGCAACATGACGTTGAACTCGGTCTTTTCTTCCACGGCAGCAGCCACAGCGCCACCGCCACCAGCGGCCGGAGCGGCCATAGAAGCGGCGGACACGCCGAACTTTTCTTCAATGGCCTTGACCAGGTCATTGAGTTCCATCACCGACATGCTGTCCAAGGCGGTCAGGAATGCGTCTTTATCGAATGCCATTTGGGGCTCCTACGAATCGAAAAATGATTAAAAACTGATGCTTAAGCTGCGGCTTGGGCTTCGGCGCCCTCGCCACGCTTTGCCGCCAAGGCCGCCAGAACGGCAGCGGTACGCTGCACAGGCGACTTGAGCAAACCAGCGATCTGCGCCAGCAAGACTGGCTTGCTTGGCACTGACGCCAGCACCTTCAAACTGTTCACGTCCAGGGCGTTGCCGTTGTAGGCGCCACCTTTCAGGACCAGCTTGTCGTTGCTCTTGGCGAAGTCGGCCACCACTTTGGCGGCAGCGACTGCATCTTCAGAAAAGCCGTAGATCAGCGGACCCACCATCAGCGACGCCGCGGGCTCGAACGGGGTGCCGGCGACAGCGCGACGGGCCAGGGTGTTCTTCAAAACATGAAGGTACACACCCTTGGACCGCGCGTCGACACGCAGCTTGTTCAGAGCTTCCACGGTGAGGCCACGGTACTCGGCGATCGCGAGCGTCTGGGACTTGGCTGCTTGCGCGGCCACTTCCGAGACGACGGCTGCCTTCTCGTTGCGATTCAGACTCAAGGTCTTCTCCTCACATCAACACCTCAGCCTTGCAGGGCTTCGGTGCACCGGTTTAGCGACCTTGCCGTCTTGGAGCCCACAACGAATGAATTGGTCATGGGGTGTTCCTCGTCGGCGGGTACGCCATCTGCGCTGGCTTCCACCCTTGCGGGCTTCAATTAGGTTTGCACACCAGCGGTCTTGGATGACCCGCCGCGCCCGAGGGTGCGGCGGCCCACCACTTCAAACCCAGGCTCGCACTTATGCGGTTTGAGCTTGGGTGTTGATTGATGCCAATTCCACGCGGGCGCCAACGCCCATCGTGGAGGACACAGCGACTTTGCGCAGGTAAACACCCTTGCTCGAGGCCGGCTTGGCCTTGGTCAGGGCATCCAGCAAAGCGCGCAAATTGCCGGCCAGCTTTTCGTCATCGAAAGAACGGCGGCCAATGGTGGCGTGAATGATGCCGCCCTTGTCGACGCGGAATTGCACTTGACCTGCCTTGGCGTTCTTCACAGCCGTGGCCACGTCTGCTGTCACCGTGCCAACCTTGGGGTTGGGCATCAGGCCACGGGGGCCAAGAACTTGACCCAAGGTACCGACGATGCGCATGGTGTCAGGCGAGGCAATGACCACGTCAAAAGGCATGTCGCCAGCCTTAACGCGCTCAGCCAAATCTTCCATACCGACAATGTCAGCACCAGCGGCGCGAGCTTCATCAGCCTTGGCGCCTTGCGCGAACACAGCGACGCGCTTGGTCTTGCCCGTGCCGTTCGGCATCACGACAGCGCCACGAACGACTTGGTCCGACTTCTTCGCGTCCACACCGAGCTGCACAGCAACGTCGATGGATTCATCGAACTTGGCGGTCGCCATACTCTTGATGAGAACCAGGGCATCGGCCAATGGGTACAGCTTCAGGCTGTCAACCTTGCCTTGCGACGCTTTTTGCTTCTTGGTCAGCTTGGCCATGTCAGACACCTTCCACAAGAATGCCCATCGAACGGGCCGAACCCGCGATGGTGCGAACGGCTGCGTCCATGTCAGCGGCCGTCAAGTCTTTTTGCTTGATCGTTGCGATCTCTTCCAACTGGGCGCGGGTCAGCTTGCCAACCTTGTCCAGATGCGGGCGCGGAGAGCCCTTGTCAACCTTAGCGGCCTTCTTGATCAGCACGGTCGCAGGAGGCGACTTGATCTCGAAGGTGAAGCTCTTGTCGGCGAAGGCGGTGATCACCACCGGCAACACCAGACCTGGCTCCATGCCCTGCGTCTTGGCGTTGAACGCCTTGCAGAACTCCATGATGTTCAAACCACGCTGACCCAGCGCGGGGCCGATCGGCGGCGATGGGTTCGCCTTGCCGGCCGGAACTTGCAGCTTGATAAAGCCGACAATTTTCTTTGCCATTGATTGCTCCTAAGGAACAGGCACCGAGCCTGCACCGAGTACGAACGCTAGGCCAAACAGGCACCTAGCTCCTCATGCCCAAAAACGCGTGGGCTGACACGGCAAGTTGGCCAACTTTCATCGACCGGGCACCTGCGGGCCACTAACTCTTTGTCGGCGTACGACTCAAACCTTTTCGACTTGACCGAAGTCCAGCTCGACAGGGGTGGCACGGCCAAAGATGGTCACCGACACCGCCAATTTGCTCTTGTCGTAGTTCACCGACTCGATCGCGCCGTTGAAATCGGCGAATGGGCCATCCTTGACCCGCACGACTTCGCCAACGGTCCACTCAAACTTAGGACGCGGCTTCTCGACACCTTCCTGCATCTGACTGACGATCTTCATCACCTCAGCCTCGGAGATCGGGGCCGGACGATTGCGCGCGCCGCCCACAAAACCCGTGACCTTGCTGGTGTGCTTGACCAAGTGCCAGCTGTCGTCGTCGAGGAGCATTTCGACCAGCACATAGCCGGGGAAAAAACGCCGCTCAGTGATGGCCTTCTTGCCATTCTTGAGCTCGACAACCTCTTCGGTCGGCACCAAGATGCGACCGAACTTGTCTTGCATTCCCGCACGATCAATGCGCTCACGCAGGTTGCGCTCTACGGCCTTCTCCATGCCAGAGTAGGCGTGAACCACATACCAACGCTTGGGGAGTTCAATGCTAGTCGTTGCTTCTTGTTCGCTCATGGGTTCTCCCGTTCAGCGCTTCCAGCCCAAAAGCAGGTCATATAGAACCCATTCGAGGGTCTTGTCCGTCAACCAAAGGAAAAGCGCCATCACCACCACGAAGGCAAAAACATAGCCCGTCATCTGAAGCGACTCTTTGCGAGACGGCCAAACGACTTTGCGCGCCTCACGCCAACTGTCACGACCATGAGCGGCCAGAGCTTTGCCGTGCTCCGCCGTGAAAAACAACACCACAGCAGCAGCGATTGCACCGATCAAGACAGCCCACTGCATCCAAGCCGGATGCTTGGCAAGGACGTAGTAGCCAACAAGACCGGCAACAACCAACAGCGCGGCCGTACCGAGCTTGGCCTTGTCCGCGCCTGATGTGACAGTTTGAACTTCAGTAGACATCGTTTAATGCAACGCAGCGCGATTCTCAAAATAAGTACCGCACCGCCCTTTCAGCAGCAAAGCCCGCCGGGTAAGACCACAGCGGGCTGCCTTGCAACCCTTGCGGGCCAGGTTGTTTCTTCAGTTTGCCGTGGCAGGGGCAGAGGGTCTCGAACCCGCAACCTTCGGTTTTGGAGACCGACGCTCTGCCAATTGAGCTATGCCCCTGCGGCGAACCTCTGATTACGCAATGATCGTGGCAACGACGCCCGAGCCGACGGTGCGGCCACCTTCGCGGATGGCGAAACGCAGGCCTTGCTCCATGGCGATCGGGGCGATCAGCTTGACGGTGATGCTGACGTTGTCGCCAGGCATGACCATTTCCTTGTCCTTCGGCAACTCGATCGAGCCGGTCACGTCCGTGGTACGGAAGTAGAACTGGGGA
>JBKCVH010000233.1:0-9184 GCA_046317675.1 Burkholderiales bacterium
CATCCACGAGGGCCCGCCTCGCGGAGCCTCTCCAGGAGTCCATCATGGCCGTCCAGCAGAATAAGAAGTCGCCTTCCAAGCGCGGCATGCACCGTTCGCACAATGCACTGAACACCCCGGGTACGGCAGTTGAAGCCACCACCGGTGAAGTGCATCTGCGCCACCACATCAGCCCGAACGGTTTCTACCGTGGTCGTAAGGTGCTGAAGACCAAGGCTGACGCCTGACCCACGAATGATCGAAGGTGCAGGCGGAAGCGCGCTGTTTGCGTGAGTTCTCTGCGACCTGCGGCGTTCCCTTGAGCCCGACCCCGCATTGCGGCGTCGGGCTTTGGTCTTTACTGAGCCAACGATGACGAGTATTCGCATTGCAGTGGATGTGATGGGGGGCGATTTCGGTCCGAACATCACCTTGCCGGCTTGTCGGGCCTTCTTGGATGCCCATCCTCAGGCCGAATTGCTGTTGGTTGGCTTGCCAGAGCAGTTGGCCCTCGCTCAGGGTTGGCTGCGCACGCGGATTGTTCCGGCCAGTGAGATCGTGTTGATGCACGATCCGGTCGAGGTGGCGCTGCGCAAGAAGAAGGACTCTTCGATGCGAGTTTCGATCTCGCTGCTCAAAGGTGAGCATCCGCAAGCCGATGCATGCGTTTCCGCCGGCAATACGGGTGCTTTGATGGCGTTGGCGCGCTACCTGCTGAAGACCATGGACGGTATTGATCGGCCCGCCATTGCGACTTCGATGCCGAACCAAAAGGGCGGCTTCACGACGGTGCTTGACCTGGGCGCAAATGTCGATTGCGGCCCCGAGCATTTGCTGCAGTTCGCCGTCATGGGCAGTGCGCTGGTGACCTCGGTGACTGAGAACGAATCGCCTACGGTTGGGCTTCTGAATGTCGGCGAAGAGGTCATCAAGGGCAGCGAAGTTATCAAGCGTGCTGGCGAATTGCTGCGTGCTGCGGATGCCAGTGGCCAGATTCGCTTCTACGGCAATGTCGAAGGCAATGACATCTTCAAGGGCAGCGCCGACGTGGTGGTCTGCGATGGCTTCGTTGGCAATGTGGCGCTGAAGTCGGCCGAAGGCTTGGCCAGCATGATCAGCACCATGCTCAAGGAAGAGTTCAGCCGCGGCGGGCTGTCAAAGCTGGCTGCATTGGTGGCCATGCCGGTGCTCAAGCGCTTCAAAAGCCGTGTCGACCATCGGAAGTTCAATGGCGCAGCGCTTTTGGGCCTGCGCGGCTTGGTCTTTAAGAGCCATGGCTCGGCTGATGCGTATGCATTCGAGCGCGCTCTAGAGCGGGCCTATGAAGCGGCTCGCCACAACCTTCTCGGGCGCGTGCATGACCGCGTCGCTGCCAGTTTGCAAGTTCCAGCCCCATGACCCTTTACTCGCGAATTCTTGGCACCGGCAGCCATTTGCCAGCGCGCCGCGTGAGCAACGCCGATCTCGCAGCACAGCTTGCGCAAGACGGCGTTGAGACCTCAGACGCTTGGATTCAGGAGCGCACCGGCATCCAAGCGCGCTACTTTGCGGATGGCTTGAAGACCAGCGATTTGGCCTTGCCTGCTGCCCAGCGCGCATTGGAGGCGGCTGGCCTTGGCGCGGAGCAACTCGACCTGATCATCGTGGCGACCACCACCCCTGACATGGTGTTCCCGTCCACGGCCTGTTTGTTGCAGGCCAAACTCGGCGTATCGGGCTGTGCGGCCTTCGATGTGCAGGCCGTGTGCTCAGGCTTCCTTTACGCGCTTTCCGTAGCTGACGCCATGATCCGTGCGGGAAACGCTCGGCATGCCTTGGTCGTCGGTGCCGAAGTGTTCTCAGCTTTGCTGGATTTCAAGGATCGCGGCACCTGCGTGTTGTTTGGCGATGGCGCCGGAGCCGTAGTTTTGGGCGCCTCGGCCGAGCCGGGCATCCTCGCCACTGCGCTGCATGCGGATGGTCGCCAGGCGGGTGTGCTCTGCGTGCCGGATCGCCATGTGCTGATGGATGGGCAAGCAGTTTTCAAGCTCGCCGTTGGTGCATTGGAGAAGGCAGCTTTGGAGGTGCTGGAGAAGGCGGATCGAACCGCTGCCAGCATCGATTGGTTGATCCCACACCAAGCCAATTTGCGCATCATGAAGGGCACTTGCAAGAAGCTGGGTCTTCCTGAGGAGCGCATGGTGGTCACTGTGCATGAGCATGGCAACACGTCGGCGGCTTCTGTGCCATTGGCCTTGGACACCGCTGTCCGCGACGGGCGCATCCAGCGGGGCCAAAGCTTGATGTTGGAAGGCGTGGGTGGTGGTTTTACCTGGGGCGCAGCCCTGGTGGTGTATTGAAGGACTGTTGATGGCGACTCCGTTTGCGTTTGTTTTTCCTGGCCAAGGCTCTCAGGCTGTTGGCATGCTCGACGCCTGGGGGGATCACCCTGCCGTGCGCAGCACCCTGCAAGAGGCCAGCGATGCGCTCGGCCAAGATATGGCTACCTTGATTGCCGCTGGGCCAAAGGAGCAGTTGGACCTGACCACCAACACCCAGCCTGTCATGTTGACCGCCGGGATTGCTTGTTACCGAGCATGGGTTCAAGAAACTGGCCTTAAGCCGGTGATCGCTGCGGGTCATTCATTGGGCGAGTACAGCGCTCTTGTCGCTGCAGGGGCTCTGAGCCTGCAGACGGCGCTTCCCTTGGTGCGCTTAAGGGCGCAAGCCATGCAAGAGGCGGTTCCCGTGGGGCAGGGCGGCATGGCCGCCATTCTTGGGCTGGAAGCCGCCGCAGTTCGACTGGGGTGTGAACAGGCCCGCGCTGCCAGTGGCGAGGTGGTTGAGGCGGTCAACTTCAACGACCCCAAGCAAACCGTGATTGCCGGAAGCAAGGCGGGCGTTGAAAAGGCCTGCGAACTGCTCAAGGCGGCGGGTGCAAAACGAGCCTTGATGTTGCCGGTGTCTGCGCCCTTCCACAGCAGCTTGATGAAACCCGCCGCCGAGCGCCTCAAGCTGGCGCTGGCAGACTTGGTTTTTGAGCCGCTTCAGTTTCCGGTTTTGAACAACGTCGATGTCGCCACGCCGGACGGGGCGGGCGAACTCCGTGATGCGCTGTATCGCCAAGCTTTCCAGCCGGTGCGCTGGGTGGAGTTGGTGCAGGCCTTGTCGGCAAGGGGCTTGACGCATGTTTTGGAGTGCGGCCCGGGCAAGGTGCTGGCCGGCATGGTCAAGCGCATTGATGGGAACCTTCAAAGCGCCACTGTTTTCGATCCGGCCAGTTTGGCCGAAGCCCGTACTTTGTTGGGAGTTTCAGCATGAATAACGCGCTTGTGACTGGCGCAACCCGCGGTATTGGCGCTGCGATCGCGGCCCGGCTTGCGGAGGCGGGCTACTTCGTCATTGGTACGGCGACTTCGGCCGAGGGCGCCGCCAAGATCCAGGCGGCCCTGGGCGATCGCGGGCAGGGCGTGGTGCTCAATGTCACCGACCCGGCTGCTGCAGAGGCGCTGGTGAACCAAATCGTCAGCGAGCGTGGCGGGTTGCACGTGCTTGTCAACAACGCTGGGATCACCCGCGATACCTTGGCCTTGCGGCTGAAGGATGAAGACTGGGATGCCGTGCTCGACACCAACTTGAAATCGGTCTTCCGCCTTTGCCGCCTCGCCATCAAGCCCATGATGAAGCAGCGCAGTGGCCGCATCATCAGCATCACCTCGGTGGTTGGCGCTTCTGGCAACGCCGGGCAAGCCAACTACGCGGCCGCTAAAGCGGGGCTCGCCGGCATGAGTCGGGCGCTTGCCCGCGAGGTGGGCAGCCGTGGCATTACTGTCAACTGCGTTGCGCCCGGGTTCATCGCCACCGACATGACCGCGGTGCTGCCCGAGGCGCAGAAGGCGGCCCTCTTGGCCCAGATCCCGCTCGGTCGCTTGGGTGAGGCCCAAGAAGTCGCTGAGGCCGTCGCCTATCTGGCCAGCCCAGGTGGTGCCTATGTGACGGGCAGTGAATTGCATGTCAACGGTGGCATGTACATGAGCTAACTGAGGTCCTGGCGGGCTCGTTTAGAGCCTGTCATCTAGAGCCCGTAGAATCGCGGGCTGTTTTTCTGAACATCCCTCCCGGAGGAGTTATGAGCGATATCGAAGCCCGCGTCAAAAAAATCATTGCCGAGCAACTCGGCGTGCCTGAGGCGGACGTCTCTAACGAAAAGGCCTTTGTGGCCGATCTGGGCGCCGACTCGCTCGACACCGTGGAGCTGGTGATGGCTCTCGAAGACGAGTTTGGGATCGAGATCCCCGACGAAGAAGCCGAGAAGATCACCACGGTGCAACTGGCGATCGACTACGCGCTGAAGCACCAAAAGGCCTAATCGACCTTCCCCAACGCGCCCCATATGGTTCCCATGGGGGCGCGTTTTGCTTTTCTGAATTCAAGCAGTGGATCCCATGAGCCGTCGTCGCATTGTCGTCACGGGCCTGGGCGCGGTCAGCCCGGTGGGCAACACCGTGGCCGAGTCCTGGTCCAACATCCTGGCGGGCCGCTCCGGCATTGCCACCGTCACCCGTTTTGACGCCAGCATCTTGGCCTGCCACTTTGCGGGCGAGGTCAAGGGCTTCAACGTCGAGGACTACATGCCGGCCAAAGAAGCCCGGCACATGGACACCTTCATCCACTACGGCATCGCCGCGGGGGTGCAGGCGGTTCAGGATGCAGGGCTTCCTTTCGGTGACCAACTCGACGAAGCACTTGCCGAGCGCATCGGCTGCATGGTGGGTTCGGGCATTGGCGGTTTGCCGCTCATTGAGGAAACCCACACCGAACTCGTGAATCGCGGTCCGCGCCGTGTTTCGCCCTTCTTTGTGCCCGCGTCGATCATCAACATGATCTCGGGTCATTTGTCGATTCGGTTTGGTTACCAGGGCCCGAATCTGGCTGCGGTGACGGCCTGCACGACGGGTCTGCATTGCATTGGCTTGGCAGCCCGCTTGATTCAAGCCGGTGATGCCGATGTCATGGTCGCCGGCGGCGCCGAATCCACAGTCTCTCCCTTGGGTATTGGTGGCTTTGCTGCCGCCAGGGCGCTGTCCACCCGCAATGACAGCCCTGAAACTGCATCGCGCCCGTGGGACAAGGGACGGGACGGCTTTGTGCTGGGTGAAGGAGCTGGTGTGTTGGTGCTGGAAAGCCTGGAGCACGCTCAAGCACGTGGGGCTCGTATTTACTGCGAGCTGGTTGGCTTCGGCATGGGGGCTGATGCGTTCCACATGACCGCCCCGAACGTGGATGGCCCGCGGCGCTCCATGCAGGCTGCGTTACGAGACGCTGGCTTGAATGCCGATGCGGTGCAGTACCTGAACGCCCACGGCACTTCCACGCCGCTGGGCGATGCCAACGAAACCAATGCCATCAAGAAGGCTTTTGGCGACCACGCCAAGTCCTTGGTGGTGAGTTCGACCAAGTCGATGACGGGCCATTTGCTGGGCGGCGCTGGGGGGTTGGAGTCGGTGTTTACGGTGCTGGCCCTGCGTGATCAGATCGCGCCGCCGACCATCAATCTGCATGAACCCGATCCGGAATGCGATCTCGACTACTGCCCCAATGTGGCGCGGGAGATGCGGATCGACGTGGCTGCCAAGAACAATTTTGGTTTTGGCGGAACCAACGGCACCTTGCTGTTCAAGCGCGTCTAAGCGATGGCAGCCGGGCGGTCGCTGCCCAGCTTTGTCCTTCCTCTGGCTCATGTGGATTGGGAACTTTTGCGCTTTGATGGGCAAGCTTGGTTCCTGATCCAACGCCAGAGCCCTCATGCAGAGCAGGCGTTAAGCCGAGTGCAGGTTGCACTGGCATTGCCCGGTCGTACCTGGCTGCGCCTGCAATGGGGCGCCGCCGGTTGGCGGCGATATTGGCCCTTTGAAATTCATGTGTGGATTGCCGGGCACGAGCACGCGCAACATTGGCCCTTGATTCACGCCGCACTGGCCCAACATCAAGGGCGAACCTGGTTGGGTGGGCGCTGAATCTCGTCCAGTGGAGTCAAGGTATGGGTGACTTCCGGGCGGTGCTGCCCCTGCTGGGTCATGATCGCTGCGCAGATCCAATGCGCTTTGTTCCACTCATCTTGAAGTCAGCCATGTCCTCGTTGCCCCTTTCTAGTTCCCGCCGCTGGTTGCTGGCCTTGAGCCTGGCAACTGGCCTTCAAGTGTTTGCGCCCAGTGCTGGCGCGCAGCCGCAAGGCTTGCCGGACTTCACCGACTTGGTGGAGCGGGTTGGGCCCGCGGTGGTGAACATTCGAACCTCTGAGAAGGCCAAGCCGCAAGCGCAAGCTGGCATGGATCCTCAAATGCAGGAGTTCTTGCGGCGCTTCGGCCTTCCCAATCCGCGCCGTGGCGCCCCCAACGAAGACGATGAAGGCCAGCAGCGCCGTGGAATTGGTTCAGGTTTTGTCCTGGCCGCAGACGGTGTGGTGCTGACCAACGCGCATGTCGTGGATGGGGCGGATGAAGTCACTGTCACCTTGACCGATAAACGCGAGTTCAAAGCGCGGGTGCTCGGCACTGACGCTCGCTCCGACGTGGCGGTGTTGAAGATTGACGCCACCGGTTTGCCCACAGTGAAACTCGGCGATGTGAATCGGCTGAAGGTTGGCGAGTGGGTGGTGGCCATCGGCTCGCCTTTTGGTTTTGACAACAGCGTCACCGCTGGCATCGTCAGTGCGAAAGCGCGCGATACCGGTGATTTCCTGCCGCTCATCCAGACCGACGTTGCGATCAACCCTGGCAACTCGGGTGGCCCGCTCCTGAACCTGCGCGGAGAAGTGGTGGGTATCAACTCCCAGATTTACAGCCGCAGTGGCGGCTTCATGGGCATTTCCTTCGCCATCCCGATTGACGAGGCGATTCGCGTCGCCGGTGAACTGCGTGCGAGCGGCCGTGTGGTGCGTGGGCGTATCGGTGTGTTGCCTGCGCCAGTCACCAAGGAAGTGGCAGAGGCCATCAAGCTGTCGCGCCCCTATGGCGCGCTGGTCCAGCGCGTTGAGCGCGACAGCCCTGCCGAGAAGGCCGGCGTTGAAGGCGGCGACGTCATCACGCAGTTCAACGGCAAAGTGGTGGAGCGATTCAACGACCTCGCGCGCATCGTGGGTGCCACCAAGCCTGGCAGCAAGGTCAATCTCCAGGTTTTCCGCAATGGTGCGTTCCGCGAATTGCCGGTCACGGTGGGTGAGCTCAAGGAGCAAACCGAACGCGCAGGTGAAAGCGCCGAGTCGACTCCCGAGCGGGCCAGTCCCTTTGGCCTCACCATCACCGACCTCACTGAAGCGCAGCGTAAGGAGTTGCGTGTCCGGGGCGGCGTTCGCATTGAAGAGGCCGAGGGCGCTGCCGCGCGGGCCGGACTGCGTGAGGGCGACGTGATCCTGCGAATCGACAACACCGAGGTGAGCGGGGCCAAGCAGGCGCTGGCCTTGCTCGGCAAACTGGAAAAGGCGAAGGTTGTGGCCATGGTGGTTCGCCGTGGCGACAGTTCGACCATTGTGTTGGTCAGGCCAGCCCGCTAACTTCGTATAGAAAAAGTTGTAATCAACAGGCCAATCGCAAAGATTGGCCTGTTTTCGTTGAGATGGGGCTGCGCGCGCTCGGATTAACCTGTGCATAAGCTGTGATTAATAGCTTGTTGGCGATGGGCAACGCACGCGTTAGAGATGTTTCTTGGGCCTTGCGATTGGCCACTTTCGCTACAATCGCCAACCCAACAAGCAGTTGCCAAACCTTTTGTTGGAAGGCGCGTCTGCCCCTTGGACGTGCCTTTTTTTTAGGCTCAACACCACCCCAAAAGAGGCGCCACGAGCGCCTGGAAGCGATCCCCTTGACCTCCGGTTCGGGCGCTCCCTTGGCATGCCGCTGACCCCATGGATCACATCCGTAATTTCTCCATCATTGCCCACATCGACCACGGCAAAAGCACCCTGGCCGACCGACTCATTCAGCGTTGCGGCGGCTTGGCCGACCGCGAGATGGAAGCTCAAGTTCTCGACTCGATGGATATCGAGCGTGAGCGAGGTATCACCATCAAGGCCCAGACCGCTGCGCTCCAGTACAAGGCGCGTGACGGCAAGATCTACAACCTGAACTTGATTGATACGCCTGGGCACGTTGACTTCTCTTATGAAGTGAGCCGGTCGCTTTCAGCATGCGAAGGCGCCTTGCTGGTGGTGGATGCCAGCCAAGGCGTT
Organism: Burkholderiales bacterium; assembly: GCA_046317675.1. Classification (GTDB taxonomy): domain Bacteria; phylum Pseudomonadota; class Gammaproteobacteria; order Burkholderiales; family Burkholderiaceae_C; genus Inhella. The sequence goes on from JBKCVH010000233.1 coordinate 8,186, forward strand.
GAGGCGCAAACGGTGGCGAACTGCTACACGGCGCTGGATCTCGGCGTTGAGGTCGTGCCCGTGCTGAACAAAATGGATCTGCCTTCGGCCGATCCAGACAATGCCAAGTCGGAGATTGAAGAAGTCATTGGCATTGATGCGGACGACGCCATCCCGTGCTCGGCCAAGTCGGGCATGGGCATTGACGAGATTCTTGAGGCCGTCATCACGCGCATGCCGCCACCCAAGGGCATCGTGGAAGCGCCGCTGCGCGCCATGATTGTGGACAGCTGGTTCGACAACTACGTCGGCGTGGTGATGTTGGTGCGTGTGGTGGACGGCACGCTCAGAAAGGGCGAGCGCATCCGCATGATGGCCAGCAATGCCATCTACCCGGCGGATCAACTCGGCGTGTTCACCCCCAAGAGTGAGAGCCGCGAGTTGCTGAACGCCGGCGAAGTGGGCTTCATCATTGCCGGTATCAAGGAGCTGGCAGCCGCCAAGGTGGGCGACACCATCACCTTGGAAAAAAAGCTGCCGAACAACCTCGGACCTGCCACCGAAGCGTTGCCAGGTTTCAAAGAAATTCAGCCACAGGTATTTGCGGGGCTGTACCCAACCGAAGCCAGCGAGTACGACCAACTCCGAGACGCACTCGAAAAGCTCCAGCTCAACGACTCCTCTTTGCGCTTCGAGCCCGAAGTCAGCCAAGCCCTGGGTTTTGGCTTCCGCTGCGGTTTCTTGGGCTTGCTGCACATGGAGATCGTGCAGGAGCGGCTAGAGCGCGAGTTCGACCAAGACTTGATCACGACGGCCCCCAGTGTGGTGTACGAAGTGGTGCTGGGCGATGGCACGGTGATCGAGGTGGAGAACCCGAGCAAGATGCCGGAGCCGGGCAAGATCGAGGAGATCCGCGAGCCCATCGTTACCGTGCACCTGTACCAGCCGCAGGAATACGTGGGCGCCGTGATGACGCTGGCGAACCAGAAGCGCGGCGTGCAGATCCAGATGAGCTACCAC
>JBKCVH010000234.1:0-37833 GCA_046317675.1 Burkholderiales bacterium
CGGCAAGGGGTTCCCGTGTTTGCGGCCAAGGCAGGGGTCGGGCAGAAACTCCCTGCGCTCACTTCGTTCGCTTCGGTCAAACAGTCTGCCCGGGCTAGTTAACGAGGCCCGCTGCGCGGGCACCCCTGCCTTGGCCGCAAACCCGGCGGCGCAGAGGGGCGAAGACCAAAACAGCCAAACCCAGCTATCCGCTCGCTGACTGCACAGCGCCGCTTGAGGTCCGGCTGTTTGGGGTCCGCCCCTTTTGCGCCGCCGGCTCTGGCGCCAAGGCAAGGGCGCGCGCCGCAGGCGCGCCCCCCCGCAAGCTCGGGCGGCCGGTGTGACCGGAGCGAACCGCAGGTGAGCGCAGGGAGTTTCTGCCCGGCCCTTGCCTTGGCGCCAGAGCCGGGAACCCCCAGCCTCAGGCTGGGGGCGAGCGCATTCGGGGCTTGATCTTTTGGTTCCTTTTGGATCAAGCCAAAAGGAACTCCGGGTGCAGGGGCGGACAGCCCCTGCGGGCTCTCACAAAGATGAACGAAACATCCTCAGATCAAAGTCTGCGCCCAAGCATCCGCCTCCGCCGCCGGCGTCCGCCCCGACGCCTTGCACCGCTCCAGCAACTCCACCACCCGTTCGCCAATGCGCGAGACCTCGGCCATCACCGCCGCCTCTTCACCCTCGCCCCGGTACTCACGCGCCACACTGATGATGCCCCCGGCATTCACCAAGTAATCCGGCAAGTAAACGATGTTGCGACCGGCGAGCAAGGTGCCGTCCGACGGCATGGCCAACTGGTTGTTGGCCGCGCCGCACACCAAGCGAGCGCGCAGCGTTGGAATGCTGGCTGCGCTCAGGGAAGCACCCAAAGCGCAAGGCGCAAGCACGTCCACATCAGCCGCCAAGATCTGATCAATGCCCAGCACGGTGGCGCCGAACTCGCTACGGGCACGCTCGCACTTGGCGGCATCGATGTCAGCCACCACCAAGCGCGCACCCGCCTTGTGCAGGAACTCGGCCAAATGCCAGCCCACAGCGCCGAGGCCTTGCAGGGCCACGCTCAGGCCTTGCAGGTCACTGCGGCCGAGCACGGCACGGGCACCGGCTTGGATGGAGACGAACACGCCCCAGGCGGTCTTGGGGCTGGGGTCGCCGCCAAAGGCGCCGTCGCGCGGGATGCCGCTCACGTAAGGGGTGTGCTGCTGCACCAAACGCATGTCGGCGGTGGTGGTGCCCACGTCTTCGGCGGTGATGTATGCGCCTTGCAGACTGTCCACGGCACGCGCAAAAGCAGCAAACAACTGCTCGCGGTTGAAGTCGCCCTTGGGCTTGACGATGACGGCCTTGCCGCCGCCAAAGGGCAGGCCAGCCAGCGCGTTTTTGTAGCTCATGCCTTGGCTCAGCCGCAGCGCGTCGTGGTGGGCGGCGAGGTCGTTTTCATAGGCCCAAAAGCGGCAGCCTCCAAAGCCAGGACCGCGTGCGGTGCTGTGCAGGGCAATGAGGGTGCGCATCCCCGTGGCCGCATCGGCGGCAACGAGCACGCGCTCGTGAGGGGTTTGCTGGGGAAGGGCGAACAAAGAAGGCATGGAAAAGTCCTTGGGTAAAGGCACTGAGGAAAGCCAGCGGGGCGCCTTGTGGGCTGGCCTGCTTGGCGCAAAGGGGCGATTGTCAGCGCGCTGGGCCTTCAGCCGGCCGCACTCAGATCCAAGCCCGTGGATCCATCTCGGTGTGGGTTTGCTCCAGCCGGTTCAGGGCGTGCCGCGCGGCGCCGATGAGGCCGGCCCGCTCCCCCAGTTGGAGCGGCAGCACTTGGAGCGGAACGTCGTCCAGTGCCTGCAGCAACTGCGGCCACCACACCGCCCGCGCCTCAAGCTGCTCGCCCCCGATCAGCAAAACACCAGGGTCCAGGCTCCAGTGCAAGTTGCGCACGAACAAGCTCAATTGCTCAACCCACTGTCGCAGGGCTTCACGGGCACTGGCATCAAGCTCTTGCAAGGCAAACACATCGCTGGCGTGCAGCGAGGTGCCGCCCAGTTCGCGGTGCAGCCACGCAAGGCCACGGTTTGACAGCAAGTTCTCCAGCGCCAGCCTTCGCCCGCTGTGCATCAGCTCGGCACGGCCCCACTGCCCTGCGCTGTGGTGCGCCCCGCCTTGCAACTGCCCATTGGCCAAAAAGGCGCCTTCGACGCCATCCCCCAAGCTGAGCAAAGCGCCGCGTTGCGCACCTTTCAGTGCGCCGTTCCAGGCTTCGCCGAGCAAGGCGCCATGCGTGGTGTTCAGCGCATGCACCGGCACCGCAAAGCTGGTGGCCAAGCCGGCGCGCACATCGCACCCACGCCAACCCGGCAGGGCGTCCGTCGCCTCCAGCACCGTGGCCGATTCAGGGTCGATGACACCCGGCAAGCTCAAACCCACGGCCGCTGGCTCCATGCCGCCCTGAGCCTGCAGCAAAAGGCTCATCAAGGCGTTCATGACGACCACGCTGCCCTCGTGCAAAGGGGTTGGCGCCTCCAGCACCCGCGCGCAGCGGCCCTCGTGGTCGACCAAAGCGGCCGCCATCTTGTTGGCGCCCACCTCGGCGGCCAGCAGAACCGTCATGGCCTCGCCCTCACGCGGCCGAGCGCGCACGCCTGCAAGCGCCAGAAGGCCAAGGTGGAAGGACAGTGCGGCATATCCGGCCAGCTTAACGGCCGCCTTCGCGCCGCAGGTCGGTGAATCCAGGGGTGGTATCTTTTTCAGGCCACGCTCATCGCAATGCGCCAGAAGGCAGGTTCAGCCCCTCATGTCACCCGTTTTCTCCCGTCTCCAAGAGGCTCAGGCCGCTTTGTGATGTCGCGCCCGCTCAAGCTCTTCCTCTGGCTGCTTGTCAGCCTGCTCGGCGCCTGCGCCAGCCCGCCCCGCTCGCCCCTTCCCGAGGGCTGGACGGCGCTGGCACCGGGGCTGGCCTATTGGCGCGCTGAGCCCGGCCTTCATGCGCTTCGGCTGGACTTGCAGGAACCCAGCCTGCGCCTCGCCCTGAGCCCCCCGGCTGAGAAGGGACAGCCGATTGACGCCATGCCCAGCGCGCTCGCCGCCGTGGCCGCGGTCAATGCCTCTTTCTTTGATCGCAACTTCAAGGTGCGAGGGCTCACAGTCTCGGAGCGAACGCCTTGGCCCGAGCCCATGGCCGCACAAGAAAGCCCGCTACTGGCTTGCGACGCCCAGCAGCGCTGCAGCTTGCAGCTCGCTCCGCCCTACGCCTTGCCCGATGGCACGCAAACCGCGGTGGCCGGCACCCCGTGGCTGGTGCGCGATGGCCAAGCCCGCACGCAGGACGACGATGCGCGCTGCACGGCCTTCTGCGCCAACCCGCATCCGCGCACCGCGCTCGGGCTGGACGCTTCGGGGCGGCATCTCTTCATCTTGCTGGCCGAGGGCCGGCGCCCCCAAGTACCCGGCCTGAGCCTGGCCGCGACGGCAGCGCAGATTCGGGCACTGGGCGCCCACCAGGCGCTGAACCTCGATGGCGGCGGCAGCAGCACGCTCTTGCTGAACGGCGAGGCCAAGATGCAGCGCCCCGCCAACGAACCGACACAACGCCGCATTGCCAATGCGCTGATCATTCGAGCGCGCTGAGTCCGACGTACAGCTTCGAAGTGCGGCGAGTGCGCTGCTTAAGCAGCAAGAAAAAGACCCGGCTGGCGCGGCCCCACCACGGCAGCGGCACCGGTTGGGCCGCCCGTCACTGCATCCTGCCAATGCGCTGCATCGCCCCACCAAGCCGCCTCGACATGGCGCGCTGAACGCGCGGCATTGAGCACCAGCAAAGCTCGGCCATCCAACGAGCGCCAAACCAGCAAGCGCGCGCTGGCGTGCAGGGTTTGCCAGCCGCCACCGGCCTGCGCGGCGGCGCGCAGGCGCAGCGCCGCACACAGCACGGGGTCATCGCGGTGGTCCATCCACACCAGGGGCACCGACTCGAGCCGGCAGTTGGTCAGGGCATGGGCGATCGGCAAGCCGTCAATGGGCAAGGCAAAGCCGCCGTACTGTTCCAACTCCAAGTCATGGTTGGTGACGAAGGCCACGCCGCGACCGTTTGGCAGCAGCTCGGGCACCTGGGCCAACTGGCCCAAGTCGCCGTCGGGCCCTAACGCCCCACTTAAGGCCTGAAAGAGCGAGAAATCCATCAGCCGCATATGGGGCAAGAACTCAGCCATCACCGGCTCATGGCCCGGCTGCAGGATGTACTCGCCGTACTGGAACAGCTCAGCCGGCAAGCCAGCGAGCACGGCCTCGAAGTACTCCGGCTCCATGTGCTTGACGGCATCAAATCGAAAGCCATCGGCGCCGCAATCGATGAGCAGCTCCAGGTACTTCCTGGCCTCCGCCCGCACATAGGGGTGCTCGGTCCGAAGGTCCGGCATGCCCACGAGCCAGCCTTTGCGAATGGACTCCACATCGTTGTAGTCAATCTGGGCACGCGGCCTGAAGTGCTCGGGGCCAAAGCGCGGGTAGCGCAGGCTGTGGCCGTATCCATCGCCCGAGGCCATGTGGTTGAGCACCACATCGACCAGGACCTTCAGTCCCAGCGCGTGGGCTGAACGAATCAGGCGGCGCAATGCAGCCTCGTCGCCCAAGGGGCCCTCAAGCCGGGTGTGGTCGATGGGCTGGTAGCGCGCCCACCAGACTTCGCGGTCTAGGCTGAGCTGGGGCGGCGAAACCTGAATGGCGCCGTAGCCCTCTGCAGCCAAGTGCGGAAGCTCCGCCTCGCAGCGGGCAAAGGGCCAATCAAACAGGTGAACGATGGCGTCGGGTGCATGCATCGGCCGCACTCTAGGGTGGTAACCGAACGTACCGCACCAGCGCCCTAGGCTATCCTGACAGCCACTCAGCGCAAGGACCCCCGTGGCCAAACCCAACTACCAGTACGAGAAACGCCAGCGGGAGCTCGCCAAGAAGCGCAAGAAGGAAGACAAGGAACAACGCAAGGGCAGTCCAGGCGGCCCGGGCGATACGCCGCAAGAAGCGGTCAGCCCCGAGGCCGGGCCACCGCCCAAGGCCGATTGAAAGCTGGGGTGGTAGGCCGCCCGTGAGTCGAACACGGCACCAACAGATTATGAGTCTGCTGCTCTAACCAAGCATGAGCTAGCGGCCCGCCAGGGCGCGCATTGTCTCTGCTTCGGGCACGGTTGCATCCGCGCCAACTAAGTCACGGCAGAAGTCCAAACTGAGCCGCCGTTCACAAACTGCTACCCCTCGAATAGGGGGGTTCGTGGCCCAATTCCGACCGGTTCGGCGTTAGGCACTTCCGTTGCAGCGCCGGTGAATCGCCCTCTTTTTGGAGCTTCCCCGCCATGCGCCTCAGACCCTCTTTGTGGACATTCGCCCTGTCCGCCTTGGCCAGCCTGCCGGCGATAGGTCAAACCTCCACGCTCATGTTGCGCGCCTCAGGCACGCCTTACCAAGGTGTTGGCCCTGTGGTGGAACTGCGAGTGAACGGGAGCCTGCGCGGCACCGTCACCATCAACAGCACCACCACCACGATCTACAACTTCACCGTGCCGGTGCTAAGCCCGGGCGCCAAGGTGGACATCGTGTTCACCAACGATGGCGCTGGAAAGGGCGAAGACCGCAACCTCTTTGTGGAGTCGGTCAGCGACGGCCGCTCGGTGGTGCTGGCCTCATCGCCAACGGCCATCATTGATCGGGGCGTAGGCGCCAAGGCTTTCGATGGCCTGGACACCGTGCCCGGGCAATCTGGCGTGTTCTGGGGCGGCGCGCTGCGCTTGGTGTGGCCTGCGGCCGCGGTGGCGCCCTCCCCTGCCGTGCAGGCCGCCAGCCGCTTCCTGATGCAGGCGAGCTTTGGCCCACGCCCCGGGGAGGCCGAGCAACTGGCTGCGAGCACGCCGGCACGCTGGATCGACCAGCAGCGGGCGCTCCCCGTGAACGCGGATTTCGTCAACCACATTCAGGCCAAGTACAACCAGGGTGCTGACTTCCGGCCCGGCGGCCCCAAATACAACCAGCGCTGGTTGCCGCAGCGCTTTTGGGAAACGGCGGCCAACAGCCCCGACCAACTGCGCAAGCGCACCGCCTGGGCGCTGCACCATCAGCTCATGGTGTCGCTCACGGCCTCCGACCTCTTTCACCACAGCCGCGCCTATGCGCAGTACCTGGACAGCCTGAACCGCAACGCCCTGGGCAACTACCGGCAGTTGCTGGAAGAGGTCTCCTTGAGCCCGGTCATGGGCATCTTCCTATCGCACATCCGCAACCGCAAGGAAGACCCGGCCACCGGCCGCTTGCCCGACGAAAACTTTGCCCGGGAGCTGATGCAGCTCTTTGCCATTGGGCTCTACGAGCTCAACCCCGACGGCACGCTGAAGCGGGGCAGCAATGGCCAACCCATCGAGACCTACAACAACGCCGATGTGATGGCCTTGGCCAAGGTGTTCACCGGCTGGTCTTGGGGCTTTCCTGACAACCAACTCACCGAGCAGAACTTCCGCTGGCGCGGGCCCGACTACAAAGTGAGCCCAGACCCGCTGATTGACCTGCAGCCCATGAAGGCCTACCCCGGCCAAAGCTCCACGGCCAGCGTGACCTTGTTTGCGGGCAAGCCGCAGCAGGTGAACATTCCGGGCAGTGCCAGCCCGCAGCAACGCCTGAAGCTGGCGCTCGATACGCTGTTCCAGCACCCGAACGTTGGCCCCTTTGTGGCGCAGCAACTCATTCAGCGCTTCGTCAGCAGCAACCCAAGCCCTGCCTATGTGCAGCGGGTGGCCGCCGTGTTTGCCAACAACGGCCGGGGCGTGCGCGGCGACCTCGGCGCCACGGTGCGCGCGCTGCTGCTGGATGCAGAAGCCAGCGGCCAGCCGAGCGCCGGCAGCATTGGCGCAGCGCCCAGCAGCTCGGGCCCGGCCAAACTGCGCGAGCCAGTGCTGCGCATTGCGCACTGGATGCGCGCCTTCCAGGCCACCTCTCCCAGCGGCGACTTCCAAATGACGTACGAGCTGGATTCGCTCTCCCAGCCGGTGTACTTCGCACCCTCGGTCTTCGGCTACTTCCGACCGGGCTACACGCCGGCCGGTACGCCCATTGCCAAAGCGGGCAAGGTGGCGCCGGAGTTCCAGATCGTGAACGAGAGCACGGTGGCCAATTGGGTGAACCGTGCGGAGGCGATGGCCGGAGGCGGCCTGGGCTGGAACGGCACGGGCGCCGACGTGGTGGTGGACTACTCGCCCCTGGTGGCCAAGCTCAACAGCGGCAATGCCAACCAGTTGGTGCAAGAGCTGAACTTGCGCCTGTTCGCCGGGCGCATGTCACCCGCTTTGCAAGCTGCCGTGGCGCATGCCATGGGCGGTGTCGGTGGCAGTGATGCCGCCAGCCAACTCAACCGCGCGCGCATTGCCGTTTTCGTCGCAATGAGCAGCCCTGAATTCACGGTGCAGCCATGAACGCCTCACGTCGTCACTTTTTCCGCTCGGCCACCGGTCTGGCTGCCTTTGGTGCTGGGCAGGCCACCCCGCTTGCGCTGAGCTTGGCCGGCCTCGGTGCGCTCGCCTCGCAAAGCAGCCACGCGGCCGACACCAGCGGCTACAAGGCGCTCGTCTGCCTCTACCTCAATGGCGGCAGCGACATGCACAACTGGCTGGTGCCCACGGACCCCACCAATTACGCCAGCTATGCCGCGGCCCGGCGCGAGCTGGCTTGGCAAGGCGCCAACCTGCAAGCCCTCACGCAAACTCGGCAGGCCAGCGGCCGCAGCTTTGGCATGCCGCTGGAGCTGAGCCCCCTGCGCAGCCATTACGAAGCGGGCCGCGTGGCCGCATTGGCCAACGTGGGGCCGCTGATGCGCCCCGTGACCAAGGCCGAGTACCAACAAGGCTCGGGGCTTCCGGCCAAGCTGTTCTCGCACAACGACCAAACCTCGGCTTGGCAGTCGCTGCAGCCCGAGGGCGCGCCCAGTGGCTGGGGTGGCCGCATGGGCGACATCCTGATGAGCGCCAACGCGCAGCCCGTGTTCACCGCCATCTCCGCCACCGGCAACGCCGTGTTCCTGGCAGGTGGCCAAGCGGTGCAGTACCAGGTGGGCAACGATGGCCCGGTGGGCGTGCGCGCCTTGAGAAACAGCTGGACCATGGGCTCCACGCAACTGGCTGGCGTTCTGAACCGCAGCCTGGTGGGCACCACCGGCGACGCCTACTCGACCGAGTACGCCACCGTGATGCGGCGCTCTCTGGACACCACCGCCGCCTTGCAAGCCGCCTTGGCGCAGGGCAGCGTGGCCGCCTTGCCCACCACGGGCGTCACCCTGGGCAACAGCGGCAACATCGTGCTGGCCAATGAGGGGCTGGCCCGGCAGCTGCGCATGGTGGCGCGCCTCATCGTGGCCGGTCAGCGGCTCGGCATGCGGCGCCAAGTGTTCATGGTGTCCATGGGTGGCTTTGACACCCATGCCAGCCAAATGCGCGATCAGCCGGTGCAGATGGCCAAAGTGGCGCTAAGCATGGACTACTTCCTGAACGCCATCTCGGCCCAGGGCTTGGCCAACAACGTGACGCTGTTCACCGCCTCGGAGTTTGGCCGCACCTTGGTCAGCAATGGCGACGGCAGCGACCACGGCTGGGGCTCGCACCAGTTCATTGCAGGCGGTGCCGTGCGAGGGCGCGACATCTACGGCCGCTTCCCCATCGCCGCCGTGGGCAGCCCGGATGAAGTGGGTTCGGGCCGCCTGCTGCCCACCACCTCGGTGACGCAAATGGCCGGCACGCTGGCGAGCTGGATGGGCGTGAGCCCGAGCGAGCAGGCCTACGTGCTGCCCAACCTCAACGCCTTCGCGCCCGGGGGCTTGGGTTTCATTTGATGTGGTCTACCCAGCGCGCCGCTGGGTAGCGCTTCAATCGGCCAAGGAAGCCAGCAAGGTATGGGACAGGTCGCTGCGGGAGATGCGCGCCGGCACGGCGCCATCGGTGCTGCCGGCAGCGAACACGAAGGGCGCATCGACCAGTTCGATCCAGCGAAGCTGAGGCCGGTCCAGCCGCAAGCGGGCCGCGAAGGCTTGGCCACGCGGGTCGTCCATGGGGAGCCCGCACACCACGGCGTCGGGCAGGCCATCGGCCAGCGAGGCTTGCGCCTGCTCCAGGCTGGACACGCAGTCGGCACGCAAACCCGCCTCGCGCAGCAGGCGTGCGGCCAAGGCGCGGGTGCCGGCGTCGGCGTCCATCACCAGCACACGCTCCTCAGCCCGCCAGTGGTACTTCGCCAAGCCGGTGACCGACACATCGCCACCCGAGGGCGCTGTCAGGACCAAACGCAGGCCCCACTTGCCAGCCGGCAGCCGGCTCGCACGTTCCAACTGCCAACCCACGCTGCGCGACAGCCACTGGAGCAACTGCCCGTGCACCTCGGCGGGGTCAGGCCCCTCGCCCTGGCCCTCCACCGCCAGCACGGGAACGCCAGAGCCATCGCGCTCAACGGCCAAGGCGACATCCCTGCCGGAGGCCAGCGAGTGGCCGACCAGCAGGTCGATGGCGTGCTGAACGTGGCCGGGGTCTGCTTTAACGTCCACGGCCTCGCCCACCACCACGAGCGTGAGGTTGCGCCGCGCCAAGTCGGCCAGCCACTGCCGGCGCGCTGCACGGGCCGCTTCCAGTAAAGGCACCGCCTCGCTAGAAGCCAGCCGCGCCCCGGCCAGGGAGTGCACCAAGGCTTGCAGCTCCAAGCCCAGGCTCTCCAATGAGGCAACGCGTGGCCGCCCATCCGCGCTGAGCCCCGACTCCTTGCTGAGCGCCAGGGCCGTGGTGGCAAGTTCCTCGCCCAACTGGGCGAGCACGGTGGGTGGTAGCTGAGTCCAATTGAGAGGCATGGTGAGTCCGGTTTGGTGTGGGAATTCAGAGGCTGGTCGCTGCCAACACTTCAGGCAGGTCGGTCAAGCCAGCCAGCACCTTTTCGATGCCGTCTTGGCGCAAGGTCTTCATGCCGGCCGCGCGGGCGGCTGCAAACAATTCAGGGGCGCTGGCGCGGCGGCGAATGAGCTGGCGCAGCGTCTCGTCGGCCACCAGCAGTTCATGAATGCCCAAGCGGCCGTGGTAACCGGTGCCATTGCAAACGCTGCAGCCCTGCCGGCGGTGCTGCCGCAGCGCAGTCAACTGGCCTGGGGCTTTGCGCCAGCGCTCGATCAGCGCCTCTTCGGCCCCATCGCCTGTTTCACCCTGGAGGTACAGGCGCGCCATCGAATGCAGCAAGCGTTCGTCCAGCGGCTCGGACACACAGCATTCGGTGCACAGCCTTCGCACCAAGCGCTGCGCCAGCACGCCCTGCAGCGAGTCAGAGAACATGAACGGGTCGAGCCCAATTTCAAGGAGGCGGGTGACCGACTCCGGCGCGGAGTTGGTGTGCACGGTGGACAGCACGAGGTGGCCGGTGAGCGAGGCCTCCACGGCAATGCGGGCCGTTTCTTCGTCCCGCATTTCTCCAATCATGATGACGTCGGGGTCGGCGCGCAGGAAGGTGCGCATGGCGGCGGCAAAGGTCCAGCCAATGCGCGAATTGACCTGCACCTGCCTGAGCCCGTCTTGCGAGATCTCGATGGGATCTTCGGCCGTCCAGATCTTGCGCTTCTCCTCATTCAGCTCGCGCATCAGCGAATGCAAGGTGGTGGTTTTGCCGCAGCCCGTGGGGCCGCAAACCAGGAGCAAGCCATGGGGCTTGGCCATCAACAAACGCAGCGCCGACACGTTGGCCGCCAAAAGCCCGATGCGGTCCAGCGGCAAGGGCTTGACGCTGCCGAGCAAGCGCAGCACCACGTCCTCCAAGCCGCCGCTGGTGGGCACAGTGACCATGCGCACTTCCATGCGCTGGGTGCCAAAGCGAGAGAAATCCAGCTTGCCGTCTTGCGGCCGCCGGTGCTCGGAAATGTCCAACTCGGCCATGATCTTGAGACGCGCCACGATGGCCAGCCGCACCCGGCTGGGCAACTCCAGGTAGCGGCGCAAGTCGCCGTCAATGCGCAACCGCACCCGAACCGGGCGTGGCGGCTCGAAGGTTTCAATGTGAATGTCGGAGGCCCGCAGGTCGATGGCGTCGCTGATGAGCCGATTGACCACGCGCACCAGGGTGTTGTCGGACTCCGACACCACGTCGGCGACTTGCCCTCCGAGCGCTTCACTGCCGCCCTCCAGTTCGCGCGCCAGCTCAAAGAGGCTGGTGGGCCGCGCCGGGCCGCGCTGCTCCGTGGAACGATCCGACGCGCCGCCGCCTTGCGACGTCGACACAGACACTCGATAGGCGCGCGCCAAGGCGCCGGCCATGCTGCCGGGCTTGGGCAGCACAGGCCTGGGGCGCAACTGGGCAGTGAAGCGAAGCATCTCCAGCAAGCGCTGATCCCAAGGGTCGCTCATGGCGATCACCAGGGTGTCGCCCCGCACCATGAGGGGCAGCACCCCCTCCCGCATGGCGAGGGTTGCCGGCACGGCAGAGAGCGCCTCGGCCTCGGGCACAAAGGCGTCCAGGTCAACGGTCGGAACGTCCATCCACTCTGCCAGCAGCACGCGAAGCTGGGCGCGGTTGAGCAGGCCGAGCTGCACCAAGACCTCACCGAAAGGCAAATGCTGCGACTGGCGGGCCTGGTGGCGCAGGGCCTCCTCCAGTTTGGTGGTCGTCAGCACCTCGGTCTTGACCAAGGCATCGCCAAAGTGTTGCGCGCGGTGCTCCGGCACCGAGGCCAGCCGCGCCCATAGGCGCTCCGGGTCGCCATCCATGGGGGGCGGCGTGGCGGGGGTGGCAGGGCGGCGGGTGGGCTCCAGGGCGGCTGGCACGGTATCGGCCACGTCTTGTTGGGAGTCACTCGGAACGGTGTCCGGGGCGCAGAGGGTCGAGTCGCGTTCTTGGCTGGGCATCTCCCAAGCCTACCCACCCAGGGCCTTGCCGCTTTGACCCACAGCAAACGGGAGCGGAAAAGGGGCGGCCCAGCTCAAGCCAGAGGGCGCCCTAGCGGCTCGACAAAGCCTGGCTGACCATGCGCGAGGTCACGTCCACGATTTGGATCATGCGCTCGTAGGCCATGCGCGTGGGGCCGATCACGCCGAGCGTGCCCACCACCTGCCCATCCACCTCGTAAGGGCTGCTGACGATGCTCAGCTCCTCAAAGGGCACGATCTGGCTTTCGCCGCCAATGAAGATGCGTACGCCTTCGGCACGGCTGCTCACGTCCAGCAGGCGCATGAGGGCGGTTTTTTCCTCGAAGGCGCCGAACATCTTGCGCAGGCTGCCGAGGTCTTGGCCGAAGTCCTGCACGGTGAGGAGGTTGCGTTCGCCGCTGATGACCACCTGCTCGCTCTCGGCCTCACCGCTCACTTGCACTGCGGCGCTCATCAGCTGAGCAATCTCGCCCCGCAGCGTTTCCACCTCGGTGCGTAGGCGCTCGCGCACCAATTCCAGCGTCATGCCGGTGTACTGCGCATTCAAGCGGTTGGCGGCCTCGCCCAGTTCGCTCTGGTTGTGATCTTGCTGGGTCACGATGACGCGGTTCTGCACATCGCCATCGGGGCTGACCAAGATCACCAGCACGCGCCGCTCGGACAGGCGCAAGAACTCGATGTGCCGAAACACTGAAGGCTTCTTGGGCGCGGTGATCACGCCCACAAAGTTGCTCAAGTTAGAAAGCACCTGGGCCGCGTGCGCAATCACGCGCTGCGGCTGGTCGGGCTGCAATTGCCCCTCCAGCTGCCGCACCTCGGTCTCGAAGAGTGCCGGCCGCGCGGTGAGCATGGTGTCCACAAAGAGCCGGTACCCGAGCGCTGTGGGAATGCGGCCGGCGCTGGTGTGGGGGCTGGCAATGAGGCCGAGCTCTTCGAGGTCGGCCATCACGTTGCGGATGGTCGCAGGGCTCAGCTCCAAGCCCGAGGCCTTGCTCAGGGTGCGGGAGCCCAGCGGTTGTCCGTCGGCGATGTATCGCTCGACCAAGGTCTTCAGCAGCGAACGGGAACGGTCATCAAGCATGGCGTGCATTCTCGTCCGAGGGTTGAAGGGGAGCGATCTGTAAAACCCCTGTGCGAACATTTGCCGCATGAGAGCCTACAAGCGCTTTGAACACGTTGCCCTGGTGGGCAAGCCCACCGGCAGCATTGGCCCCGTCATGGAGCAGGTGCGCGACTTCCTGCGCCAACAAGGGCTGCGCGTGAGTTTGGAGCGGCGCAGCGCCGAAGCGGCGGGCGTGACCGGCTACCCAGCGCTGGAGCCCGATGAACTCGGCCGCCTCTGCGATTTGGCCGTGGTGGTGGGAGGCGACGGCACCATGCTCGGCTTCGCGCGCGAGGTGGTGCCCTTCGGCACGCCGCTGGTGGGCATCAACCAAGGGCGGCTGGGCTTCATCACCGACATTCCTTTTGAGCAGTTCCGAGAGGCCTTGACGCCCATCTTGGCCGGCGAATACGAAACCGAAGAGCGCTCGCTCTTGGAGGCGGCGGTTTGGCGCGAGGGCAAGATCATTTTTTCCGGCCTCGCGCTGAACGATGTGGTGGTGGCGCGCGGCGCCGCAGCCGGCATGGTGGAGCTGCGCATTCATGTGGGCGGCGACTTCATGGCCAACATCCGCGCCGACGGCGTGGTGGTCTCCACCCCCACCGGATCCACGGCCTATGCCCTCAGTGCCGGCGGCCCCTTGATGCACCCGAGCATTGACGGCTGGGTGATGGTGCCCATCGCCTCACACGGGCTTTCCAACCGGCCTATCGTGCTGCCCGACAGCGCTGAGATCAGCTTGGAGCTGGTGGCCGGCCGCGACGCCAGCGTCAACTTCGACATGCAAAGCCTGACCGAGGTTCAGCACGGCGACCGCGTCACGGTGCAGCGGAGCGCGCACAAAAGCAAGTTCCTGCACCCCACCGGCTGGAGCTACTACGCGACGCTGCGCCGTAAGCTCCGTTGGTACGAAGGGAACCCTTGAGGCCCCTAGTCTCCCTACGGTCGCCGTCCCCCGAGGGGACGCGTTTCGCTTGGGGCGGCCCGGCGCGAAACCCTTTTTCCACTAGCGAATGTTGAAACGCCTCACCCTCCGGGACTTCGTCATCGTCCCGTCCCTGGAACTGGACTGGCAGCCCGGCTTTTCCGCCCTCACCGGCGAAACCGGCGCCGGCAAATCCATCCTGCTCGACGCCCTGCAACTGCTGCTGGGCGGTCGTGGCGACGCCAGCGTGGTCCGGGAGGGCAGCGCCCGGGCCGAGCTCAGCGCCGAGTTCGACTGCCCCGCCGCCCTCAAGCCCTGGCTGCAAGAGGCCGGCTTTGATGAACTCGACACCCTGCTGCTGCGCCGCGTCATTGACGCGCAAGGCAAGAGCCGCGCTTGGGTCAACGGCAGCCCCGCCACCGTGGCCCAACTGCAGGTGGCGGGCGAGAGCCTCGTTGACATTCACGGGCAGCACGCTTGGCAAAAACTCACCCGCCCTGCCAGCGTGCGCCAACTGCTGGACGACCATGCCGGCGTTGACAACACCGCCCTCGGACAGTCCTTTGCCCAATGGCGCGCTGCTGCCCAGCGCCTTGACGAGGCCCGCAGCGCCCAAGCCACCCTGGGCCGTGAGCGCGAACGCCTGCAGTGGCAACTGGATGAAGTGAACAAGCTAGGCCCCGGCGCCGATGAATGGCCCGAGCTCAATGCGGAGCATCAACGGCTCGCCAACGCCCAAGCTCTCATTGAGGCCGGCCGCGCCGCCCTGGACGCCCTCAGCGAAGGCGACAACACCGCCACGCAGTGCCTGGGCGAGGCCGAGCAGGCGCTCGCTGCGGTGGTTGGCTTTGATGCGGAATTGCAGTCAGCGCTCGACGCCGTGGCCAGCAGCCGCGCCCAAGCCGAAGACGCCGCCCACACCTTGCGCAGCTACCTGCACCGCGCCGAGCCCGACCCCGGCCGCCTGGACGAGCTCGACACCCGTCTCTCCAGCTGGATGCAACTGGCCCGCCGCTACCGCCAGCCGCCCGCCGACTTGCCCGCCCTCCAGCAAGCCTGGCAGAAGGAACTCAACGAGCTGGATGCCCGCAGCGACTTGGCCGCGCTGGAAGCGGAGCTCAGCGCCGCACGCAAGCGCTTCGACCAAGAGGCCGCCAAAGCCAGCAAGCTGCGCACCAAGGCCGCGCCCAAGCTGGCGGCGGCCGTCACAGCGGCCATGCAGCAGCTCGGCATGGCGGGCGGCCGCCTTGAACTGCAATTGGTGCCGCAAGCTGAGCCCCAAAGCTTCGGCCTGGAGAGCGCGGAGTTGCTGGTGGCCGGCCATGCCGGTGCCACCCCGCGCCTTCTGGCCAAAGTCGCCTCCGGCGGCGAGCTCAGCCGCATTGCCTTGGCCATTGCGGTGTGCACCGCGCAATCCGACCACCACGGCGCGCCCACCTTGGTGTTTGACGAGATTGACGCCGGCGTGGGCGGCGCGGTGGCGCACACCGTGGGCCGGCTCATGCAGCAACTGGGCGGGCAGCGCCAAGTGCTGGCCGTGACCCACCTTGCTCAAGTCGCCGCCTGCGCCGACCAGCATTGGGTCGTTAGCAAGCAAGCAGGCAAAGCCGGCGTGAGCAGCCAAGTCCTGCCTGTGCAGGGCGACGAGCGCGTGCGCGAAGTGGCGCGCATGCTGGGCGGCTCACCCTCCGGCGCGTCCATTGCCCACGCGCAAGAACTTTTGACCGGGAGCCTGGCATGAGCGGAGAAATGATCAGCGACCTCGTGCTCGTCACTGGCGTGAGCGGTGGCGGCAAAAGCATTGCCATGCATGCCATGGAAGACGCCGGCTTCTTCTGCGTCGACAACCTGCCGCCCGAACTCTTGATGGATTTCCTCAAGGTGGAAACCCATCGCGGCGAACGCCGAGTGGCCATTGCCGTGGACGTGCGTTCCAAGGGCTCGCTGCCGCACCTGCTGCCCCTCATCAAACAACTGCGCAGCCAAGGGCAAAACCTGCGCTCCATCTTTTTAGATGCCAACACCGACGCGCTGATGCGCCGCTTCAGCGAAACCCGCCGCCCGCACCCGCTGCGCGACGTGACCGGCGAGGAGAAGGAACGCGGCGTCGTGGCCGACCAGCGCGGACTGCTAGACGCCATCGAGATCGAACGCGAACTGCTCGCTGCCATTCGGGTGGAAAGCACGGTGATTGACACTAGCCTGCTGCGCCCCGCCCAACTGCGCGCCTGGGTGCGCGACCTGGTGAGCGTGCCCGGCGACTCACTGACCTTGATCTTCGAGAGCTTCGCCTTCAAGCACGGCGTACCCAGCGACGCCGACTTCGTCTTCGACGTGCGCGTGCTGCCCAACCCCTATTACGTACAAGAACTGCGCGCCCAAAACGGCCGCGACGAACCCGTGGCCGCCTACCTGCGCGAGCAGCCCGAGGTGCAGTTGATGCAGAGCCAGATTGCGGCCTTCTTGGGCCAATGGCTACCGAGCTTTGGCGCAGACCAACGCTCTTACCTCACCGTGGCCATCGGCTGCACCGGGGGGCAGCATCGGTCGGTGTACTTGGTGGAAACGCTGGCCAAACAGTTTGCTTACCATGGGAAGGTGCTCAAGCGGCATCGGGAGTTGGACGCGCGGGGCTGATTCCTCTTCCGTTCTCCAGCGCACCGGCGCGCTCAATCCCGCCTCACCTCAATCCGCACCACCTGGAAGTGCAGCCCCTTGCCCACGGGCTTCATGGCCACCACCCTTTGATTGCGCTCGGTGCCCACTTTGAGCACCAGTTCACCCGTCGAGCCTGAGGACGCATCGCAGCTCACCGGCTCGTCGCTGTTCTTGTCCTTCTTGGACGGGGTCGACGCTGGAGCTTGGCCCGTTGCGCGGCACTCCAGCACCTTGCCATGGGCGGCCATGGCGCGGCGGTAATGCGCCGCCACCGCCTCCAAGCTGTCGCTCGTGGCGAACTTGCCCACCGCCAGCTTCAAGCCGAAGAGCCCACCCCACAGGTCGATGCGAACAGCGCCTTTGTCTTCGCTGTCGTCCCGTTGCACGGTGGCGCCCGGGTAAAGCGGAAGGCCGAGATCCTGCGCGTTGGCCTGCGTGCCGATGCGCAGGCCGGCGTCGAGACCGTCCTTCTTCTGCGCTTGGGTTGCGCCGCAGGCCAAGGCCAGGCCGACGACCAGCAGGCTGCGGCCAACAAGGTTCAGGAAGTGGATGGGGTTCATGGTGCGACTCCGGTTGATGGAACGCAGGCTAAGCAAGGCGCATTCACCTTGCTGCCCGCTTGCGATGCACTGCACGTCGCGCCGATCCAGCCGCAATAGGGCAAGATGGAACGAATCAGCCGGGGAACGCCATGGAGTGCATTTACGAGCCGCGCCACGGATTCGAGGCGCAATTGCTGAAGGACCTGCTGGCCCACGAAGGCATTGAGGCCGAGGTGCATGGCGCCGACCTGCAAGGTGCCGTGGGCAACTTGCCGGCCATCGGCTTGGTGCAACTGCGTGTGGCGCCTGAGCAAGCCGAAGCAGCCAGAGACTTCATGCGCCGATGGGCGGCCGGGGAAATGGCCCTGCCCGACGAGGAGCCACCGCCTCGACCTGTGCGCAGCCAGCCCGAAGTGCCGCGCATCAAGCCCGAACAGGCTTTGCTGGGCTTGCTCGCTTTGGGCTTGCTGGGCTTTTTGGCGGCCAAGCTTTTGGCTTAAGGAATCGAACCGCTCGATTCAAGCCGGCCGCACCGCCACACCAGCAGCGTCCAGTGCAGCGCGAAGGCTGCGCGCCAAGGCCAAGGCAGCGGCCCCGTCGCCATGCAGGCAAATGGAGTCGGCCGGGCGCGCCAGCCAATGCCCTTCGCGCGTTCGCACGCCGCCCTGCTGCGCCCAACTCAGCGCCTGCGCCAAGGCCAGCTCGGGGGCGTCCAGCACGGCGCCCGCCTCGCTGCGCGGGGCCAAGCTGCCGTCGGCGCAGTAGGCCCGGTCGGCAAAAACCTCCTCCAGGGCGCGCAGACCCAAGCGGCGGGCTGCAGCCGGCAGTTCACTGCCGGCCAGGCCCATCAGCGCAAGGCTGGGGTCGCAGGCGTGCACGGCGGCTGCAATGGCGCCGGCAAGCTCAGCACTTCGCGCGGCTTGGTTGTAGAGCGCGCCATGCGGCTTCACGTGGGCCAATCGCTGGCCTTCTTGGGAGGCCAGCGCCTGCAGAGCAGAAACCTGCTCACGCACCAAATCGAACACTTGCGCCATGGGCAAGTTCAACTCGCGCCGGCCAAAGTGCTCGCGATCCTTGTAGCTGGGGTGCGCCCCGGCCGCCACGCCGAACTGACGGCACAAGCGCAGCGCGGTGCGCATGCTGGCTGCGTCGCCCGCGTGAAAGCCGCAGGCAATGGAAGCGGAGCTGACGCAGGAGAGGATGCCGGCGTCGTCGCCAAAGCCTTCGCCGATGTCAGCGTTCAAGTCGATCGAGCGCATGCACCCAGTCCCTCAATTGGGTCAGCGCCTCCGCCTGCTGCGCCAAGCGCTGGCGCGCGCTGTCCAGGTCCATGGGCAAAAAGCGCAGGCTTTGCCCGGGGCGCAGGTGCGCCAGCTTCCAAAGGTCAGCCGCCATCACCTGACCAATGCGCGGGTAGCCGCCCGTGGTCTGGGCATCGGCCCCCAGCAAGATAGGCTGGCCGCCGGGCGGCAGTTGCAGCAGGCCGGGCAACACGGCGTGGGAGGGCAGTTCACGCCCGAGCCGGACCAAGCGCGGCCCCGAGAGGCGCAGGCCCATACGGTCGCTCTGGGGCGCCAGCTTCCACTCCGCGCCCCAAAAGGCATCGCGCGAAGCCGGCTCCAGCTGCAGCCATTCCGGGCCCGTCAGCAGCCCAAGGCTGCCATGGGCCACCGCAGGCTGAATGCCGCGGGGCCGCTTCGGGTTGGAGGGCTTGCCGAGCGGCAGTTGATCGCCCGCCTCCAATGCCCGCCCCTCATGGCCGCCAAAGCCCGCTCGCAGCGCCGTGGCCCTTGAGCCGAGGCATGCCGGCAGGTCGATGCCGCCATCCACCGCCAGGAGCCCGTACTGACCGCGCTGCGGCCCTCTGAGCTCCAGCTCCTGGCCGGCGGCCACGTGCCGGCGCCAGTAGCTGGGCTGCAGAACCCCGGCAATGCGCAGTTCGAACAAGGCGCCGGCCTGGACCACCCAGGCATCGCGGTGCAGGCGCAGGCGCAAGGGGCCTGCCACCAACTCCAAAGCCGCAGCGCCAGGCGCATTGCCGAGCAAGGCATTGGCCTGCTGCAGGGCCAGCGTGTCCATGGCACCGCCGGCGTAGACACCGAGATGGCGCCAGCCACTGCGACCCAGGTCTTGCACCGTGGTCAGGGGAGCGGCGCGCAGCACTTCCATCATGCGGCGCCCCCAATCGGTACGAAGCGAAGTCGATCGCCCGGCAGGAGCAGGCTCGGGGCAGTGCGCGTGGCATCAAAGAAGCGAAGCTCGGTCCGGCCAATCAGTTGCCAGCCCCCGGGCGATTCAAGGGGGTAAATGCCGGTCTGCGCCCCCCCGATGCCCACCGAACCCGCCGGCACCCGCAGCCGCGGCTGGGAGCGGCGCGGCAGGTGCAAGGCCTCAGGCAGGCCCATCAGGTAAGGGAAGCCCGGTAGGAAACCGAGAAAGGCCACCTCGTACAGCGGCAGGGTGTGGGCATCGATGAAATCCGCAATCGACAGACCGGCCAAGTTGGCCGATTCGAGCAGGTCGGGGCCACCCTCGCCGCCGTAGCGGACCGGCACTTCCAGCGTCTTGCCCTCTTCCCGAGCGGGGCGCGCCTTGCGCCAAGCCTGCCGTGCCAATTGCTCTAGTTCGCTTGGGGCCAAACGCAAAGGGTCGGTCAGGATGGTGAGGCTGAGCATGCCCGGCACAACATCCAGCACGCCCGGTTCTGCGCGCAATGGCTCTGCCATGGCCAGCAAGCGCCTTTGCCGCAGCGGGTCCATCTCGCCCGAGAGTGAAAGCTGCAGCGCGCCTTCGGCCAACCACTCCCATTTCTCGCTCAAGCCGCCCCTCCCAACACGGGGGGTTCATCTGCAAGGCCTGCGCCACCTGCTGATTCAGAATCCGGCGCAGTCTGGCAAGTCGACCGGACCCAAGGGAGTTTGAACATGAAATGCATCAGCGTGGTGGCTTGGTTGTTGGCCTTCAGTATGGCCGGAGCTTGGGCTCAAACACCCGCGACAACACCGCCACCGGTGGCGGACTTTTTCCGCACGGCGCAACTCACCAACGCCACGCTTTCGCCCAATGGGCGATTCATGGCCGCCATTCGCTATGTGGAGCAAACCGGCCGCCACGCGCTGATCGTCATCGACCTGGGCGCCGAACGATCGGCCAAGGTGGTCGCTGCCTACCAAGACCTCGACGTGGAGCGCGGGTACTGGGTGGGCGATTCGCAGCTCGTCTTCACGCTGGCCGACCGGCGCAGCGCGTTGCTCACCCAACAGGGGCCGGGCCTGTACGTGGTCGACCGCGAGGGACGCAGCTCACCGCGCACACTGATTCGGCGCAGCTTCGAAGCAGTTGCCGAAGTGCGCGCTTCATCCACCGAAGTGCGCACACGCCCCAAAGACCTCAGCCTTGATCCCGACCACCGCTTCCATTCGGTGGTGCGCGACGGCTCGCCGCGCGTGCTGGTGCTGAAACGAAGCTTTGCCGGCGATGGCGAGTTTGTCGGCTCCGAGCTACTGAGCGTCAATGTGGACACCGGGCGCAGTTCAGTCGCCGGGGCTGATGCGCCGCCCCGCGTACACCGCTGGGTGGTGGACCACCAAGGCCGGGCCCGTGTGGCGGAGTCGGTTCAGGGCGAGAAGCGGCTCACCCACTGGCGCGCCACGCCAGATGCCCCCTGGACTTTGTTGCGCGAAGCCCCGCGCTATGTATCAGATGGCGGCTTCGAGGTGCTGGCCGTGGCGGGTGACGGGCGCTTGTTCGTTGAGACCATGGGGCAAAGCGAGGGCTACACCGACACCTCGGTTCTGGCCACACTGGACACCCAGAACAAGCAAGCCACGCCGCAGCAACTGGTCGCCGTCAAGGGCTTTGACTTCGACGGGTGGTTGATACGCGGTGCCGACGATCGCGTAGCCGGTGTGCAGTTCTTGAGCGACGCATGGGGTCAGCATTGGTTCGATGCCGACATGAAGGCCATTCAAGCCGCCGTGGACAAGCTTCTGCCAGGAACCGTCAACCTGCTCGACTGCGGCGCCTGCAACAAGCCGCAGCGGGTGCTGGTGCAGGCCTTCTCAGACCGCCAGCCGGACGTCTACTTTCTCTACGACACCGCCAGCGGCAAGCTGGAGACCGTCTCCGGCACCCGGCCTTGGATCAAAGCCACCCAAATGGCGGCTCGCAGCTTTGAGCTGATTGCCGCGCGCGACGGTTTGGAGCTTCCACTTCACATCACCCAGCCCACCGGCCTGAAAGGCGCTGCACCCACCGTGGTGTTGGTGCACGGCGGCCCCTGGGTGCGAGGCGGCCACTGGCATTGGCATGCCGACGCCCAGTTCCTCGCCTCGCGCGGCTACTTGGTGTTGGAGCCCGAGTTCAGGGGCAGCACTGGCTACGGCAGCAAGCTCTACCGGGCGGGCTTCAAGCAATGGGGACTGGCCATGCAAGACGACCTGGCTGACGCCTTGCAATGGGCCGCCAAGAAGGGGCTGGCCGACCCCAAGCGCGTTTGCTTGGTGGGCTCCAGCTACGGGGGCTATGCCGCCTTGATGGGGCTGGTACGCCACCCGCAGCTGTTCCGCTGCGCGGTGAGCCATGCGGGCGTGACCGACATCAACCTGATGTTCACCAACGACTGGAGCGACCTGCCGGGTGACTGGAAGCGCTTTGGCATGACGGCGCTGATTGGCGACCCCAAAGCCGATGCCGCCCAGTTCAACGCCAGCTCACCGCTCAGGCAAGCGGCCAAGATCACCCAGCCGCTGCTTCTGGCCCATGGGCGCCAAGACCGCCGCGTGCCCGTGGTGCACAGCAATGCCTTCCACAACGCAGTCAAGGGCCATAACTCCCAGGCAGAGCTGAAGGTCTATGCCGAAGAGGGCCACGGCTGGTCGCTCGACAAGAACGAGATCGACTTCTGGACCCGCGTCGAGAGCTTTCTGAGCAAGAGCCTCAAGCCATGAGCTTCTTGAACGGCGCCGGCAGGCCGTAGCGCGGCAAGGCCTCGCGGGCCACCCACTGGCCGTCAAGAGGCGGTGCTGCCGCTTGGCCTGCCGCGCGGCGCGGGTGCAGCACCCAGTCGAAGTGCGTGAGCGCATGCTCAATGCGCGGCAGCAATTCCAAGGGCGCGCCTTGCGCCACCTGCTCCAGCGCGGTCTCGGTGTCGAACATCGGCAAGCTCCAAAGCCCGCCCCACACGCCCTGGGCGGGCCGCTGCTGCAGCCAAATGGCACCATCGCCTTCACGCTCCAGCCACAGGCACCAGTTCTCGCGCCGGCTGCGCTTGAGTCGCCGGGTTTTCAAGGGCAGCTGCTGCGTGCGGCCCTGGGCGCGGGCTTGGCACAGGCCGCTCACCGGGCAGTCGCCGCAGCGCGGGTTCTTGGGCGCACATGGGCCAGCGCCCAGGTCCATCAAGCCCTGGGTGTAAGCCGGCATGTCGCTGGGTTGCGCGGGCACCAGGGCATCCGCCAGCACCCATAGCCGCCGTTGCGCGGCGGCGCCCGACAGGTCTTCGTCAAAAGCCAGCAGACGAGACAAGACGCGGCGCACATTGCCATCCAGGATGGACAGGCATTCACCAAAGCAAAAGGCGGCAATGGCGCGCGCCGTGCTGCGACCAATGCCGGGCAGCATTTCCAGCAAGGCCGCACTGCGCGGCCAGCCGCCTTGCGCCGCAACCGCCTGCGCGCAGGCGTGCAGGTTGCGCGCTCGGGTGTAGTAGCCAAGGCCAGCCCAGAGCGCCAGCACCTCGTCCAAGGGCGCAGCCGCCAACTGATCCACGGTTGGGAAGCGCTCCAAGAAGCGCAGGTAATAGGCACGCACCGTGCTCACTTGCGTCTGCTGGAGCATGACCTCCGAGAGCCATACGCGGTAAGGGTCTTGGCTGCCCACCCAAGGCAAGTCGTTCCGGCCATGCTGGCGCTGCCAGGCCAAAAGCTGTGCGGCGAAATCTTTCATGGGCGCTGGCACAGAGGGCAAAAGTAGGTCGAGCGCTGCGCCTGAACGATGCGCTTTACGGTGCCAGGACAGCGCCGGCAGGCCTGCCCCTCCCGCCCATAGACCTGCGCATTGGCTTGATAGGCCCCCGCCACGCCGTGCGCATCGCTGAAGTCCCGCAGCGTGCTTCCGCCCAACTGCAGCGCTTGTTCAAGCACCTGCCGCACGGCTTCCAGCAAGCGCGTGCAACGCAGCTCGGAGACCCGACCGGCAACGGTACTGGGGCGAATGCCGGCAAGGAACAGCGCCTCGCAGGCGTAGATGTTCCCGGCGCCCACCACCACGTCACCCGCCAACAGCGCCTGCTTGATGCTGACGCGGCGCCCCTTCCAGGCTCGCCGCAATGCCGACGCGGTGAGCAAAGGGTCAAAAGGCTCGGCGCCCAGGCCAGCCAAAAGCTTGCGCGCGGGGTCCA
Source organism: Burkholderiales bacterium (assembly GCA_046317675.1). Lineage (GTDB taxonomy): Bacteria > Pseudomonadota > Gammaproteobacteria > Burkholderiales > Burkholderiaceae_C > Inhella. The sequence goes on from JBKCVH010000234.1 coordinate 23,501, forward strand.
GCGCAAGACTTGGCGACCAAACCACCGCGCCAAAGCGGCGGGGGTCCGTCAGGGTGAGCCGGCCACGGTCCGTTTGCAAAGCCATGTGCTGGTGCGGGCCCAGGGGGGCGGTGCCGTCGTCCAGCGCCAAGGCGCCACTCATGCCCAAGTGAAGCAGCAAGCCCCCCTCACCAAGCGGCAGCCAGATGTACTTGCCCCGGCGCTGGGCAAGACCCAGCCGCGCGCCAAGCAGCCGCTCGGGGTCGATTCCCAGGGGCCAGCGCAGCGGCTTGCCCATGTGCAGGGCCAGCACAGTGGCACCGTCGAGCCGCTCGGCAAAGCTACGGCGGCTGATTTCAACTTCGGGTAACTCAGGCATGGGAGGAGATGCTAGGCCCTAGGGCCTTGCTATGACTTGGGCCTGCACGCGCACCACGGCGGCACAATCAAAACACCATGCCGTTCCGCACCGCACTCCTCGCCGCCGCTGCAACCGCAGCCACCGTTGCCAGCTTGATGCTCCCCGCTCAGGCCCAAGAGCCTGCCAAGGCGCCGCCGCCCCAGTCTGCGATGGATGCGCCGCTCTTCTATCAACTCCTGATTGGCGAGTTGGAACTGCAGCGGGGCGAACTGGGCACGGCCTACCAGGTGCTCCTGGACGCTGCGCGCCGAACCGGGGATGAAGCGCTGTACCGCCGGGTCATTCAGGTCGCCCTGCAAGCCCGCGCTGGAAATGAAGCCTTGGCCGCAGCGCGCGCCTGGCGCCAGCAGCTGGGCTCGGCCGCCGCACATCAGCATGTCGTTCAGTTGGCCGTCGCGCTGGGGCAGCTGAATGAAGTGCCGGACCCTTTGCTGGACTGGCTGCTGCTGGCCCCCGATGCAGCCCAACGCACGGCCATGCTGGGTGGCTTGCCGCAGTTGTTCCGCAACATCCGCGAGCGCGAGCGTCCGCTCAACGAAATGGAACCCTTGCTGGCGAAGCAGCGCGACGACGAGAAGCGCAGCGCCGAGCGCCGGCAGCTTGCAGCCGCACTGATTGCCGGACTCGCCCAGCACGCCGGAAACGAAGCGCTGGCACTCAACCAACTCCGCCAAGCGGAACATGAACGCCCTGGTGACCCCTTGTCGGCTTGGTTGGCCCTGGATTTGATGCGTTTGAATCCAGATGCCGAAGCGCTGGTTCAGCCGCAGCTGGCCGGCAATTTGCCGCTCCACACCAGCTACGCCCGCACACTGGCCCGCGACCACCGAACCGCAGAGTCTCTGCTGCAGTTTCAAAAACTTCGCCAACTGGAGCCCAGCCAGCCAGCGCATCTTTTTGCCATTGGCTCCCTGGAGCTGGATCTGCGCCACCCACAGGCCGCCCTGACCGCGCTCGACGCTTACCTCCAAGCCCTCACCGAGCCCGCACCCGAAGCTCGCACCAGTGCCTTGTTGCTCCAAGCTCAAGCCCATGCCCAACTGCGCCAATGGTCTGCCGCGCTGGCAGCCCTTGATGCCGTTCCCGAAGGGCAGCGAGGGGCCGACGTCACCTTCCGCCGCGCGGGCATTGAAGCCCAGCAGGGTCAACTCGCCCAAGCGCGTGAACGCCTGCGGGCACTGCCCGGCGACACCAGTGAAGCCAAAGAGCGCCGCTTGCTGATGGAAGTGCAGTTGTTGCGCGAAGCCAATCAGTGGCCGGCGGCTTTCGAGCTGTTGAGCCAAGCGCTGAAAGAGGACCCCACCGACATCGACCTCCTCTACGAACACGCCATGAGCGCCGAGCGCTTGGGCCGGTTTGACTTGATGGAACAACAACTGCGCCGCGTCATTGAGCTCAAGCCGCAGCACCACCACGCGCACAACGCGCTGGGCTATTCCTTGGCCGATCGCAATGTGCGCCTTGACGAAGCCCGCACCTTGGTGGAGCGCGCCATCGAACTCGGTGGGCATGAGCCGTTCTTGGTGGACAGCCTCGGCTGGATCGCTTTCCGCGAAGGCAAGTATGAAGAGGCGGAACGCCTGCTTCGCCAGGCCCATCGAGCCCGCCCCGATGCCGAGATTGCCGCCCACCTTGCCGAGCTGCTTTGGAAGCAAGGACGGGCCGAAGAGGCGCGCACGGTGGCCAGCCAAGCGCACCAGCGCGACCCGGACAACGCAGCCCTCAAAGCCACACTCAAGCGCCTGGGCCTGTGAACCGCCGGTTTGCCACCTTGGCGCTGCTCCTGGCCGGCTGCGCCAGCGCGCCGCCCGCGCCCGTCCTTGGCTGGAGCGGCAAGCTCGGCTACCGCATGGAAGCGACCAGCTCCCAACGGGCCCAAGCCGGCTCCGCCCTGTTCGAACTCCAGGGCGATGCCACGGCGGGCAGTTTGCTGCTCACCAGCCCCTTGGGCACGACCTTGGCGCAAGCGCAATGGAGCCCGCAAGGCTTGAGCTTGAGCGACGGCAAAAGCCAGCGAAGCTTTGCCTCCCTGGAGGAGCTCGGCGCCGCACTCGGCGACGCCCTGCAAGGCCCGCCGCTCCCTCTGGGCGCCCTCTTCGACTGGCTCCACGACAAGCCCGTGGCCGCGCTGCCTTTCGAGCGAGATGGCGCAGCGCTCATTCAGCTCGGTTGGCGCATTGAACGCCCCGATCCGCAAAGACTCCATCTCAGCCAGGGCGGCATGAGCCTGCGCCTCGTCCTCTCCCCATGAAAGCGCTCTACGACCTTCCGGCCCCCGCCAAGCTGAACTTGTTCCTGCATGTGGTGGGCAAACGCGCCGACGGCTATCACCTGCTGCAGTCCGTGTTCATTCCTATCGATTGGATGGACAACTTGCACCTGGAGATCCGCAGCGATCGTCAATTGATACGCCATGACTTGAGCGTCGCCCTCCCCGCTGACGACCTCTGCCTGCGCGCTGCGCGCCTCTTGCAAGAGGCAAGTGGCTGCCAGCAGGGCGTCGACATCCACATTGACAAGCGCATTCCCAGCGGCGCCGGCATGGGCGGCGGCTCCTCTGACGCGGCCACGGTACTCATCGGCTTGAACCGCCTTTGGAACCTGAACTGGACCCGCGCGCAGTTGGCGCCCCTCGCCTTGAAACTTGGCGCGGACGTCCCTTTCTTCTTGGGGCACGGGCCCGCTTGGGTGGAAGGTATTGGCGAAGCGCTGCAGCCAATTTCTGTACCGGCGATGCGCTTGGCGGTCGTCAAGCCGCCCGACAGCTTGCCCACAAAAGCGATTTTCGAGAGCCCTCTCTTGCAACGCTCGCAAACCCTTGCTATAGTCGCTGGCTCTTTTGGGAGCACTTGGAAGTTGTATCGCAATGATCTGCAAGCGGCGGCGCAAAGCCAAAGCCAGCAAGTCGTTGAAGCCACTTCGAAGCTTGAGCAAGTGTTCGGCAACAGCCGAATGACGGGTTCGGGCAGTGCGGTTTTCTCAGAAGTTGACAGCGAAGCCCAACCCGAGGCGACACGCTTGGAACAGTTCTTAGAACTGCCTGAGCATTGGGTAGGCCGGCTCTGTCGCAGTTTGGAGTCCATGCCCTTAGCGGGATGGATACCCAGCTAAACCAAGGTTTGAGGGTTTAGGCTTTGCCTGAGTCCTGTGTAGGGGAGTCGCCAAGTTGGTTAAGGCATCGGATTTTGATTCCGACATGCGAAGGTTCGAATCCTTCTTCCCCTGCCAAATTGTTTCGCTGTTCGTCGTGCCGTAGCTGCCAAGGAAATAGCCGTGCTCAACAACACCGTGCTGTTCACCGGCAACGCCAATCCGGCGCTGTCGCAGGAAATCGCCTCTCATCTCGGTTTGGAACTCGGTCGTGCCACCGTGGGCCGCTTCTCCGACGGCGAGGTGACTGTCGAAATTCATCAGAACGTTCGCGCTCGCGACGTCTTCGTTGTGCAGCCCACCTGCGCGCCCACGAACGAAAACCTGATGGAACTGCTCATCATGGTCGATGCCTTGAAACGTGCCAGCGCGCGCCGCATCACCGCCGTGATCCCCTACTACGGTTACGCCCGCCAAGATCGTCGCCCACGCTCAACCCGCGTGCCGATCTCGGCCAAGGTGGTCGCCAACTTGCTGGAAACCGTCGGCGTCGAGCGCGTGCTCACCATGGACCTGCACGCCGACCAAATCCAAGGCTTCTTCGACATCCCGGTCGACAACATCTACGCCAGCCCGGTGCTGCTGTCTGACCTGAAGAGCAAGGCCTACACCGACCTCGTGGTGGTGAGCCCTGACGTCGGTGGTGTGGTTCGCGCCCGCGCGCTGGCCAAACAGCTCGGCTGCGACCTGGCCATCATCGACAAGCGCCGCCCAGCTGCCAACGTCTCGGAAGTGATGCACGTCATCGGCGAAATCGAAGGCCGCAACTGCGTGATCATGGACGACATGATCGACACCGCCGGCACCCTGGTGAAGGCAGCCGAAGTGCTGAAAGCCCGTGGCGCCAAGAGCGTCTACGCTTACTGCACGCACCCCATCTTGAGCGGCCCGGCGATTGAACGCATTGGCAACTCGCAGCTTGATGAAGCCGTGGTGACCAACACCATCCCCTTGAGCGATGCCGCCAAGGCGAACCCCAAGATTCGTCAGCTTTCCGTGGCCTTCCTGTTTGCCGAAACCATCCGCCGCATCAGCGACGGCGAGTCGGTGACCAGCCTGTTCAGCGAACAAAACAACAATTTCTGAGGCCCCACAAGGGCTTCTTTCTTGGAGCGGTGCAAGCCGCTCCTTTTTGCAAAACGGCGGCTTGGTCGCGAACCGCCGACTCAACGGAGTAAACCCATGAAATTCGTCGCTTTTGAGCGCAAGTTGCAAGGCACTGGTGCGAGCCGCCGCCTGCGTATCTCGGGCAAGGTCCCCGGCATCGTTTTCGGTGCAGGCGAGCCCGCCATGATCGAACTCGATCACAACGCCCTGTACCACGCCCTGAAGAAGGAAGCTTTCCACAGCTCCATCCTCGACATGGAACTGGCCGGCAAGGAATCCAAAGTGCTGCTGCGCGACGTGCAGATGCACCCATGGAAGCAGTTGATCCTGCACGTTGACTTCCAGCGCGTGGACAACACCACCAAGATCACCAAGAAGGTTCCGTTGCACTACATCAAGGAAGCCGAATCGGTTGCCGTCAAGACCGACAAGTGCACCGTGACCCACGTGGTCAACGAGCTGGAAATCACTTGCTTGGCCGTGGCACTGCCCGAGTTCATCGAAGTGGACCTGAGCACCCTGACCAAGGGCCACAGCGTGCACGTCAACGACATCAAGTTGCCAGAAGGCGTGAAGGTCGTGACCCATGGCAAGCCGAACCCCGTGATCGCCACCCCGGTCGAGCCGAAGGTCGAGGAAGTCATCGTTGCGGCTGCACCCGCTCCTGCCGCCAAGGGCAAGGACGCCAAGAAGAAGAAGTAAGCCCTGCGCTGACTTCAGTCTTCCAAGAAAGGCCCCGCTCGCGGGGCCTTTTGCTTTTTCGCGCATCAGTTTCGCCATGCTCCTCCCCCCCGCAGCGGCAAGTCATGCGGGTAACGGCTCAGAGCGCCGAAGGCGGCGGCGCCCCCTTGATAATCCTGCCCCCATGGGACCGATGAAACTGCTGGTGGGCCTGGGCAACCCGGGTACCGAATACGAAGACACACGCCACAACGCCGGCTTTGCCTGGGTGGAGGCCGTGGCGCGTGAACTGAAGGTCTCGCTGCAGGCCGAGCGCACCTACTTCGGCCTTGCGGCACGCGCCAATCTGCCAGGCGGCCCGGTTTGGCTCTTGGAGCCCATGACCTACATGAACCTCTCGGGCAAGTCGGTGGCCGCACTGGCGCGCTTCTTCAAGATTCAGCCCGAAGAAATCCTGGTCGCCCATGACGAGCTCGACCTGGCACCCGGCGAGCTCAAGCTCAAGAAGGGTGGCGGCACCGGCGGCCACAACGGCCTCAAGGACATGCAGGCGCAGCTTGGCAGTGGCGAGTTCTGGCGCCTGCGCCTCGGCATCGGCCACCCCGGGCACCGCGATGCCGTGGCGGGTTATGTGCTGCGCCGTGCGCCCGCCGCTGAGCGGGATTTGCTGCAGCAGTGCATTGACAAGACCCTGCCCCTGCTGCCTTTGCTGCTGGCGGGGCAACTGGACGCGGCCACGCAAAAGCTGCATGCCAAGCCGCCTCGACCGAAGCCGCCCAAACCAGCGCCCGCACCTGAGGCTGCGCAGGCAAGTGGAACGGCTTCAGCGCCTGCCCCAGCCTCACCGGAAAGCTTGTTGAAGCCATGAAGCGCTGGGGGCTCTTGCTGCTCTTGCTATCCAGCCTGTCGGCTGGGGCCCAGACCACGCGCCAGCAGAGTCAGCCGGTCTTTCGCTGCGGTGCCGAAGGCCGCGAACTCAGTGATCGCCCCTGCGGCCCTTCGGCGCAAGCCTCCGCCGTGGGCTTTGACCAGCCGAGCAAGACCGACGAACAAGCAGCCCGCCAGCGCGCTGCGCAAGATGCCAAAGCCGCAGAGGCGCTCGCCGCCAAGAGACGGCGCGAAGAGGCCAAGGCGACGCCCCAACCAGCGCGGCTAGATGGCTCCACCAAAGCCGAGGAGCCGGTCAAACCGCCAAAGAAAGCCAGGGATCCCAAGCCGACGAAGCCAAAAAATAAGGTGTTAGAGGCCAAGCAATCCAGATTGCCGTAGCCTTAGGCCCTTGAGCTAAACCACAGGGTGGAGCAAAGCCATTGCCAAAGTGTCGTGGTACCGGCCGTCAAGACGGAGGCCTTGGCGTTTGGTGCCTTCGTGCTTGAACCCGAGCGCCTCGTAAAGGCGCAGGGCTTGTGAGTTGTCCGCTCGAACCTCCAACTCAATTCGGGTTAGGCCGTTCTCCCAAGACTTGGTGATGCAAGCCTCCAGTAGGCGGCGCCCAAGACCCTGGCTTCGAAACTGCGCGACGACGCCCATGCCCAGGCTGCCACGGTGGCAAACACCGTGAGCCCAAGCGGGCACAATGTCGGCCCATCCGACCACTTCAGTGCCGGATAGAGCGACGAATTGGGCAATGCCCTTCGTGATGTTCTCACCAACAAACGAGGCCACCTGCACAAGCGGCGGAGCTTCAACCATCGCTAGGTAGCGCCTCTCACGGGCGACTTGATCGAGAGCCGTTCGGAACGAAGCAATGTGTTCGGCGGCAATGGGTGAGATAACCGTGTCCATGAGATCTGACTTTGGGGTTTGGCGCGCGAAGTCAGCCGGTCGACTTCAAGCGCCTAAAACGATAGCGCAGGCGTTTGTCCAATGGTCTTGTTTGACAAAGGCTGACACAGCATTTAGTCAGGAACGGCCATGGAAAGCCAGCAAAGTCTGAGTTACAGCCGGGGCTGCACCAAGGCGCGGCCGCCATGCAGGTGAATCTCAAGCGCTTGGTCGAACACTTGCTCGATGGCGCGGTGCAGCGCGGGCGCGAGGGCAGGCGCGTCCATGACCAGGCGCCCTTCGTGCATGAGAAGAACGCGATCCGCAGCCAGCGCGAGCGGTAGGTCGTGCAGCACGCTGACCACCGTGTGCGTGCTGGACAGGCGCCGCAGCAGGCGGGCCAGCGCCACTTGATGCGGCGGGTCCAGGTGGGTGGTGGGCTCATCCAGCAACAGCACTGGGGCCTCGGTGGCCAGCAGGCGGGCCAGCATCGCGCGCTGTCGCTCGCCGCCGCTCAGGTGCAGGGTCAGGCGATCGCGCCACGCATCGCTTTCGGTCGCCTGCAGGGCCGCGTCCACGGCGGCGCGGTCGGCCGCGCTGGGGCTACCAAAGAGGCCCAGCTGCGGCAAGCGGCCCAACATCACGGTGTCCAGCACGGTCAAGTCGCCGCTGGGGTCCTGGGCCTGGGCCAGCCAGGCCAAATGGCGAGCGCGATCCCGCACCGGCCAGTGTGACAAGGCGCGGCCACCCAGCAGCACTTGGCCTTGTTCGGGCTGCCAAAGGCCAGCCAGCAGGCGCAGCAAGCTGCTTTTGCCGGCGCCGTTGGGGCCGACCACGGCGGTCCAACCGGTACCGAGTTGGGCGCTGATGCCGTGCAGCACCCGCCGCCCATCGAGGCTGAGGCTCACGGCTTGGGCTTCAATCTCCATCAGCTCCACCCGCGCCGGTTCAACAACCAAACCAAATAGCTGCCACCCAGAACGCCGGTCAAGATGCCCACCGGCAGTTCCTGCGGCGCCAGCAAGGCGCGCGCCGCGACATCCGCCGCCAAGAGCAGTACACCACCCGTGAGGGCCGACGCGCCCAGCAGGAAGGCATGCGGCCCTGGCGCAAGGCGCCGCACCACGTGCGGCGCCACCAAGCCCACAAAGGCGATGAGTCCGGCCTGCGACACGGCCAAGCCTGTGCAAAGCGCCAAGAGCCCCACCAACAAGAGCCGCACCTTCGGCAGCGGCAGGCCGAGCGAGCGGGCGCTGTCGTCGCCCAGGGTGAGTGCATCCAACGCCCGCGCCATGCGCAAGGCCAGTGGCAAGGCCAGAGCCAAGCCGATCGCCAGCAGGCCCACACCGGTCCAGCCCACAAATGCCGTGCTGCCCAGCAAAAACGACTGCTTGCCGCGCAAGGCCTCGGGGGCCAGATGGGTCAACGCATCGTTCAGCGCCCCCAGCAACACGGCCACCACCACCCCCGCCAACAGCAAACGCAAAGTGTGCTGCGCGCCACGGGCCAGAAGCAAGGTCAGGAACACGCCGCCAAGAGACCCCGCGAACGCTGCAGCCACGATGCCCACGCGCTCCAGCCAAGCTGCGGCGGCCAAGCCGATCAAGTGGCCGGCCATGGCACCGGCGGCCAACACCACCACCACGCCGAGGCTGGCGCCGGCGGCGGCCCCAAGCAGGTAGGGGTCAGCCAAGGGGTTTCGGAACACGCCCTGCGCAATAGCGCCCGCCAAGCCCAACAGCGCACCCACCCCGAGCGCCCCAAGCGTTCGGGGGGCCCGGATTTCGCCCACGATGAACTCCAGCTGGCCGGCGGCAAGGTCCTGCTGCCAAGCCGCCCAGCTCAGCCCTTCGCTGCCAGTGGCCAGCCCCATGACCAGCAGCAAGCCGACTGCAAACAGCAGTGCGATCAGCAGGCGCCAGCGTGCTGGGTTCATGTCACCGGCGCAGGCAATCGGCCAGGGCCAAAGCGGCCTCACCGAGACGGGGGCCGGGTCGAATCAGAAGCTCCCAGCTCGGCCCCTCAAAACTGCAGCTCCGCCCTTGTTGCAGCGCCGTCAGCGCGGCCCAGCCGGGTCGCGATGCCATGACACGCAACTCCCGTGCGTTGGCCATCACCCAATGCGGCTGGGCGCGCAGGACAAACTCCGGGTTCAACTTGGGAAAGGGGCCAAGCTGAGCAGGCACCGCATTGCGCATGCCCAGCTGCGTGAGCGTTTCGCCCACGAAAGAAGCTTGCCCCGCCGCGTAGGGCGCACTGGACACCTCGAAGTACACGCTTTGGCCCTTGACGGCCGCGGGTACCTGTGCGGCCGCTTGCTGCACCTGCGCCTGGATGGCGGCCCAAGCGCTCGGGCCGGCTTGCGGCCGCCCGAGTAAGGCGGCCAGCGTGTTCAGCGAGCGCTGCACATCGGCATGGCGGTCGGATTCCAAGGCAAGAACCTTCAAGCCCAGCGCTTCCAGGCGTTCAATCAGTCGACCCGACTTGGCCATCAGCACCACATCAGGGCGCAGCTGAACCACGCGCTCCAGCGGCGTGTCGTCCAAGCCGCCGAGCTGCGGCAAGGCCTTCACCGTGCGCGGCCAGTTGCTGTAGCGATCGACCCCCACCAATCGATCGCAGGCTTGCAGCGCACAAACAGCTTCAGTTAGCGAGGGCAGCAAGCTGATGATGCGCTGCGGTGGCGCACTGAAGCTCACCTTCACGCCGCGGTCGTCCTGCAACTGCAGGCTTTGCGCCTGGCCTAAACCGTGCAAGAACAGGAAGAACAGCAGCGTGAAGCGCTTCATGACTCAAAGCGAAGCGTGAGCTGGGCATGGCGCCCGGCTTGGTTGTAGCCCAGCGCCGTCTCGTAGCGCTGGTCCAGCACGTTCCCAAGGCGCAAGCCCAGGTTCAGTTGCCGACTGAGCTTCCAGTCGAGCCGGGCATCGATCACCGCGAAGCCACTCAAGCGCTGGGTGTTCGCGGCGTTCTCAAAGCTCGGGCCAAAGGCGACGACGCTCGCGCCGGCCGACCAAGCGCCCTCGCGCCAATCTGCCGCCAATCGAGCGCTCTCGCGAACCCGGCGCGGCAACTGCTTGCCAAAGGTGCTGGCGGCATTGGTTTGATTGGTGGGGTCGTTGAGGTCGAGCGCTGCCGTCAGCAGCCAAGGGCCTTGCTGTGTCTCCAGGCTGGCGCTCAGGCCTTCAGAACTGCTTTGCGGAATGTTGGTGGGCAGCGGGCCGCTGCTGATGAAGTTGCGCACCCGGTAGTTGAACCAGGCCAAGCGGGCGGTGACCGTTTCGCCACTCCAGCGCACATTCAGCTCGCGCTGGCGGCTTTCCTCCGGCAGCAGCTTCGGGTTGCCGAAGGCCGGGAAGTACAGCTGGTTGAAGCTCGGCAGCACGAAAGCGGTGCCCCAGCTGGCGCCCACGCGCACCTGCGGGGTCAGCTGCAGGCCATAGGCAGCGGCCCCACCGTTTTGGCTGCCAAACTGGGAATTGCTGTCGCGCCGCGCATTGAGCTGCCAGCTGTGGGGGCCTGCTTGCCCCGTCAAGCCCAAGGCCGCTGCTTGCAGGCGGCGCTCACTGACGGAATAGGCGGTGCCCGGGCGGCGCACGGTTTGCTCGGTTCGCTCCACCAGGCCCAAGACGGTTCCGACCGGGGTGTCGATGCTGTTCTCCCAGGCCAGTCGGTCTTCCACGGTGCGGGTCAATCCAAGTGGGGTGAAGCTTGAGGCGGTGGCGCGCGTGTCGGCATCGTCTTCCGAGCGGGAGACCCGCAGCTGCGTTCGCCACGATGGACTCAGTGCGCCGCCCAGCTGCAAGCTGGACACCTGGTTGCCCAGGTCGCTGCGCGCATCGGCGCCAGGGCCGTCGTCGTAGTGGCTGGTGCCATTGCTTTTGAGGAGCATGGCCTCGGCGCGCCAGCTCGCCAGCTTCAGGGCCAAGCGCCCGCTGAAGGAGCGCTGGTCAAAGCCGTCTCGGTCGGGGTTGAAGTTGCCAAAAGGCGCGTTGGCGTTGGCGGCCGAGAAACCGCCTTGCTCGCGCGCCTGAATGCGCACGCTGCCTTCCAACACCTCATTGCCACCCCGCAGGCCGGCCGACAGCTCCCGGTCGGCAAAGCTACCCACCATCGCCGCGCCGCTGAGCTTCAAGCCTTGGCCGCCTTGGCGCGTGAAAACCTGCACCACGCCGCCCACGGCGGCGCTGCCGTAGAGGCCCGACATGGGCCCGCGCACGATCTCAATGCGCTCAATCGCATCCAGCGGCAAGTTGTCCCAGGAGGGAGTGCCCAAGGTGGCCGAACCCATGGGCACGCCGTCGACCAGCAACAAGGTATGGCGCGACTCCATGCCGCGCATGGACACCGAGGCCGCTTTGCCCAGACCGCCATTGCTCCAGACTTGCACGCCCGCCTCGCGGGCCAGCAACTCAGCCAGAGTGCGGCCACCAGCGGCCTCGATGTCCGTGCGGGTCAGCACGCTGACGTCGCCCAGCGTCTGACTGACGCGCTGGGGGCTGCGGCTGCCGGTGACCTGGACGGGGTCCAGCAAGGTCGACTGCGCAAACGATAGAAAAGGAACGGCCGCGCACATCAGCGCAGCCCAGGGCTTGAGACGGAAAGACATTAGGAATCGCCAAAAGAGTCGCGCCCGACTGCTTCCCCGCAGCCTGACGCCTTCTGGTGCCGCCGCCTGCGCGGACGCACCCCATCGTTGGCCGGTATCCGGGCTGACGGAGACAACCCCTGTGGCCTTCCCAGAACGAGTCCAGTGGCTTCGACAGGAGCGGGAAAGTGCAGAGCAGCTTTCCGTCCGCTTACCGTTGCGGGGGCAGCTCAGGTTGAGCGGACTTTGGTGGCCCACCCTCCTGATTCCCGTTGAACTGCAAGCCCTTGAAGGGGCGCGCGAGCACCAACAAGGACGATCTTAGTCTCTGGCATCATGGCCGTCACTCAAGGCAGCCCAAAGAAGAGCATGGCCGACCCAGACGACAACGACCTGATGTTTGCCCCCGAAGGCGACGGCGACGGATTGACTGCGCCCAAGGCCCCTTGGGTGGTGATGGTGGTGGACGACGAACCTCAGGTGCACGAAGTGACCGAATTGGTCATGGCCGACTTTGAGTTTGCCGGCCGCCACCTGTTGTTTTTGCATGCTTACAGCGCCGCTGAAGCGCGGGAGATGCTCAAGCAGCGCGACGACGTGGCACTCATCCTGCTGGACGTGGTGATGGAGAACGAACACGCCGGACTCGACCTGGCGCGCGAGATTCGCGAGGTGATGCGCAACCACCGCTCGCGCATCGTGCTGCGCACGGGTCAGCCCGGGCAGGCGCCTGAAGAGCAGGTCATTCGCGACTACGACATCAACGACTACAAAGAGAAAACAGAGCTGACCAAGCGCAAGCTCGTCACTGTTTTCTTCGCGGCGCTGCGCGCGTACCGCGACATCCTCACCATTGAACAGAGCAAGGCGGCACTGCGCCGCTCCATTGAGGCCATTCAGCGCCTCTACGACTCCAACGACCTGCGAGTCTTCGCCTCTGCGGTGCTGGACCAAGTCGCCCACCTGCTGGGCGACGAAGCCCGAGGGCTATGCGCCAACCGGGCCTATGCGGCTTCGCATATCGAGGGCAAGCTGCACGTGCTGGCCGCCACGCCGGAGTTCGCCGGCCTGCTGGATGCCGATGGCATGGCGCACATTCCCACCGACGTGCAAGACGCCCTGGACCGCGCCGAGCGCGAGCAGCGCGGGCACTTTGACGACCGCCACCACGTCGGCTACTACCGTACAGGGCGCGGCAGCGTCAGCCTTCTCTACATGGCCTTCAGCGGCAAAGTCGATGCCGAGATGCACGAACTGCTGGAGGTGTTCTGCGCCAATGTGGCCATCAGCTACGAGCGCTTGCTGCTGCGCGAAGAGGTGCAAGAAACCCAGCGCGCCACCTTGCTCCTGCTGACCGAAGCCATGGAGCGCCGTAGCCAAGAAGGTGGCGCCCATGTGCGGCGGATTGCCGAGTTGTCCAGTCTGCTGGGCGAGGCCTGGGGCATGTCCTCAGACGATCTGGAAACCTTGCGCCTGGCTGCCCCGCTGCACGACGTGGGCAAGATCGGCATTCCCGACACCATCCTCGGCAAGCCCGGCAAGCTCGATGCGAGCGAGTGGGCACAGATGCAAACCCATGCGCGCATCGGCTACGAGCTGCTGTCGCGCAGCGAGCGCCACATCCTCAAGCTGGGCGCGCAAATCGCGCATGAGCACCACGAACGCTGGGACGGGCAGGGCTACCCGCGCGGCCTGGCAGGCGACAACATCTCGCTGGCGGCCCGCATCGTTGGCCTCGCCGACGTTCTGGACTCGTTGCTGAGCGATCGCGTCTACAAACAGCGCTGGGACTTTGAGACGGCGCTGGACTACATCGAGAGCCAATCGGGCCTTCATTTCGACCCCCGCTTGGTGACCTTGCTGACCAACCGGATCGACAAGGTGCGGGCCATCTATGCCCGCTTCCCGGACGAGGGCGGCTTCATCACCCTGGCGGGCGGTCTGTAGCGACCGCCTGCAGGCGGATGTATTTCTGCATCAAGGTCTCAGCACTCTCGGCATGTGCCGGGTCCTTGGGGATGCAAGCCACTGGGCACAGCACGGCGCACTGCGGCTCATCAAAGTGGCCCACACACTCGGTGCAGCGGTTGGGGTCGATGACGTAGTACTCCGGCCCCATCGAGATGGCCTGATTCGGGCACGCCGGCTCGCAGACGTCGCAGTTGATGCATTCGTCCGTGATCTTCAGCGCCATCAAACGCCTCGCTTGGCAGAAAGCCGCGCCAGCACACCGCCGCTCACGAACTTCGATACATCGCCGCCCAGCATGGCGATTTCGCGCACGAAGGTGCCGCTCACGAACTGGAAGTCGTCACCGGGCGTGAGGAAAACGGTCTCGACTTCAGGCATCAACTGCCGGTTCATGCCGGCCATCTGAAATTCGTAGTCGTAGTCGCTCACGGCTCGAATGCCGCGAACCACCACGCCACCGCCCTGCGCACGCACAAAGTGGCTGAGCAAGCCTTCAAAGGCCACGACTTCGATGTTGGCCACATCGGCAAGCGCCTCGCGCGCCATGGCCAGGCGCTCGTCGAGGCTGAACAGCGTCTTCTTGTGGTGCGCCGCCGCCACAGCCAGCACAACCTGAGGGAATAGCTTGGCAGCCCGGCGAAGGATGTCCTCGTGACCGAGCGTGAGCGGGTC
>JBKCVH010000235.1:0-16943 GCA_046317675.1 Burkholderiales bacterium
CAAGGGTTTGCGAGATAACCGGCCTGCTCGGTCGTTGGCGCGCTCGGGTGTCGGACAGGGAGTCCGACCTTCGCGCGCCGCCTACGAGCCGGCCGGTTCTCTCGCAAACGCGGCTCGCAGGGGTTATGCAGACCCTCCCTACCGGTCTTGCTGCTGCAGATTGGCCGCACGCAGCCGTGCCAGCTTCTCGGCAATCTTGGCTTCCAAGCCCCGGTCAGTCGGTTCGTAGAAGCGCTGCTCGACGCCTTCAGGCAGGTAACGCGCGCCGGCCGCAAAAGCATCCGGCTCATCGTGCGCGTAGCGGTAGCCATCGCCCATGCCGAGGCCCTTCATCAACGAGGTCGGCGCATTGCGCAACTCCATGGGCACGGGCCGACTGCTGTCTTGTTTGACAAAGCGCTGTACGGCTTTGAAGGCCACGTAAGTCGCATTGCTCTTGGGCGCCACCGCCAGGTAGACGGCAGCTTGCGCCAAGGCCAACTCGCCCTCCGGCGAGCCCAACCGCTCAAAGACCTCGGCGGCATCCAGCGTCATGCGCAGCGCGCGAGGGTCGGCCAGGCCGATGTCTTCGCTGGCCATGCGCACCAAGCGGCGGGGGTGGTAGCGCGGGTCGGCGCCGCCATCGAGCAAACGAGCCAGCCAGTAGAGCGTGGCATCAGGGTCGGAGCCGCGTACGGATTTGTGCAGTGCCGAAATCACGTCATAGAACTGGTCGCCGCCTTTGTCAAAGCGGCGCAGCTGCTGGCCCAGCACCTGCTGAAGTTGCTCGGCACCGACGAGGCCGGGCACAGCGCGCGACACGTTGTCCAGTGCGTTCAGCAAGCGGCGCGCGTCGCCATCGGCATACGCAATGAGGTTCTTGGCGGCCTCATCGGTCCACTGGACTTGAAGCAAATCGCACCCGCGCGACAGCAGCTGCATCAACTCGCCCGCACTCAGCGGCTCCAGCACATGCACGCTGGCGCGCGAGAGCAGCGCGGAATTCACCTCAAAGGAGGGGTTCTCGGTGGTGGCGCCGATGAACACGAACAGCCCCGACTCCACATGCGGCAGAAAGGCGTCTTGCTGTGCTTTGTTGAAGCGGTGCACCTCGTCCACAAAGACGGCAGCGCGGCCGTGCACCTTGGCCTGCTCCACGGCCTCGCGAATGTCCTTCACACCGCCGAGCACGGCCGAGATGGCGATGAAGGGCAGGCCTGAGGCCTGCACCAACAGCCGCGCCAGCGTGGTTTTGCCAACGCCGGGCGGGCCCCAAAGAATCATGGAGTGCAGCTGGCCCGATTCCGCGGCCACGCGCAGCGGCTTGCCTTCGCCCAGCAGCGCCGATTGACCGACCACCTCAGCCAAGCTCTTGGGGCGCAGGCGCTCGGCGAGTGGCACCTGGGCCGGCTCGCCTGAGAAGAGATCAGCCGTCAACGACATCCATGCCTGGGGTGGGGCTGAACTTCAACCGCTCAGCGGCAATGGGCACATTCACCTCCAGCGGCCCGAACTCCAGCCGCGAGCGTTGGCCCAGGCCGTCCACGATCTCCATGGCAACCAGCAAATTGCCGCGCAGGCCAATGCGCAGGCGCTGAATGCCCTGGTCCGGCTGCTTCGGCACCGCCAGCACCCAGGCCACGCTGTCGACCACCGGATCGCTGCTGAGCTTGAAGCCGTCGCCAATTTGGCTGCCAGCCAAGAGCGCAACCGGCGTGCTGCCCAGGACCGCACTCATGGGACGGCTGCTGGCTTGGTTCAAGTCGGGATCGATCAACCAGACCTTCTGCCCGTCACCGATCAAAGTCTGCGCCTCAGGGGCCGCGTACTCAAAGCGGAAGCGGTTGGGCCGCTGAAACTCGAAGGTGCCTTTGGTCTGCCGCTTCTTTCGGCCATCGGGCGATGTGACGGTCTGCGTGAAGCTGACCCTGCCCGACTTGACCTCGCGCTGGAAGGCAGCAAGCTGCGCCAGGGCGTCGGCCCGGGCCACGAGCGGCAAAGCCGCCATCCACAACATCAGTCTGCGCTTCAAGCGTCGTCTCCTCTGCGCGGCACGATGATGTCGCGGTTGCCATTGGTTGCCATGCCACTCACCAAGCCCGACTTCTCCATTTGCTCCAGCAAACGGGCCGCGCGGTTGTAGCCAATGCGCAAGTGCCGCTGAACGAGTGAAATGGAAGCGCGCTTGTGCTCCAACACCACCGCCACGGCTTGGTCGTACATGGGATCGGATTCGCCATCGGAGGCACCGCCACCGGCTGGGGCATCGCCGCCCTCGCCTTCCAAGACGCCCCCTTCGAGGATGCCTTCGATGTAGTTCGGCTCGCCGCCCTGCTCCTTCAAGTACTCGACCACGCGGTGAACCTCGTCGTCACTCACAAAGGCGCCGTGCACGCGCACCGGCAAACCGGTGCCACTCGGCATGTAGAGCATGTCGCCCATGCCCAGCAGGGCCTCGGCGCCCATTTGGTCGAGGATGGTTCGCGAATCGATCTTGCTGCTGACTTGGAAGCTCAGGCGGGTCGGGATGTTGGCCTTGATGAGGCCGGTGATGACGTCGACCGATGGCCGCTGCGTGGCCAAGATCAAGTGAATGCCGGCGGCGCGGGCCTTTTGCGCAAGGCGCGCAATCAGCTCCTCAATCTTCTTGCCCACCACCATCATGAGGTCGGCTAACTCGTCAATGACCACGACGATGTGCGGCAAACGCTCCAGCGGCTCTGGGGCCTCCGGCGTGAGGCTAAACGGGTTGGGAATAAGAACGTCTTTGGCCCGGGCGTCGTCAATCTTCTTGTTGTAGCCGGCGAGGTTGCGCACACCCATCTTGCTGAGCAACTTGTAGCGCCGCTCCATCTCGCCCACGCACCAATTCAAGGCATTGGCCGCCTGCTTCATGTCGGTCACCACCGGGCAGAGCAAGTGCGGAATGCCTTCGTAGACGCTCATTTCGAGCATCTTGGGGTCGATCATGATCAAGCGCACATCGCGCGCCTCTGCCTTGTAGAGCAGGCTCAGGATCATGGCGTTGATGCCCACCGACTTACCCGAACCGGTGGTACCGGCCACCAAACAGTGCGGCATCTTGGCAAGGTCGGCCACCACGGGGCTGCCGACGATGTCTTTGCCCAGCGCCATGGTGAGCATGGAAGCGGCGTCGTGATAGACCTGTGAACCCAAGATTTCGCAGAGCTTGATGGTCTGGCGGCGCGCGTTGGGCAACTCCAGCGCCATGCAGTTCTTGCCAGGAATGGTTTCGACCACACGGATCGACACCAAGCTCAAGGAACGCGCCAAATCTTTGGCCAAGTTCAAAATCTGCGAGCCCTTCACACCCGTGGCCGGCTCGATCTCGTAGCGCGTGATGACGGGACCCGGGTAGGCGGCAATGACGCGAACTTCCACACCGAAATCGCGCAGCTTCTTCTCGATGAGTCGACTGGTCATCTCCAACGACTCGGGCGTGCCCGTCTCAACGCGTGTGGCCGGCGCATCCAGCAGGTCAATTTGCGGCAGCTTGGTGTCGGCCAACTCTTGGAAGAGTGGCTTCTGGCGCTCGGCGGCTACGCGCGTGCTGCTGGGCAGCTCGACCGGCACATTGAGAACGGGCGGCTCGACGTAAAGCGGCTCATGTTCGGCGGAGTCGATCTCGCGCTCGACCTTGGCCACTTGCACCTCGGCCTCGCGCTTTTCCATGGCCTCTTGGCCAAAGCGCTCGTCTTCCTTGGCTTCGCGTCGTGCCATCTGCTGCATCCAGACGCCCTCAAGCCAAGCCCCCACCTTCTCTGCCAATTGCAGCCAGGAAAAGCTCAGCGCCCAACTGCTGCCCACGAGCAGCAAAGCAATGGCCAACAGGCCGGAACCTGCAAAACCGAACAGCTGCATGGCCAGCGGACCCAACTCGTAGCCGAGCACGCCGCCCGCATGGCCCTGCAGTCGGCTTTCAAGGGCGTAAAGGCGCGTCCATTCGAGCGTGCAGGAGGCACTTAGCAACAACAGGACGCCAACGACCACCCGCCAAGCGGGGGAAGGCTCGCGCGGCTGCTCGCGCCACACGTCAGCCAATAGACCCAGCCAATGTCGAAAGCCCACCAGCCACAACCACCAAGCCGAAAAGCCCAGGCTGAACAACAAGAGGTCAGACAGCCACGCGCCAAGCACGCCCAAGCGGTTCAACGGCAGGCTGCGCTCGGTGGCCATGGAAAAAGCGGAGTCGCGCGCGTCGTGGCTGAGCAAGGCCGTGGCCACCAGCGCCAGCAGCACAACGCCAACCAACAAAGCCAGCGGCGAAGCCAAACGATTGCGCAAAAACAAACCCGCGGACGGGGCCGCGGGTGACTTCATCGGTGCCCTCATGGCGCCATTCTCGCCTTCAGTGGCGGCCGGTCGACCTCAGTCGCCTTTGTCTTCGTCGTCGCCTTCCATTTGGGACTGCACTTGCTTGAGCACCACCGAGCCGTCTTCCAACGTTTCAATCTGGCCGCGCTCCTCAAGATCCTTCATGACGCGGCTGACCATCTCGCGCGAAGCCCCAACCACTTTGGCCATGTCTTGCCTAGAAACCCGACCGCGAATGATCTTGACGCCATCGTTGTCCTCGGCCATGTCCAGCAAGGTGCGTGCAACCCGGCCGTAAACATCCAGCAGGGCCAGTGACTCGATTTGGCGATCCGCATTGCGCAAGCGCGCCACCAAGCCCCGCAAGATGCCGTAGGCCATGCTGCTTTGGTCCGGCAAGCAGCGCGCAAACTCGTTGCGCCCCAGCACCAGCATGTCGGTGGGCGCTTCGCAACGCACCGTGGCCGACGCCGGCTCGCCGTCGATCAAGCTCATCTCGCCCACGTAATCGCCCGCTTCCAGCACCGCCATGATCACTTCACGTCCACGGTGGTCCGCCGTCAGAACGCGCGCCCGGCCGTTGAGCAAGATGAAGAGTGCATTGGCATGCGTCCCCTGCTCCACGACGATATCGCCACGTTTGAAGCGCCGCTTGCTCACGCTGTCGGACACCGACTGCGCTTGCTCCGGTGTGAGCCTAGAGAAGAGCCGCACGCGGCGGATGAGGTCGAGGTTGGACAGCATGGCCATCGGTCATCTCCTAGAAAGACATTGGGCGTCGCGCCATCAGGTGCGCCGCCTAGAATTTGTGCATTCTTTCGCAGGCTGGAGAGCACTCTGCCCCGGTGCAACCCTGTGACTGCCCTTGCGTTTCCACCTCACGCCCCCACCCCTAAGCGCCATGAGCCAACACCACCGCCTGATCATCCTGGGCTCCGGCCCCGCCGGTTACACCGCCGCTGTGTACGCGGCTCGTGCGAACCTGAACCCCGTTCTGCTCACCGGCATGGCCCAGGGCGGTCAGTTGATGACGACCACCGATGTGGACAACTGGCCAGCCGATGCCATGGGCGTCCAAGGTCCTGAGTTGATGGCTCGCTTTCAACAACACGCCGAGCGGTTCAAAACCCAAATCATCTTTGACCACATCAATGCGGTCGACCTTTCAAAGCGGCCCTTCACCCTGACCGGCGACAGCGGCAGCTACACCTGTGAAGCGCTGATCATTGCCACCGGCGCTTCGGCCAAGTACCTGGGCATCCCCTCTGAAGAGGCCTTCAGCGGCCGCGGCGTCAGTGCATGCGCCACTTGCGATGGCTTCTTCTACCGCGGCCAAGATGTCTGCGTCGTTGGCGGTGGAAATACAGCGGTCGAAGAAGCGCTGTACCTGTCCAACATCGCGAACGTCGTGCACCTGATTCATCGCCGCGACAAGTTCCGGGCTGAACCCATCTTGATCGACAAGATGATGGAAAAAGTCGCCACCGGCAAAATCGTCCTGCAAACCTTCCAGACACTCGACGAGGTGCTGGGCGACGCAAGCGGCGTCACCGGCGTCCGCTTGAAGAGCACGGGCGACGGCAGCACCAAGGAGATCAAGCTCCATGGTTGCTTCATTGCCATCGGCCACCAGCCCAACACCGGCATCTTCCAGGGTCAGCTGGACATGAAGGACGGCTACATCCGCACCCGATCGGGTCTAGATGGCTTCGCCACCATGACCAATGTGCCCGGCGTGTTCGCCGCAGGTGACGTCCAAGATCACATCTACCGACAGGCCATCACCAGCGCCGGCACAGGTTGCATGGCGGCCCTTGACGCCCAGCGCTTCCTTGAACAGCAGTAAGGCGCTATACTCGCTGGCTTTTCCTGATGCAGCCATGCTGCCCAGCTACGCCTGATCTTGCCTTTGCGCAAGTCCCGGGCCACCAGGCGGGGCACAAAAGCTAAAGGCGATGGGAAGACCGGGTTACCGCCACCCGGGTACAGGACACCGAAAGTTCTCAAGTACGTTTGGCGAGGTGAGGCCGCCGCTTCTTGCTGCAAAGCATCCGAAGCGGTCGCCGGACAAAAACTGGAGTGTCCATATGGCACGCGTCTGCGAAGTAACGGGCAAGAAGCCCATGGTCGGGAACAACGTTTCCCACGCCAACAACAAAACCAAGCGCCGGTTCCTTCCGAACCTGCACTACCGTCGTTTCTTTGTCGAGAGCGAGAACCGTTGGGTGCGTCTGCGCATCAGCAACGCGGCTCTGCGCCTGATCGACAAAAAGGGCATCGAAGCTGTGCTGGCCGATTTGCGCGCCCGCGGCCAAGCCTAAATCACTGAAGGAACGACACCATGGCTGCAAAAGGCGGACGCGAAAAGATCAAGCTGGAGTCCACTGCGGGCACCGGTCACTTCTACACCACGGCAAAGAACAAGAAGACCACGCCCCAAAAGCTGGAATTCATGAAGTTCGACCCGAAAGCACGCAAGCACGTGCTTTACAAGGAAATCAAGCTGAAGTAATCATTCAGCCTGAGCCAGAAACAACAAAGCCCGCTACAAGCGGGCTTTGTTGTTTCTGGACTGGCCGATTCTCACTTCCCGAAGGTCTCGCGGGCCCAGCGGTCCAGCATGCGACTCTCGTAGCCAAAGGCCGTCAAGCCTTTGTCGTGGAACAAGCTACTTTGAAGGTAAGCCATGTCAGACACACGTACGGTGTCCGCTTTGACAAGCTTGCCGCCTTCAAGAACTTGGTACTCGAACTCAACAACTGGCCAAGTCACATTGCGAAGCACACGAATCCGATCACCGCGCAGGCGCCACCAATCTAGCTCGCCCGCCAAGTTCACATCGAGCACCTTGACCCTCAATTGCTGAGTCGCTGGCAAGCGCTGCGCGAGCACCTGGAGCATGGCGGAGAAGTCAGCTTGATTGCGCTCTCGCTCCCAGTTGGAGTCACCAAAATCGGCGAACTTCTCGGTGTCGGCATAGGTGACCTCCACGCGATCAGCGGCCCAAGTCGGGCCAAAGCTGGTGGCCAGCAACAAGGCAAAGATCAATTTACGCATTTCGCCCTCCAAAACTGAAAAACGCCTGAAAGCAAAGCCTTTAGGCGTTTCGAGTATAGGAATTTGAAGCCAGTTTGTGCTGGCTTTACCTGGGCTTACGCAAAGCTCTGCAAGCGACTCGCCCGTAGACGCATCGAAAGCTGACGCAGTTCGGCAATGCCGCTTTCCTCGGCGCGCTGGCACCAAGCCTGCAACTCTTTCACCAGCTGCTCGGCCGACACGTTGGTGCGCGTCCACAACTGGCGCAGCTCTTCGCGCATGACCAGGAGCTTGTCGAGGGCCGGGCTGGCGGCGCGTGCCGCTTGCAGCTGAGGGGTTAGGGCCTCAGGAATGAGATCCACATCCCGATGCAGCCAACGCTTGGCGAGCTTGAACTGTTGCCACTGCGCACTGTGCTTGGCGCCCTCGGCTTGAAGCCGCGTGAGCTCCGCGCGACAGGTGGCGCGCAACTCGCGGCTAAAGCGGGCCATCACTTCATAACGATTGGCAATCAACACTTCCAAAGTCCGCGCATCGGCTGGCTGGACATGGCCTTCAACCATTTGCGGTGGGCGCTTGCGCGGCTTGGCCAAGCCAAAGAACTGAAGCGCCCGGATGTAGCCCCAGCCAATGTCGAACTCGTACTTCTTGACCGAAAACTTGGCCGACGTGGGGTAGGTGTGGTGGTTGTTGTGCAGCTCTTCGCCACCAATGATGAATCCAATCGGCGACACATTGGTCGCCGCATCGGGGGACTCAAAATTGCGGTAGCCCCAGTAGTGACCGATTCCGTTGATCACACCGGTGGCCCAGATCGGAATCCAAAGCATTTGGATCGCCCAAATCGTGGCACCCCAGCCGCCAAACATCAGGATGTTGAAGACCAAAAGCGCGCCGACGCCCAAGATGCCGGGGCGCGCATACACATGGCGCTCCACCCAGTCATCTGGGGTGCCGTGTCCGTATTTGGACATGGTTTCCATGTTCTTCGATTCGGCCCGATACAGCTCCACGCCGGTCAACAAAAGTGCCTTGAGGCCGCGGGTTTGCGGGCTGTGCGGGTCTTCTTCGGTTTCGCACTTGGCGTGGTGCTTGCGGTGAATGGCAACCCACTCTTTGGTCACCATGCCGGTGGTCAGCCAGAGCCAGAAGCGAAAGAAGTGCGAGACGGAAGGGTGCAGGTCGAGCGAACGATGCGCCTGGGCGCGGTGGAGGTACAACGTGACGCTCACGATGGTGATGTGCGTCGTGATCAACGTGTAGGCCAAGATGGACCAAAAGCTGGCCCCCGACAGGCCTTCGCCCGCGAAGGTTGCGAAGGCGTTCAGAAATGCATCCATGCAATGAAGCGCGACCCGTGCGGGCCGCGTCCGGTGTTACGAGAGGGCTGCATTCTAGGGGGGAGCCCCTAGTTCGGGGAACCTAATCGCGTCAGCTTTGCCGCAGCTTGGCTTCCGTCAAGCCGACTTCTGCCAAGCCGCTGCGAAGAAGCCGTCGGTGCCATGTCGGTGCGGCCACAGTCGCAGATGGCCGTTTTCGCAGAGCGCCGGCTCGACCAGCGTGGCGGCGTCCAGCGGGGTGAGGCCCGGCGTGGCGGCAGTGAAGGCGTCGGCAATGGCTTCGTTTTCACTGCGCAGCAGGCTACAGGTCGCATAAACAAGGCGGCCACCCGGTTTGAGCAGCCTTGCGGCGCTGGCCAAGATCTTGGCTTGCAATTGCGTGAGCTCGGCCACCGCCTGCGGGCTCTGGCGCCACTTCATGTCGGGGTTGCGGCGCAGGGTCCCGAGCCCAGAGCAAGGCGCATCCACCAAGACTCGGTCGAGTTTGCCGGACAAACGCTTGATTCGCTCATCTCGTTCATGCGCGATCTGAATGGGGTAGACGTTGCTCAAGCCCGAACGCGCCAAGCGCGGCCGCAGGTTGTCGAGCCGGTGGCCAGAGACGTCAAAGGCATACAGCCGCCCGGTGTTGCGCATCATGGCGCCCAAGGCCAGCGTCTTGCCACCTGCGCCGGCACAGAAGTCGGCCACCATTTCGCCTCGCTTGGCGTCGAGCAACAGCGCGAGCAGCTGGCTGCCTTCGTCCTGAACTTCAATGCTGCCGTCTTTGAACAAGGGCCATTGGTTGAGCGAGGGCTTGCCCTGCACGCGAATGCCCCAGGGCGAGTACTTGCAGGCCTCGGCCTTCACGCCTTGAGCTAGCAACTGCTCCAGCACTGCATCGCGCTTGGCCTTGAGCGCATTGACACGCAAGTCCAGAGGAGCGCCCTCGAGCAGCGCGTTGCACAAAGGCTCGAATTCCTCGGCCGGAAGTGCCTCGGCCAAGCCCCCGGCGACCCAATCGGGCAGGTTGTGGCGCAGTTTGGGCGCAAGGCTGCTGCGGTCGATGCGCGCACAAGCCTCAAGCCAAGCTCTTTCATCCACCGTCGCGGCGGCTTGCAGAGCGCGCGGCTCGCCGGCCCAGGCCAGCAGGGCAAGGCGACGCTCCATTGGACCGTGACCGCTCTGGGCCAAGTTCTGGAACAGCAAGCGGCGGCGCAGCACGGCATAAGTGGTTTCGGCCAGCGCATGCCGCTCGCGCGAGCCCAATTCGCGGTGCGCCTTGAAGTAGTCGGACACGATTTGGTCGGCCGGCTTTTCGAAGCGGAGCGTCACGCCGAGCAATCGGGCGGTTTCGTCAATCAGGGCTTTGGGATTCACATCAGTTCCAGAGTTGCGCAGCACCACCACGGTGGCTGACGCGATGACCGCTCACGTCGAGTTGGCCTTCGATGAACCAGCGCACCGCTGCGGGGTACATCTGGTGCTCAAGGGCCAGCACACGGGCGGCGAGTCGGGCTTCATCGTCACCAGGCAGCACGGGCACCGAGGCTTGCGCCACGATGGGACCATGGTCCAACTCGGCGGTCACGAAATGCACGGTGGCACCCGCCAATTGGCAGCCTGCATCAAGGGCGCGCTGGTGGGTGTGCAGGCCCCCAAACGCTGGCAGCAGCGAGGGGTGGATGTTTAGGAGACGACCCTCGTAGTGTCGGGTAAAGCCCGGTGTGACGATGCGCATGAATCCCGCCATCACGACCAAATCGGGTGAAAAAGCATCGATTGCCTGCATGAGCGCCTCGTCAAAGGCTTCGCGGCTCGAAAAGGCCTTGTGGTCCAGCGCCTTCGTTTCGATGCCCTGTGCCGCAGCCCAGGCCAAGCCCGCGGCCTGAGGGCGGTTGCTCACCACCGCCGCGATGCGGGCGGGCCAGCCCTCTCTTTGACAAGCTTGCACGATGGCCTCCATGTTGGAGCCTCGGCCGGAGATCAGGATGACGATGTTCTTCTGCATGCGCCCAGTGTAGGGAGGGGCATTCCTAGAATGCACGCTTGAACACCAACACCACCCCTACCCCCGCCGTTTCCGGGCGAATCGTCAGCGGCATGCGCCCCACGGGAGCGCTGCACCTGGGCCACTACCACGGCGTGCTGACCAGTTGGCTGCGTTTGCAAAGCACGAACGAGTGCTTTTTCTTCGTGGCCGACTGGCATGCCATGACCGACGCCGACACGCCGCTGCGTGATGAGGCCATCTCCGAGATGGTGCTCGACTGGCTGGCTGCAGGCATCGACCCCGCCAAGGCGACGCTCTTCATTCAAAGCCGCATGCCGGAGCATGCCGAGCTGTTCACGCTATTGGCTTTGCACACCCCGCTAGCTTGGCTGGAGCGCGTGCCCGGCTTCAAAGACGAAGCCAATCCGAGCTTCGGACGCTTGGGCTATCCACTGCTGCAGGCGGCCGACATCCTCATCTACAAAGGCGTCGCCGTTCCGGTGGGGCAAGACCAAGCAGCCCATCTGGAACTCGCCCGCGAGGTGGCTCGCCGAATGAACAGCCGGCTCGGCAGCGATGTGTTTCCAGAGCCGCAACTCTTGCTCACGGAAGCTCCACGCTTGACCGGACTGGACGGCCGAAAGATGAGCAAAAGCCTCGGCAACACCTTGGCCATGCGAGAGGCGCCGGAAAGCACGCGCAGCAAGCTCATGGCCATGCCGACCGACCCCGCACGGGTGCGCCGCGAAGACCCAGGCAACCCCGCGAATTGCCCGGTCTGGCCGCTGCATGAAGTGACCACTCCAGCGCCCGAGCGCGCGCAACTCAGCGCCGGCTGCCAAAGCGCCGGGATTGGCTGTGTGGATTGCAAGCAAGCGCTTTTGGCCCA
Organism: Burkholderiales bacterium; assembly: GCA_046317675.1. GTDB lineage: Bacteria > Pseudomonadota > Gammaproteobacteria > Burkholderiales > Burkholderiaceae_C > Inhella. Next base: position 11,552 of record JBKCVH010000235.1, read on the forward strand.
CTTGCTACCGCAACAAGCGGTTTGGCGCGAGCGAGCGGCCGCCTTTGAGCCCAAGCAGGTGCACTGGATGGTGGAGGTGGGCACCGAACGCGCGCGGGCATTGGCGCGCAAGACACTCAAGGAGGTCCGCGAGGGCCTCGGGCTGCACGCATGATGGAAGAGGCCTGCCTCCACATCACCGACCTTGAAGCCGCCATCAACTGGTGGCGCGGCAAGAGCCCGTCGCCTGACGGCATCAGCGCCTGCAAGGAAGTGCGCGCCTTGGCGGAGGTTTACGCCTTGATGGTCTACCGCCATGAACATGAGGTGGACGCGGGTGCTTTGAAGCTCGAAGCCGCCGAGGCGCTTTACGCCTGGTACGCCACCACGGCCGATTCGCCGTGCATCGCCATTTGCTCCACCGCGCAAGGGGACCCCATTTGCAAGGGCTGCGGCCGCAGCTTCGAGGAAGTGCGGGATTGGCCGCAGCTTCACCCCTTCACCAAGCGGAGTGTTTGGCGCCGAATCACCTTGGAGAACTCCGCTTGGCGCTTCAACCGGTACGCCGAGCGCGCGCAGGAGAACGGGGCGCAGCAATTGAACTTGAGCGAGGGAGCGCCACCCTGACGCCCCACTTTGGCGACAACGCGCGGCGCATCGCGCGACTGGCGTGGCCCGTGTTCGTCGGGCAGATCGCCGTGATGCTGTTCAGCACGGTGGACACCTTGATGCTGGGCCGCGTTGGCCCCCAAGACCTCGCCGCCCTGGCGGTGGGTTCTGCCGCCTACATCACCATCTTTGTCGGCTTCATGGGTGTGGTGCTGGCGGTGGGTCCACTGGCGGGTCGCTCCTTCGGCGCCAAAGACTTCGAACGGGCGGGTGAGCAACTTGTGCAGGCCCAGTGGCTGGCCCTTTTGTTGAGCCTGCCGGGCGCGCTGTTGCTGCTGTTTCCTGAGCCCTTCGTGATGCTGGCGCAATTGAACCCAGCCCAGGCCGCCAAGGTACGCGCTTACACGCAGCCCCTGGCCTGGGCGCGCCCTGCCGTCCTGTGGTTCCCCGCCTTTCGCGGCTTCACACAGGCGGTAAGTCGGCCCAAGGCGGTGATGGGCCTTCAGGTGGCCGGGCTGGCCCTGAAGGTGCCTCTCAATGCCCTTCTGGTGTTCGGCTGGGGGCCGATTCCCGCGATGGGCGTGGCCGGCTGCGCTTGGGCCACGGCGCTGGTGATGGTGGGCCAAGCCTTCGCAGCGCAATGGCTGATACGGCACGACGACTTTTATAAAGCCTTCAAGGTATCCCGGCTATGGGATCCGCGCCCCCGGCGTGCCGATCAAGCCGCCCTGCTGCGCCTGGGGCTCCCCATGGGCGGTTCCATCTTGGTCGAAGTCACCGGCTTCACCTTCATGGCCTTTTTCATTGCTCGCCTGGGTGAAACGCCAGTGGCCGGGCATCAGATTGCCGTGAACTTGGTGTCGATGATGTTCATGATGGCCTACGCACAGGCCACGGCAGCCGGCACATTGGTCGCCCAGCACTTGGGCGCTCACCAGCATGAGGAAGCTCGTGCGGTGGGCCGCCATGCCTTGCTGCTCTGCCTGCTGGTCGCCGGTACCGTGGGGGCGCTGGTGGCGATGGGCCGAGAACCCATCGTGAACCTCTACACCAGCAATGCCGCAGCGGCAAATGCCGCCCTGCCCTTGCTCGTTTCGCTGTGGTTTTTCCACGTGGCGGATGCGCTCCAAACCGTGGCCGCCTTTGTACTGCGCGCCTACCACGTGGCGGTGCTGCCCATGGTGTTCTACGTCGTCGCGCTATGGGGCATCGGCATTGGGGGTGGGTACCACTTGGCGTTTGGCGCCAAGGCTGCAGGCGCTTTAGGCTTTTGGTGGGCAGCCACTGGGGGTTTGGTGACGGCCGCCCTGCTGTTGATCAGCTTGCAGTTGTGGGTGCAGGCCAAGGCGCTGGATCGGCCTCAAGTCAGCGGCAGCTGAATCACGAAGGCGCTGCCACCCCCTTCGCGCGCTTCGCAGAAAGCCGTGCCGCCGTGCAGCTGGGCAATTTGCTTGACGAGCGACAAACCCAAGCCCACGCCTCCCGCCACTTCAGCGTGGCCTGGTAAACGGAAGAAGGGTTCGAACAAACGCGCTCGAAGCTCCGGGGGCACACCGGGGCCACGGTCCAGGATGCGCAATTGCAAAGCAGAGCCTACCCCTCGCAATTCCAGCGCTTGGCCATCCACGCCATAACGCTGCGCGTTCTCCATGAGGTTGCGCAGCGCGCGGCGCAGCAGCCGTTCATCCGCCTGCAGTTCGGTGGGGGTTCCGGGCGCCGGCGCAAGCAACTCCACGGCGTGCTGCGCGGCCATCTCGGCGGCAAGGGCCAGGGCGTCCAGGGGCGCTCGCGTCAGGGGCTGGGCGCCAGCTTCCAGCCGACTGGCCAGAAGAACTTCATCCACCAAGGCATCCAGCTCCTGCAGGTTTCGGGTGACCTCTTTGTCCAGCTCGGTGGCTTTCTGGCCCTCATCTCGCATGGCCAGTGCCATCTTCAAGCGCGCCAGAGGGGAGCGCAGTTCGTGGCTGGCGTTGGCCAAAAGGCTTTGGTTGGATTGAATGAGGCCTTGAATGCGGTCGGCGGTTGCATTGAAGCTCTGGGCAAGTTGGGCCACTTCGTCTTGACCATCGAGTTGCACGCGGTGGCGCAACTCGCCTGAACCAAAGCGCTCCACACCTTGCTTCAAAGTCTCCAAACGCTTGGTCAGGCGCCTCACCACCGGCCACGCCCCGAGCGCGACACCCACAAAGAGCACGACAAAGACCGACAAGAGCACAGGCAGCCGGTTGCCCCCCAAGGCGCTGCCCCAGAGCGGTGGCGGCTCGCCACCTCGCTGGCCGGGCCGAGCGGGGCGCATGAAGAGCAGCTTGCGCCCGTCATCCAGGGGCACGGCAAGAACCTCATCGCCGCGTTCTTCGCGCCGTTCAAATCGGCCATTGCTGGCAATGCGGCGGCCGTCTGCTCCATCGAGTGCCAAGGGCATTCGAAGCTGCTGGCTCCAGCGCAGTAGCGCTGCGGCCTGAACGTTTTCGCTCACCGTGGCCGGAGGCAGCGAGGAAGCCAGCAAGGTGGCCAGGGCCTGCAGACGCTCTTCCTGCGCCAATTCAGCCACAGCGCGCTCCTGGGCGAGGTGGCGCTGCGCCAGCCAGCCAGCCGCCACGGCAAAGGCCAGCAGCACGCCGACCACGGTGAGGTAGATGCGCAGGTATAGCGTTTTCAAGAGCGGCGCTTTACTCGTCTTGCTTGCGCGCAAACACGTAGCCGGCGCCGCGCACGGTCAGAACGCGCTTGGGCGCTTTCGGGTCGTCTTCAATCAGCGCTCGGATGCGGGAGATGTGCACATCGATGCTGCGGTCAAAAGCATCCAGCGGGTGACCCTTGAGCGCATCCATGATTTGATCGCGCGTCATGACCCGGCCGGCGTGCCGCGCCATCACCACCAGCAATTCGAACTGGTGGCTGGTCAAGTCCAAATCTTGGTCCGCGAGGCGCGCGATGCGCGCACCCAGGTCGATTTCCAAGCGACCGAAGCGGAGCAGCTCGGCCGACTCGGCCATGCGAGTGCCTCGGCGCAAAAGCGCCTTGACGCGGGCCAGCAATTCACGCGGCTCGAACGGCTTGGCCAAGTAATCGTCAGCGCCCAGTTCTAGGCCGATGACGCGGTCCATGGGCTCTCCGCGGGCGCTCAGCATCAAGACCGGCAAGCCGGCGGCCTGGGGCAGAGCGCGCAACCAGCGGCAGAAGTCCAGGCCATCGCCATCCGGCAGCATCAAATCAAGAATGATGAGATCGGGCACGCCCGACTGCAGGGCCAGCTGCTGGCGAGCTGCGGCCAAGGTAGGCGCCAGGTGCACGCGGTAGCCAGCCTTGCCGAGGTAGCCCTGCACCATGTCGGCCAGCCGCGCGTCGTCATCAACGAGCAGCAGCTGGGCCAAGGTGCGCAGGTCGGGTTCAGCTGTCACGGCGCTGTTGCATCCTTTGCATCCCCTTCTTCATGCGCTCCGCGAGCTTGGCGCGCTGCTCGGGGCTGAGCAGGCGGCCGGCATCGACCATGGCTTGCTGCATGCGGCTGGTGGTGCGGTCATGCAAAACGCTTTGCTGCTTGCGAACCGCGTCGAGTGCGGCGGCGTCAATGTTGGGAGCGGCCCAGAGTTGCAGCGCCTGCTGGCGCAACGCCTTGCCTTGCTCCTGCTGCCCCTTCAAATCCTCGCGGGCGGCCTTGAAGATGGCCTTCACTTGTTCACGGGTGGCCGCGCTCACACCGACATCTTCGAGCGCATCCAGGAAGCGATGGCCGCCCGGCATGCCGTGGGCTTCGTGAGGGCCGGCCATGCGGCCTGGGCCACTCTGGGCAAAAACGGCCGGGGTGGCGGCCGCCAGCACCAAGGTGCTGGCGATGAGAAGGGACTTCAGGGTCTGTTGCATGGAGGGCTCCAGCGGGTTGGGATGGATGAACTGTGAACTCCACCCATGTAGCCTCTATGCGCGCTGCGTAAAGAAGAATGAACCTTCCGTTACACGATGGGCTTGTAACGCACGCGCTTCGGGCGCGCGCCTTCTTCACCCAAGCGCTTCTTCTTGTCGGCTTCGTACTCGCTGTAGTTGCCGTCAAAGAAGGTCCACTGGCTCTGGTCTTCGCAGGCCATGATGTGGGTGCAGATGCGGTCCAGGAACCAGCGGTCGTGGCTGATGACCATGGCCGAGCCGCCGAACTCCAGCAGCGCCTCTTCGAGGGCGCGCAAGGTTTCAACGTCCAAGTCGTTGGACGGTTCGTCCAGCATCAGCACGTTGCCGCCCTCGGCCAAGGTTTTGGCCAAATGCAAACGGCCGCGCTCACCACCTGAGAGCTGACCGACCAACTTTTGCTGGTCATTGCCCTTGAAGTTGAAGCGGCCCAAGTAAGCGCGGCTGGGCATGACGAACTTGCCGACCACGATGTTGTCGAGCCCGCCCGAAACGTCTTCCCAAACCGTCTTCTCGCCGGCCAGGCTGGCACGGCTTTGGTCCACGAAAGCCAGCTTGGCGGTCTTGCCAATCTTGACCTCGCCACTGTCCGGCTTCTCGACACCTTGAATCATGCGGAACAGCGTGGACTTACCGGCGCCGTTCGGGCCAATGATGCCGACGATGGCGCCAGGCGGCACCTTGAAACTGAAGTTGTCGATCAGACAGCGATCGCCAAAGCTCTTGCTGACATTGACGAACTCGATCACTTCATTGCCCAGGCGCTCGGCCACGGGAATGAAGATTTCGTTGGTTTCGTTGCGGCGCTGGTAGTCGACGTCACTCAGCTCCTCAATGCGGGCCAGACGCGCCTTGCTCTTGGCCTGCCGGCCCTTGGCATTGCTGCGCACCCACTTCAGCT
>JBKCVH010000236.1:0-20628 GCA_046317675.1 Burkholderiales bacterium
GGCCTGGAGCTGGCGCTGCAGAGCTTTGACGAAGCGAGCATCTTCACCATCCACGGCTTTTGCCAGCGCGCCTTGGGCGAGCTCGGCTTCGCCGCAGGCCGCGCACAGCAACTCGAAGTGGTGAAGGACGAAGCGCCCCTGCGCCTGGAGCTGGCCCAAAGCTTCTGGCGGCGCGAACTGGTGCCCCTTCAGAACGCGGCGCTCTTGGCCCACATGCTGGCCAAAAAGGAAAGCCCCGAGGACTGGGCGAATGAGCTCAAGCGCTTGGCCGACAAGCCCGTGGCGCAGCTGATCTGGCCCGACGCGGTGTCGTCTTCAGACGCTGTGGAAGCCATGGCGCAAGCCGCCTTGGCCGAGGCGCGCGCCAGCTGGGCCGCCAGCCGGGCCCAGATGTGGACGGAGCTGCATGCCGCCTTGCCGAACCTCACCAAAAGAAGCTTCCACCCGGAGTCCTTGGCGCAAGCCTTTGCCGACTGGGACGAGCTGCTGGCCGCCGGCGATGCGCTGTCCCGAAAGCTCCCCGACAAACACAAACTGGCGCTGCTGACCACCGACAAACTGGTGCCGCTCAAGAACAAGCCCGGCCCGCCGGAGCAGCGCTTCTACGCTTTGGCCCAAGCGCTGCTGGCAGCAAGGGAGCAACTGCAAGCGCACTTGGACGCCGAGCTTCGCCACCTCCGCTGCCGCTGGCTGCAGTGGGGCTTGCCGGCACTGGCCGCGCTCAAGGCCGAGCGGCGACTGCTGGGCTTTGCCGACATGCTCGGCCAGCTGCACGAGCGCTTGCAAGACCCCAACGCCCTGGCCCAACTGCGCGCGCGCTTTCCGGTGGCCTTGATCGACGAGTTCCAAGACACCGACCCGCAGCAGTACGCCGTGTTCCGGGCGCTGTTCGAGGGGCAAAGCGGCCCTTGCTTCTTTGTGGGCGACCCGAAGCAGGCCATTTACCGCTTCCGCCAAGCCGACCTGCCCACCTACCTGGCCGCCCGCGACGAAGCCGACGCCGTCTGGACCCTGGCCCACAACCAGCGCTCCACGCCGGAGCTGCTGGCTGCATTGAACGGCCTCTTCCAGCGCCAAGCCCAGCCCTTCTTGCAAAAGGGGCTGGACTACGTGCCGGTGCAGGCCGGGGCCAAGCCCAAGCCCAAGCTGACGGAGCCCGAACCCACGGCGGCGCTGGAACTCTGGACCTGGCCGGTGCCAACGGCCCCCGAAGTGCTCACCAAGGTGCAGGCCACCGGGCGCGTGCTCAGCGCCCTGGCGGCTGACATCGCGCAGCGCCTGAACACCAGCCAGCTCAATGACAAGCCACTGCGCCCCGGCCACATCGCCGTGCTGGTGCGCACGCACCGGCAAGCCGCCGAGGTGGCCCAAGCCCTGGCCCAAGCCGGCATTGACAGCGTGGCAAACGGCCAAGCCAGTGTGTGGCGCAGCAGCGAAGCGCAAGAGCTGCACTTGGTGTTGCAAGCCTTGCTCGGCCCCGCCCGCGAAAGCCTGCAGCGTGCCGCATTGAGCACCGTGCTGATGGGCGCTAATGCCGCCCAACTTGCCCACGCCGACGACGCCCAGCAAGACCGCTGGCGCGCCCAATGGGCCAGCTGGCGCGAGGCAGCGCAAGAGGGGCTCGCCCCTGTGCTGCGCCGCTGGCTGGAGGAAGCCGGTGTGGCGCAGCGCCTCTTGGCCCTGCCCCAAGGCGAGCGCCGGCTCACCAATGTGCTGCACCTCTTTGAGCTGCTGCAAAGCCAGTCCGACCAGAGCCCCATGGCCTTGCTCGCCTGGATGCAAGCCCAGCGGCACGATGCCGGCGAGGCAGAAGACGCCCAACTGCGCCTAGAGAGCGACGCCGACCGCGTGGCCATCGTGACCGTGCACCGCAGCAAGGGCTTGGAGTACCCCATCGTGTACCACCCGTTTGCCTTTGAGGGCCGCAGCTCACGCGGCAACGCCAAGGCTTGGGCACAGGCCGTGCACGACGGCCAACAACTGGTGCTGGACTACCGCGGCGAGGCGCTGCCGCCCGCTGCCAAGGCCGCACTCGAACTGGAAGACGCCGCCGAGGCCATGCGCCTGCACTACGTGGCGCTCACCCGTGCGGTGTTGCGCTGCATCGTGACCATTGGGCCTTACCAAGTGAAGTCCGGCAATGGCTACAGCGCCAAGCAAAGCAATCACGCACCAATTCACGCCTTGGTGGCCAGCAATGGCCTTGCCCATTGGCCCAGCCACGACCTCAACGCCCAGTTCATTGCCGAGGCCTGGAGCGCCCCGCTGCCGCACATCGCGCTGCGACAGCTCGATGAGCCCATGGACGCCGCGCCCATGCTGCGCTCGCCGCCCGATGCCCGCGTGCTGCAAGCCCGTGCAGCGCCCCCGCTGCCGCCACTGCGCTGGGTGGGCAGCTTCAGCCGACTGGTTCAGCCGGGTGCAGCCCCCCAGGCCTCGCTGGCCGAAGCCCCGCCCCTGGACCCGAGCGACTTCCTGCTGTTTCCACGCGGCAGCAATGCGGGCGACTGCCTGCACGCTGCCCTGGAGCGCGCCGACCTGAGCGCCCCCGCCACCTGGCCCTTGGCCATTGCGCAGGCCCTTCAACTGCACCCGCCCGCCATGGAGGGCGACGCGCAGCACTGGCCCCAGCAACTCCAGCACGCACTGACGCAGGCGGCCCAAGCGCCGCTCCAGTTGCCGGATGGCACGCCACTGCGCCTAGCGGACCTGCAGGCCGAGCGCCGGCTGCTGGAGTGGCCCTTCCACCTGAACGCGCCGCAGTTGGACCTGATCAAGCTCCAGCAGCTCCTGCAAGCGCACGGCGTGCCCTCACCGAGCTTGCGCCTGCCCGTGCTGCGCGGCTACCTGCGCGGATTTGTGGACTTGGTGTTCGAGCACCAAGGGCGCTTTTATGTGGCCGACTGGAAGAGCAACCACCTCGGCTTTGATGCCGCCAGCTACACGCCCGCCGCACTGCGCAGCACCGTGGCCCAGCACGGCTATGCGCTGCAGGGCCTGCTTTACTTGCTGGCCCTGCACCGCCACCTGCGCCAAACCCTGAGCGGCTACGAGCCCGCCGAGCACTTGGGCGGCGCCGTGCTTCTCTTTGTGCGCGGCATGCGAGCAGATTTTGGTCAGACCAGCGGCCAGTACTGGCTCCACGCGCCCGCGCCCCTGCTCCATGAATTGGACGCCCTGCTGTGAACGCCGCCTTTGACCTGATCCCCTGGCCCGAACGCTTGGCCAACACCCTTGTGGGCTGGGCGCAGACCCTGCACCCGGAGCTGGCGCCCTCCATCGCCGACACCCTGCAGCGCTGCGTGAGCCAACTGGAGCAAGACCGCGCCGCCGGCCATGTGCTGCTGCAGCTCAGCAGCCGCGACGCCGCCCAACTGCGCGCCACCAGCTTGGTGGAAGACGATCCCAGCGAGTCCCAGGGGCGGCCGCTTGTGATCAACGCCGCCCAGCAGCTCTACCTGCACCGCGACTTTGAGCACGAGCAAGCGCTGGCTGCCGCCATTCAACGCTTGCGTGCGGCGCCACCTGTGGCCATCGCGCCCGAGCCGCTGCGCAGCTTGTTTCCCCCGCAAGCCGACAGCAACATCCTTGATTGGCAAGCCCTGGCCGTGGCCCAAGCCCTTCGCCAACGGCTCACGCTCATCAGTGGCGGCCCGGGCACGGGCAAAACGAGTACCGTGGTCAAGCTGCTGGCCTGCGTCTTGGCCGAGCAGCCACATGCCCGCATTCGACTGGCGGCCCCCACCGGCAAAGCGGCGCAGCGGATGCTGGAAGCCCTGCGCGCCGGTGCAGAGCAGCTGGCGCCGCAACTGGGTGCCGACCTGCAGGCCCAGCTGATGGGCGCCCTGCCCACCGAGGCCCTCACTCTTCACCGCCTTTTAGGCGCTGGGCCGCAAGGCTTCAGCCAGGGAAGAGACAACCCTTTGAGCGTGGATTGGTTGGTCGTGGACGAGGCCTCCATGCTGGACCTCGCCCTGGCCCGCCAGCTGTTTGACGCGCTGCCCGACTCCGCCCGCCTGGTGCTGCTGGGCGACCGCCACCAGCTCGCGGCGGTCGAGAACGGGGCCGTCTTGGCCGAGCTCAGTCAAGCGCCCTCCTGGACCCCGGAAGCCACGCAGGCGATGCAGGCCGCCCTTGGCCTCGCCAGTTTGGACTTGCCCCAAGACGGCGACCTGCCCGACCTCGCCATCAGCTTCCAGCGCAGCCATCGCTTTGCGGCCGAGAGCGGCATCGGGCGCTTCGCCCAGCAAGTGCGCGACGGCTTGGCCGACGCAGCCCTGGCCACCCTTCACGAAGGCGCCGCCGACCTGCACGCCCTGCCCGCCACCCCCGACCTTCAAGCCGCTCTGGCTGATGGCTTCGGCCCCTACGCCCAAGCCCTTCGGGCGCTCTGGCAGCAGCCGGGGAGCCCCGAACTCGAAGACGCCGTTTGGCAGGCCTGGGCTCGGTTCCGGGTGCTCTGCGCTGGCCATGCCGGGCCCATGGGCACCCGCGCCGTCAATGCGGCCGCTGCTGCTTGGCTTCGCGCGGCCTTGCCCCGTGGCGCGCCACCGGAGCTCGGCCAGCCTTTGCTGATCACTCGAAACCACGCCGCCGGCGGCCTGGTGAACGGCGACATCGCGCTGCTGCTGCCCGAGCCCTCGGGCTCCGGCGCTCTGCAGGCCCAACTGCGGCGCGGCTTGACCAGCGAAACGCAGCGCCTGCCCCTGGAGCGCCTGCCGCCCGAGCTCGACGGTGCCTTTGCGCTGACCGTTCACAAAAGCCAAGGCTCCGAGTTTGACGCCGTGCTGCTGCTGGTGCCGGAGCTGGAGTGGCTCAGCCGGGAATGGCTGTACACCGGCGCTACAAGGGCCCGGCAGCACCTGGGCATTGCCGGCACGGCCGCCGCGCTGCAATCGGCCGTGGGGAACCCCACGCTCCGGCGCAGTGGCTTGCGCAGCCAGTTGTGCGCCCCGTTGGCAGGCCCAAGCCGCACCGCAGAAGCGTGAGATCAAGGGCTGCGCCGGTATGCTCGCGCCCCCTCGATGCCCAATCTGGCCCCACGCAGGGCGCCCCTGATCCATGCTCACTTCTTTGAACTCTCTTGGCCTGGGCGCGGCCCTGCGCGCGATGGCATTGGCACTGGCCGCCTCCAGCGTCGCGCTGGCACCGCCCGCCGCGCAAGCGCAGGCCAAGACCAGCACCAGCAAAGCCACCAAGAAGCCGGCCGCCAAGGCCTCCAGCAAGAAGCCCGCCAAAAAGACGCCGGCTCGCGCCAAGCCGAGGAAGAACGCGCCCCCTTCGGCCATTGCCGGCGCCGCCGCGTCTCCGGGCATGTTGGCCGCCACGGCCGCCACCGCTGCTGCCTTGGCCGGCGACAGCGCCGCCGCTGCGGCCCACAGCGCCATGCGGGCCAGCGGTGCGCCCGCCCGCACCACGGCCGACATCTTGGCCGCTTCGCCGCCAGAAGCCTGGCGCGAACCCGACCCACAAGACATCGTGCTGATGGAGTTCAAGCTGGGCACCCAAGCCGAGCCGGCCCAGGTCATCATGGAATTGGCCCCCCGCTTGGCCCCCGCCCACGTGGCCAATGTGCGCGCCCTGGTGCGAGGCGGCTTCTTCGACGGGCTGTCGGTGCTACGCGTGCAAGACAACTTTGTCACCCAGTGGGGCGATGGCGGTGAAGGCACGGCCGCCCGACCCTTGCCCGCCGGCGCCCAGGCCAAAGTGCCTGCCGAGTTCGACGCCCCCTTGGCCGGCCTGCCTTTTCATGCACTGGCTGAAACCGACGGCTGGTCCAGCCTGAACGGCTTTGTGGACGGCTTCCCGGTGGCCGCTGAACCCTCCAAGACCCCCCAAGGCCGCGCTTGGCTGGCGCACTGCTACGGCAACGTGGGCGCAGGGCGTGGCAATGAAATCGACTCCAGCAACGGCAGCTCGCTCTATGCCGTGATCGGCCAAGCACCGCGCAGCCTGGACCTCAACATCACCAGCGTGGGCCGTGTGCTGCGCGGCATTGAGCATCTGGCGGCCCTCCCCCGTGGTGGTGGCGCCATGGGCTTTTATGCCGGCAGTGAAAGCAAGCCCCCGCTGGTGCGGGCCCGTTTGCTGGCCGATGTGCCGGAAGCCGAGCGCCTCAGTGTGAAGGTGCTGCGCACCGACACGCCCACCTGGTTTGAGCTGCTGCACAACCGCCGCAACCGCAGTGGCTGGTTTGTTCACAACGTGGGCCGAGTTGATTTGTGCTCCACCACGGTGCCGGTGCGCATCAACGCTGCCGCCGCCCCAGCCAGCCCCACAGCCAACACCACACCCAAGTGAGCCCGCGCCTCTCCAGCTTCCTGATCCGCAGCGTCGGCATCCTGCTGCTGATGCTGGCGGCCACGGCGGCCACCTTCAAGGCGCCGGATCGGTCGCTCGAATCCTTGGTGGCGCGCTGGGCGGCGCCGCCCTCGCAATTCCTTGAGCTGAGGGTGGGCGATCAAGTTCAGTTCACCCACCTGCGCGACGAAGGCCCCCGCGAAGACACGCTGCCCCTGCTGCTGCTGCATGGCACCAGTGACAGCCTGCAAACCTGGGACGGCTGGACCCGAGAGCTGAGCAGAACCCGCCGCGTGCTGCGCGTGGACCTTCCCGGCTTTGGGCTGACCGGCCCCTCGCCCAGCGAGGACTACGGCATTGAGGCCTATGTGCGCTTCATCCAAGCGCTGCTGGACGAACTCAAGCTCAAGCAGGTGGTGATTGCCGGCAACTCCTTGGGCGGTGAAGTGGCCTGGATGACCGCAGCCCGCCACCCGACGCGCGTGGCCGGGCTCGTGTTGGTCGACCCCTCCGGCCTGCCCTTTGAACCCGACCACCTGCCCATTGGCTTTTCCGCCAGCGCCTATGCGCCGAGCGCCTGGCTCAGCCGCTTCCTGTTGCCAAGGCCGCTGGTGCGAAACAGCGTGGAAGCGGTTTACGGCAACGCCGCGCGGGTCAGCAATGCCGAGGTGGACCGGTTCTTTGAAATGAGCCTTCGCGAAGGCAACCGGCGCGCGCTGCACCAACGCATTCAAACCCTGCTGGCCGAAGTGCCCACGGGCCTGCATGCCAAGGCTTGGCCCCTGGTGAAGGCGCCCACCCTGCTGCTGTGGGGCGAGAAAGACCGCCTGATTCCGCCCCGCTTTGCCCAGCAGTACCTGGACCAACGCGGCCCCGACGCTGCGCCTGCCACCTTGAAGATCTTGCCCGGGCTGGGCCATGTGCCCCAACTGGAAGACCCCCGCGCCTCGCTCGAAGCGGCGCGCCCATTCATTGATTCCCTGAAGTGACCGAGACCCAGCCCCCGCAAGTGCTCAACATCAGCGCCTACCGCTTTGTGGCGCTGCCCGATTGCGAATCGCTCCGGCCGCTGCTGGAAGAACGCGCCGCCGCACTCGAACTCAAGGGCACCGTGCTCTTGGCCAGCGAAGGCATCAATTTGTTCTTGGCCGGCGCGGCCAGCGGCATTCACGCCTGGCTCGACGCCCTGCGCCTTGATGCGCGCTTTGCTGGCCTGGAGGCCAAAGAAAGTTGGAGCGAAGCCCAGCCCTTCCAGCGGCTCAAGGTCAAGGTCAAGCGCGAAATCATTCGCATGGACTGGACCATGCCGCCCGAACAAGCGCGCGCGCCCGCCGTGGATGCGCTCACCCTGAAGCGCTGGCTGGACCAAGGCCATGACGACACCGGCCGCACCATCAAGCTGCTGGACACTCGCAATGCCTTTGAAGTGGATGAAGGCGCCTTTGAGGGTGCGGTGGATTGGCGCATCGACAAGTTCACCGAGTTCCCGGCCGCCGTGGCGGCCCACCGCGAGGAACTGGCGGGCCACACCGTGGTCAGCTACTGCACCGGCGGCATTCGCTGCGAGAAAGCTGCGTTGCTGCTGCAAGACCAAGTGGATGCCCCCGTGTACCAACTGGAGGGCGGCATCCTCAAGTACTTTGAACTGGCCGGCGGCGCCCACTACCGGGGCGGCTGCTTTGTTTTTGATGAACGCCGGGGGGTGGGGCCAGACCTCAGGCCCAGCACGGTCGTCTCGGGGTAAGGTTGGACCGGGACTTTTCTGCGGCGGGGAGTGATTTCATGTTTCGTCGAATGCAAGTTTTTTTCGCGGCGCTCGCACTGCTTTTGGTGCACGCCGGCAGTTCGGCGCAAGCTCAAAAGCTCCGCCTTGGGGTTGAAGGCGCCTACCCGCCATTCAGCGAAATCGGCAGCGACGGCAAGCTCAAAGGCTTCGAGATTGAATTGGCTGCGGCCTTTTGCGCCCAAATAAAAGTGAGCTGCGAGCTCGTGAAGATCGACTTCGACGGCCTCATCCCCGCACTGCAAGCCGGCAAGATCGACGCCATCGTGGCCTCCTTGTCCATCACCGAGACCCGCCGCAGGGCCATCGGCTTCAGCAAACCCTATTACTCCACCCCGCAAACCTTCATTGCCCGCAGCGGAACCGGCTCCGACATCTCGCCCGCGGCCCTGAAGGACAAAAGAATCGGTGTGCAGTCGGCCACCATCAATGAGGCCTATGTGAATGCGCTGTACCGGCAAAGCAAGATCACCCGCTATGCCACGCAGGACCAGGTCTACCTGGACCTCAAGAGCGGCCGCATCGACTACTCGCTGGTGGACAAAGTCGCTGCCGAGACCTTCATCAAGTCCGAATCTGGCAAGGGCGTCATCACCGTCGGGCCGAACCTCACCGACTCCAAGTACTTCGGCGTTGGCGTGGGCGTGGGCATGCGCAAGTCGGATGAAAAAGCCTTAGGAGCCCGCTTCAACGCGGCCATTGACGCGCTGCGCGCCAATGGCGAATTCAAGCGGCTCAATGACAAGTACTTCAGCTACGACATCTCCCCTCGCTGATGTTGTTGCAAGCGTTTTTGCAAGCACACCGCAAACCCTTGCGCAACTGGAGTTAAGGTGCGGTTGCGGCGAGCCCATGCGGCCCGCTACTCTTTTTTGATGGCGGCGCACTGGGCCCGCTGCCATCTCCTTCAATGTGCCGGCCCCATCTTTAAGGACACACCATGCTCCGTCGCACCCTGACCGTCTTGGCCGCCGCCGCTCTGGCCGTTGCTGTGGCACCGGCTTCCGCCCAAGGCAAAAAGCTGCGCATTGGCGTTGAAGGCGCCTACCCTCCGTTCAGCGAAGTCGGCGCCGACGGCAAGCTCAAGGGCTTCGAAATCGACTTGGCCAACGCCTACTGCGCGCAAATGAAGGTGGAGTGCGAACTGGTGAAGACCGACTTCGACGGCCTGATCCCGGCATTGCAAGCCAAGAAGATCGACGCCATCATGGCCTCGCTCTCCATCACCGACGACCGCAAGAAGGCCATCGCCTTCAGCAAGACCTACCTCGCCTCGCCCGCCATCTTTGTGGCCAAAACGGGCACCAAGGGCGACACCACCCCCGCAACGCTCAAGGGCAAGAAGATCGGTGTGCAGTCGGCCACCACCTTTGAAACCTACGTGAACGCGCTCTACAAAGACGCGACCATCGTTCGCTACCAAACCCAAGACCAAATCTACTTGGAGCTGAAAGCCGGCCGTGTGGACTACACCTTGGTCGACAAGTACGCGGTCGACAGCTTCTTGAAGTCGGATGCCGGCAAGGGCATGGCTTTCGTGGGCCCTGACATCGACGATGTGAAGTACTTCGGCGTCGGTATCGGCGTGGGCATGCGCAAGGCCGACGAGAAGACCCTGGGCGCTCAGTTCAACGCCGCCATTGATGCCGCCTTCGCCGATGGCACCTACAAGAAGCTCAGCAGCAAGTACTTCGCCTACGACGTCGCGCCGAAGAAGAAGTAATCACTCTCAAAGCGCAGGCCCATGCTTCAAGGCTTCCTCCCCAGTCTGCTTGAAGGCGCCATGCTCACGCTGAGCTTGGCGCTGCTCTCGCTGACGGTGGCCATGACGCTGGGTCTCATTGGCTGCTTTGCCAAGCTCAGCCGCTCCCGCTGGCTGCGCTGGCCGGCGCAGTGGTACACCACCGTAGTGCGCGGCATTCCAGACTTGGTGCTGGTGCTGCTCGTCTTCTACGGCGGACAAGTGCTGGTGAACGACCTCGTGGCCCGATTGGGCAGCGACAGCTACGTGGACGTAGACCCCTTCGTGGCCGGTGTGCTGACCATCGGTTTCATCTTCGGGGCCTACCTCACCGAGGCCTTTCGCGGCGCCTACTTGGCGGTGCCACCGGGCCAGCGTGAAGCCGGCATGGCCTACGGCATGAGTGCTTGGCAAGTCATTTGGCGCATTCAATTGCCGCAGATGCTGCGCCACGCGCTGCCGGGCGTGAGCAACAACTGGTTGGTGCTGGTCAAGAGCACCGCCATCGTGTCCGTCATTGGGCTCGACGATTTGATGAAGCGCGGCGGCGACGCGGCCGGCGCCACCAAAGAGCCCTTCGTCTTCTTCCTGGCCGTGGGCCTGATCTATTTGCTGTTCACCTCGGTGAGCGAGTTCTTCTTTGCCTGGGCGCAAAAGAAGCTCGCCATTGGCGTTCGGCAGGGGCAACTCTGATGGACGGCTGGAGCACCATTGCCGAGAACCTGCCGCTCTACTTGGGCGGCGCTTGGGTTTCGCTGCAGCTGCTGGCCATTTCATTGGCCTTTGGCTTGCTCATCGCCATTCCGCTGGGCGTGCTGCGGGCCATGCACAACCCCTGGGTGTGGCGCCCGGTGTGGGTCTACACCTACGTGTTTCGCGGCACCCCCATGCTGGTGCAGCTCTTCCTCATTTATTACGGCCTGGGCCAGTTCGAAGCCGTGCGCGAGAGCTTTGCTTGGGCCTGGCTGCAAAACGCCTGGTTTTGCGCCTGCCTGGCCTTTGTGCTGAACACCGCCGCCTACACGACCGAGATCATTGCGGGCGCCATTCGCTCCCTGCCGAACGGTGAGGTGGAAGCCGCCAAGGCCTACGGCATGGACCGCTTCACCATGCTGCGCCGCATCGTGCTGCCCGCCGCCCTGCGCCGCGCCCTGCCGGCCTACGGCAACGAGGCCATCTTCATGCTGCACGGCACTTCGCTGGCCATGCTGGTCACCATTGCCGACCTCACCGGCGTGGCCAAGCGCATTTATGCGGTGCACTACATCCCCTTTGAGGCTTACCTCACGGCGGGCGCCTTCTACTTGGTCATGACCATGAGCTTGGTGGCCTTGTTCCGCTGGGCTGAGAACCGCTTCCTCAAGCCGCTCATGCCGCGCTGAGACGCCGGCCGATCAGGACGCCGCCAATCGCCCCAACAGAGGCGGGGCCCATGCAAGTGACAGGCTCACCGTTGCCATGAGCCCCACGCGTTTGCACCAATGCGACATGGACTTGCAGGGGGCTCGCACGCTCCGGTGCAACCCGCTGTGCAGCCGGAAGGGGGCCGGACACACTGCGCCGCTTCGCCCGAGCCTTTGCGCCGGCGCTTGGCCTTGCTAGACCCTTGAGAGTTGCTCCATGACCCAAAAACGCCAGTTCTCGATGCCGGATGTATTCGTCATCTTGTTCTTCATGGCTGCCCTCATGGCAGCGCTATCGCACCTGATTCCGGCCGGTGTTTTTGATGTTCAGCAGGTCAATGGCAAACCGCGCCTGATTCCCGAGAGCTTCCGCCTGGTAGAGGGCTGGACTGGCGTCTCCTTGTTCGGTAGCGGCGACAACATCGGCTTCTTGAACTTCGTTTTCGAAGGCATGGTCAGCGGCAGCAAGCATGGAAGCGCCATTGGGGTGGTGGCCTTCATTTTGGTGATCGGCGGCGCCTTCGGGATGATCATGCACACGGGCGCCATTCACCGCGGCCTGACCGTGCTGATCCGGCGTGGCGCTGGGCACCTTTACCTGCTGATGCCCCTGCTCTTCCTGCTGTTCTCGCTGGGTGGCGCGGTGTTTGGCATGGGCGAAGAAGCCATTGCCTTTTGCATCTTGCTCACCCCTTTGTTGGTGCGCCTGGGTTACGACAGCATTTGCGCCGTGATGGTCACCTATGTGGCAACCCAGATCGGTTTTGGCACCAGTTGGATGAACCCTTTTGGCGTCGCCATTGCACAAGGCATTTCCGGCATTCCCGTGGGTTCAGGCGCCGCCTTCCGGTTGGTGATGTGGAGCACGTTCACGCTGTTCGGCATCATTTACCTGATGCGCTATGCGAATTGGGTCAAGGCCAACCCCGGCAAATCACTGGCTTGGGCATCGGATCAAAAACACTTTCTGCACGCCGATGCCGGAACCCAAGACGAGAGCACGGTCAAGCTCTCTGGCGCTGATCAATTGATTCTCCTGACCCTGCTCGGCGGCATGGTCTGGGTGACCTGGGGCGTGCTGGCTTGGGGCTACTACATCCCTGAAATTGCCAGTCAGTTCTTCACCATCGGTTTGGTTTGCGGCCTGATTGGTCTGTTCGGCAAGAAGCCTGGCTGCGACGCCAACGGGCTTGCCGGCGCCTTCCGCCAGGGTGCCGCTGACTTGCTGCCCGCCGCCTTGGTGGTGGCCTTGGCCAAAGGCTTGGTGCTGCTTTTGGGCGGCGACAACCCGGCCAAGCCCTCCGTGCTGAACACCATGCTGTTTCACATGGGCGACGGCCTCTCGGGCTTGCCCACCGCCTTGTCGGCATGGCTGATGCTGACGTTGCAATCCATCGTCAACTTCTTCGTGCCCTCGGGTTCGGGCCAAGCGGCCTTGGTCATGCCCTTGATGGCGCCACTGTCTGACCTGCTGGGCGTCGGCCGTCAAATCGCCGTGCTGGCCTTTCAGTTGGGCGACGGCCTGACCAACATCATCATCCCCACCTCGGCCAGCTTGGTGGGCTGCCTTGGCGTTTGCAAGTTGGACTGGGGGGTTTGGTTCCGTTTCATCTGGCGCTTCCAGGCTTGGCTGTTCGCCATCGCCTCAAGCTTCGTCATTGGCGCAGTGCTGATTGGCTACCACTGATGGTTGGCGGCAACCCTGCTTGCCGCCCTACTCACCGACCTAAAGCATCTGCCAGTTGCGCCGCTGCGGGCCCTAAGGCGAAGGCATCCATGGCGAGGTCGCCAAACACCAGGCTTTCATGGATGCGCAAAGCCTGGGGCCTGGGCCCTGCAGCGCCTGCGGCCACAAAAAAAGGCAGCAGGTGCTCGTCGCTCGGGTGCATCAGCACCGCGTGCGGCGCTTGGCGCCGGTAGTCCAGCAAGGCCTGCCAATCGGCAGCCGCACCCCGCTCCGCAAACCAATGGCGAAAGGCGCTGCTCTCCGGTGTCGCCGGTGCATCCGCCTCAGGGGGGCGGCCGCTGCCAAACACGCGGCGCAAGTTGTGGGTGAGGCTGCCTGTGGCCATCACCAACACGCCCTGCTCTGCCAAAGGCGCCAAGGCCGCACCCAGCGCCATCAATCGCTCGGGTGACCCATCCGCCGGCCAAGCCAGTGGCAGCACCGGCACATCGGCAGCCGGAAACATGAAACGCAGCGGCGTCCAAATCCCGTGGTCCAGCCCGCCTTCGTTCACGCGGTGCACGGCAATGCCCGCGCCCTGCAAAAGCGCCACCACCCGCAGCGCCAGCTCCGGCGCGCCTGGGGCGTCGTAGCGCAAGCTGTAGAGCTGCTGGTCGAAACCGCCGAAGTCGAAGATCGCCTCGTGCCGCACTGCCGCCAACAACACCGGCTCCCGCGCCAAGCTGTGGGCCGAAATGGCCAAGATGGCCTTGGGCTTGCCAAATGCGGCGTAGATGGCGGGCCCCAAGCGCTGCATGAAGGCGCCTGCTTCACGCGGCTCCAAGGCCGTCATGGGGCTGCCGTGGGAGATGTACAGGGTGGGCAAGAGGGGGGTCTGCATGCCAAGCATTGAAGCACCGCCGTCCATACCGTGGGTTCAGCCCACTTGAAGGGAGCGTTCAGGCTGATGCTGGGTGGCGAGGCAGCGCCGATACGCCACGTCGTGCAGGAGAAGCGCAAGCGCGGGAGCGACAGCTTCACGGCATCCCCACCCAGCGGGTGACTAGGCGCTATCGACCCGTTGGCGACATTCGAGCTGCCCAATTCAGCTCCAGATACCTGTCACTCAACGTCGGAGTTCAGTGGGCTGCGAAGGCGTCTGCTGCAATGAAAAGTTGGGCATCAGCTTCATTTGCGCTGCCGGACATATAGAGATGCGCCAACCAGCGCCAACCCAACCCCGATCAGAACCAACTCAACGGCGCTGCTTGGCTCGCTTGGGGCGAGGCGATAAAAGACAGTGTCTGCCGGCATTGAACCAGCCGTAAACAAGCTTCTCAGAATCAACCATAAGTCGATAGGTAGCAAATCTCCAATCGGCGACAGCAAAGCCAGCCCGACGACGACGAGTGCGATACCGATCCGGAGCATCCAAATGGTCATGTGCGCGCTTTCGTTGATGCTCAACGTTCTACATGCGCGGCGGCAAAAAGGCGAAGCCCCTTTGACGCCCGCTCGATGCAGGGGCTAGGCATCGCTGGCCAGCGGAAAGCCAATTTCCGCTGCATCAGCTGCAACGGCCGAGACCGAAAGCTCTGAGTTGAGAGCCTGCACTACCTCCTGCGTTACTGGCTCGTTGCGGTAGATCGCTTCAACTGCCGCCAGCGGCAACGAACGCTCGTAGTACCACTCCGCAAACTCGACATAGGCTGCCGCAGGTTCATGAAGCAGCGAGAGGAACTCAATTGACCCATCTTCAAGGTCCGCGCATTCTGCGCGCGGATGAACGACGCGTGACCAAGCGCGGTCTTGCTGCGACCGCCAGTAACAGAAGCTCATCCAATCCCAGCTAAAGGCTGGCTCGCTCAGGAAGGAGGAGAACGCGCTGGGCAGGACACGATGTGCTTCTGCTAGGAGCTCAGCGTCTCCAGCGACCTTCGTCTCGTGCGCCAACCCTTTAATGCCGGCGCCGAAAGGCCCGAAGAGCAAGAACCAATCATCGCCTTGCCCATTGCGCATTGACGCCATCTCTTCGTCTGTACCCCATTTGCAGTTGTAGCTGTAGTAGCGATCCTCCCACTCTGGGCAAACGATCGCCTCCACCATAGCGAGCGCCTTCGCTCTCTGTTGAATGGCGGCGAGGTCAGGAAGCAGTTGCGGGTCTAGCGACATGGGTGAAGGAGCGGTTGGATTCTGCGATGCTTAACGTGTTGTATGGGAATCGTTAATGACCGCCATACCCCTTGGGCATGCGATGTCCCAACGCTACGAACCCCTCGACTTCCACCGCAAGGAATGAAATGGCGACGGCCCAGCTCGCAGCCGTGTTGTCGACTGCGGGCAGATCGTCGAGGCTCAGCGTTGATGTCCCAAGCATGTCGCCAGCCTACCCGAAAGCTGCTTCTCCCCTACGGCAGCTGATGGCCGGAAGCCGGTATTCACGAGCGGCGGCTTCCTGGCGACTTGATTTCCATCGAGCTTCACGCCGGTCAAAGGATTTGGGCGTGGAAGTTGGCCTGCCGAAGCAAAGTGCGCGGGACCTGCAAGGCGTTGGCGGAGCAAGCTCAGCCCAAGCCCAGCCGGGCGCCTTAAGCCGAAGAACTCCCAGCCGCCCTCGCCCCCTCGCTTCGCCCCGGCCCAAACCAAGTCACCGCCTGCGCCGCCAGCAAGGCCATGCCCAGCAAGGCTGCTGAGCCAATCACGACCGCGCGAGGCCATGCGGCATCTAGCAGCGCTCCAAACACCGGCGCGGCCAGCGCAAAGCCAATGTCCAGCCCCGAGTACACCGTGCCGTACACCCGGCCGGTGGCTCCGGGCGGCGCCGCTTGCTTGACGAGCAAATCCCGGCTTGGGCCGGCCAAGCCCGTGCCCACGCCGGCCAGCGCCACCAGGGCCAGAGACAGCAAGGGCGGCACGCCGGGCACGGTGGCCAGCAGGAGCAGGCCCATGGCTGCGGCCAGCGCCCGCGCGATGTTGCGCTCTAGCTGCCGCCCACCCGGGTGCGCCACCCAAAAGCCGCCCAGCAGCATGCCCAGCGCACCGGCCAGCATGTAGAGCGTCACCACCACGGCCATGCGCTCGGGGGCCACGCCATGCCAAGCGGCCATGGCGGGGCCGGCAAAGCTCTGAATGGCGGCCAGCGCTGCGGTGGTGAAGAAGAAGAACGAGAAGCACAGCCAAACCGAGGGTAAGCGCAGGAAGGCAAAGGTGGCTTCATCACCGGCTGCCCGCTTGGGCGCCGTGCTGGCGGCAAGCCAGCGTTGCTGCGCCAGCAAGAGCACGAACACGCAGAGCGCCACGGCGGCGGTGCCGGCGTACACCCAGCGCCAGTTGCCGGTGGCGTGCCAAATGCCGAGGGCAAACATCGGCGTCATGGCCCAGCCGAGGTTGCCGGAAATGCCGTGCACTGAAAACGCATGGCCGATGCGAGGCGCCGCCACGCGCTGGTTCAAGATGGTGAAGTCCGCCGGGTGGAAAGGCGCGTTGCCCAAACCCGCCAGGGCGGCGGCCAGCACCAGCCCGCCATAGCCCTGCGCCGTGCCCGCCGCCACCGAAGCCAAAAAGAAGGCCGCCATGGCCAGGAGCAAGGCGGGCCGTGCGCCAAAGCGGTCCACCAAAAAGCCACTGGTGGCCTGCCCGACGCCGGACACCGCATAGAACACCGTCACCAGCAAACCGAGTTCGGCCCAAGAGAGCCCGAACTCCCTCGCAAACACGGGAAACAGCGGCGGCAGCAGCAAGTGGAAGAAATGGCTGGTGCCGTGGGCCAGGCCCACGAGGCCGATGGTGTGCCAGTCGTCGCGGGGCCGAAGTGGGTCGGCCAAGTCGCGCAGCGAGGTCTTCGTCGTCATGGGCTGAATGGTCGCCGGGCCGGGGCTGGCTGGGTGGCGACAGCAAGCCTAAAACTGTCGAGAATCAGCCAATGGCAAGCACCGCAAGCAACCCCCGCAACTCCATGCCGCCGCTGGACCCGCAGCGGTATGCGCCCAGCCCCGAGCGCCCGGTGCGCGCCAAGGCGCGCCGCATGGCGCACGACATGGACATTCAGCCCCACCACCATGATTGGGGGCAGCTCGTGTTTTCGCTGCAAGGCGCGGTGCGTGTGCTGGCCGAGCCGAGCGGCGCCGTGCAGTCCTTTGTGGTGCCGCCCTCGCGTGCGGTCTGGATTCCAGCCGGTGCCCGCCATGCTGTCACGGCCTTGTCTGAAGCCGAACTGCGCACGCTTTACGTTCACGAGAGCGCCAGCGAGGCACTCGGCCGAGACGATGGCCCTGGCTGGCAGCGCTGCCGGGTGATGGAGGTGAGCCCACTGCTGAGGGAGCTGGTGCGTGAACTGGCCCAAGACGAGCCCAGCCGCGAGCCTCTCCTCGTTCCCTTGCTGGTTGACGAACTGCGCCGCGCGCGCCCTTTGGCCCTGGGGCTCAGTCTGCCCACGGACAAACGCCTGCGCAAGCTCTGTGAGGCCCTCTTGAGCGCGCCCCAGCAACACGCCCGGCTCGCCGACTGGGCGCAAGCCGTGGGCGCGAGCGAACGCACGCTGGCGCGCTTGTTCGAAAGCGAACTGGGTACCAGCTACCGCCTGTGGCGCGAGCAAGCCTTGTTGCAGCAAGCCCTGCAGTTGGCCGAACGCGGCAAGCCCATGGCCTGGATTGCCACCGAGCTGGGCTACGCCAGCGCCAGCGCCGTCAGCGCCATGGTGCGCCGCTCGGTGGGGCAAAGCCCCAGTGCCTTCTTCAGTTGAGGGCGTCGTAGCGCGCCAGACCGCGCTTGAATTGGGGCCTGCAGGCTGAAACCCATAGCAAGTCGGCGGGCAATCAGGTGCGTTCTGTGAGCCGGCGCAGAGCCTTGCCAGCGCGGCTAGCATTTAGGGCATGGCTCTCATTCACTTTGATTACGACCGCCCCGATACGCAGAGCGGCGCCACCTGCACCGCCCAAGCCTGGGCCAAGACCCCGGAACCGGTCAGCGCCGATCAGGCGCGGGCGCTCAAAGCGCAGGCCGCCGCACTGCTCAAAGCCCACAACGCCGTGCTGGTGGCTCACTACTACGTGGACGGGCACTTGCAAGACCTGGCGCTGGAAACGGGCGGCTGCGTGAGCGACAGCCTGGAAATGGCGCGATTTGGCAAGCAGCACGCGGCACAAACCCTCGTGGTGGCGGGCGTGCGCTTCATGGGCGAAACGGCCAAGATCCTGAGCCCCGAGAAAACGGTGCTGATGCCCGACTTGGACGCCACCTGCTCGCTCGACCTCGGCTGCCCAGCCGACGACTTCACCGCCTTTTGCGACGCCCACCCCGACCGGCAGGTCGTGGTCTATGCCAACACCAGCGCCGCTGTGAAGGCGCGGGCCGACTGGATGGTGACCAGCAGCTGCGCGCTCGACATCGTCAACCACCTCAAAGCCCAAGGCCAGAAGATCCTCTGGGCGCCGGACCGGCACTTGGGCCGCTATATCCAAGAGCAAACCGGGGCCGACATGCTGATGTGGGATGGCGCCTGCATCGTGCACGACGAGTTCAAAGGCCTGGAGCTGCAATTGCTGCGCGAACAGCACCCCGACGCCATGGTGCTGGTGCACCCGGAGAGCCCCAAGGCCGTGGTGGCCCTGGCCGATGTGGTGGGCTCCACCAGCGCGCTCATCAAAGCCGTGGTGGACGGAACGGCGCAGCGCTACATCGTGGCCACGGACAACGGCATCTTGCACCGCATGCGCCAGTTGGCGCCGGGCAAGGAGCTCATCGAGGCACCCACCGCCGGCAATGGCGCCACCTGCAAGAGCTGCGCGCACTGCCCCTGGATGGCCATGAACGGCCTGCGCAATTTGATTGCAGCGCTGGAGAACCAGGCACCGCAGATTCAGGTGGAGGAAGCGACCCGGGTCAAAGCCGAAACCTGCATCCGCCGCATGCTGGACTTCACCGCCCGGAAATCGCAGTCCACCCCGGCAATGTCCTCAGACATGGGTGCCGCCTAATCCTCTATAAACCCCACAAGCACATCAATCGGAAATCACCATGGCGAACCCCGACTTCACCCAGCTGTTCAACCACCACGAGCGCGAGGTAATTGCCGCCGTGATGGCCAGCGCCCCCGACTACCCGGACATCGCCATCAGCCAAGACCTGCTTTGCGACGTTGCCTGCGTGGCGCTCAACCGCCTGCCCCCGCGCTACATCCGCCACGCGGTGGACTTCAGCTTCTACCTGACGGAGCAAGAGCGCTTGTCCATTGACCAAGGCATCGTCGAGGCCGTGGGGTACGCATTCAATTTTGTGAGCGCACGCGTAGCGATGCGCAGCAAGGTCGGCTAACGCCCAGCCAATCGCTGTTTCACCGAGGCTGCCAAGGCCTCGGCAGCCTCACCCGCCACTGGGAAGGCTTCCACAGGAACCGACTTGCCGTCGGCATCCACCGCCACCATGACGATGGCGCATTCCGTCGTGGTCTGCAACGCGCCCCCCTTCACATCCCCTGAGCGCACCTCCACGGCAATCGCCATCGAGGTATTGCCGGTGTAAGCCAGCTGCGCTTGCACCTCCACCACGGCGCCAATCACGATGGGGCGCACGAAGCGAATGCCGCCCACGAAGGCCGTCACGCAGTAGCGCTGTGACCAGGCCGAGGCGCAGGCGTAGGCGGCTTCGTCGATCCACGACATCACGGTGCCGCCGTGCACCTTGCCGCCAAAGTTCACGGTGCTGGGCTGCGCAAGGAAGCGCAGGGTGATTTGGGTGCGATTCAAGGGGGCCATTGCAAGAGAAACGAGCTCGAAAGGGGCAGAGCCTATCTGCTGCAAGAGGTGAGCCCAGCCCAGCGAGGGTCGCGCGGCCTTGGCAAACTGCCGCCTCCTTTCACTCCCCGATGGAAACCAGCATGTTCAAACGTCTCGCCTCCGAAGCCCTCGGCCTTAGCGACATCGGCATCATCGTGCCGCCCAGCGACTTCAACAAAGTCGATGCCGACGACTACTTGTTCAGTGAAGACGGCGAGCGGATCTTCTTTCTCATCAAGTCGAAGAAGGATGAATACTGCTTCACCAACCTCGCACTGATCCATGTCGACGGCGACTCGGCCGTCTCGTCCAAGCGCACCATCAAGCGCTACGACTACGCGAAGCACGCCATCCACCACGTCACCCTGGAGACGGCGGGCACCATCGACATGGACATTGAGTTGAAGTTCCAAGTCGAAGGCGCAAGCGTCTTCAGCATCGACGTGCGCAAGAACTTCATCGAGCAACTCAAGGACCTTTACAAGGCGCTGCTGACGATCAGCCGCATGCAGGCGCACAACGCCCAGGCTCGCGACAACGCGCTGCATTGCCTGGCGCCGCTCGGCCAGATGTTCAAGCTCGGTGGCGATGCCGCTAACCCAGGCAGCGTTACGGCGCAGTACCAAGCCCTGGTGGCCGCCGTCAACCAACTGCAACTCCAGGAACTCTCGCCACGCGACTTCGGCGCGGTGTTCGAGAAGTACCTGCGCAACTGAGCCGAATTAACTCGCGAGCAAGCGGAGAACCGCCGGAAGGCCCTCGGAAAGGTCCTCAGCGATCAAGCCAGGGCCGAATTGCTGGGCCACCTCGCCATGCAGCCAAACCGCCGCTGCGGCGGCCAAAAACGGCTCCATGCCTTGGCTCAGTAGGCCGAGGACCATGCCGGCCAGCACGTCACCACTGCCGGCGGTGGCGAGGCTTGGCGGCGCATTGGCGTTGAGGATGGCGCGCCCATCGGGGGC
>JBKCVH010000237.1:0-35012 GCA_046317675.1 Burkholderiales bacterium
AACGTACTCCAGTTGAAGAATGTGATCGGGGTCTTTTCTGCTCTGCCCTTTGTTAAACAGACTCCGTGCCAGCGATGATTTGTCCTTTGCAAACAATGACTTGGAGTTTTCCTTCAAGGGGCCTGCCTTCAACTTGTAAAAAAAATCGACATGATTCGGAGGCCTCTGACCTAGCTTCTCCCCTCGGAACGAGGGGCCGGTGCTTGGTAACCGCAACGAGCTGTGCCTTAAGCTCGATAGCCCTATTGGAGGCGAAGCGCAAATGGTCAGTCGTGCGAAGGTGAAGAAGAGTTCTCCCGAGGAGCTCCTTGGGGCGCGTTGGCGTTTCGCGACCGTGGCGGTCAGTTTGGCTTTTTTGGTCGGTGGGTGCTCGCAGAGGCCGGCTGCTGAGCAGCTGGCTGATGCTCGGGTAGAGCTCGAGAAGGGCGATCGCGGGGCCGCAGTTGTGCTCTTGAAGTCAGCGCTCCAATCGCAACCTGACTTGCTGGACGCGCGCGTGCTCTTGGGTCAAGCCTTGTTTGCGTCTGGCGATATGAACGGCGCTGCAATCGAGTTGCAGAAAGCGCGTGCGAGTGGTTATCAGGGCGACGAAATTGTCCCCACCATTGCCGTATCTCTTCTTCTTGGCGGGAAGATCGATCGGCTTTTGGCTGACTTCTCAGATGTTGAACTGAAGGATCGCCGGCAATTGGCGGAGCTGAAGTCTGTGCTTGCAACGGCGCTCGGCATCAAGGGCAGAGTTCAGGCCGCGAATGACCTGGCGACGGAGTCTTTGAGGCTCGATCCGGCGAATTTGTCAGCAAAGCTGGTTTTGGTTCGCGGGCAAGCATCGAACGGCGACGTTGAGGGGGCACTCAAGCAGCTTGAAGCGCTTCTGCCTGAAAACGAAAAGCTCTCGCCGCCTTGGCTCCTAAAAGCCGAGCTGATGAGCTACCTCGGGCGCCCGCCTGCAGACTTGCTTGAGGCATACCGTCATGTTCTGAAGATTGACAGCAAGAACATCTCCGCCATGGGGGCGATGGTGAGCTTGCTGTCGCAAACAGGCGAAAAGGATGCGGCTGAACGGCAGCTACAGCGCATGAAGGAGGCCTACCCCAGGCATCCTTTGACGGTATTTCAAGGGGCCTTGTTGGCGAGTCAGCAGGGCAAGCTAGATCAGGCCAATGAGCAGGTCCAGGCCCTGCTGAAGCTAACGCCCGATGATTCGCGCGCTCTGCATTTGGCTGGCGCCGTGGCTTATCAGCGCGGTTCATTTGTCCAAGCGGCGCAGCACTTGACCAAGGCAGTGGCTGATGGCGAGGCGAATATCGCGGCGCGTGCATTGTTAGCGCGGACGTATCTTCGCTTAGGAGAGCCCGGCCGTACCCTGATCAGCCTCCGGCCGCTCCTTGAAATGCGTGTCGTGCCGGCCGATGTGCACGTGATCGCTGCGGAGGCGCAACTGCAGCAAGGCGATGTCAATGCGGCCAAATTGTTGTTCGAAAAGGCTTTGGCCCGTCAGCCCGACGACCAGAGGGCTCGTACCGCACTGATCTTGGCGCGCGCGACCGATGGGCAAGGCGATCTGTCGGATGCCGCGTTGCGCCAAGTTGGCGCCTCGGATAGCGGGGCGATGGGCGAGATGGCATTGGTGGCTCTTCGCATCTCTCGCAAGCAGTGGCAGGAGGCCCTGGTCGCGATTGATGCATTGGAGAAGAAGCAGCCTAGCGGGCCGTTGGCGCAGACTTTGCGCGGCCGTGTTGAGTCACTCCGGGGCGACCTTGCCAAGGCGCGCGTGCATTTCGAAGCTGCACAGGCGCTCAATCCCAACTACATGCCAGCCGTAAGCGCTCTGGCTGCTCTTGACTTGCGTGACGGCAAGCAAGATTCGGCTGTTGCTCGTTATCAAAAGCTTGCGGAGTCGGAGGGCGGGCGGGTTGAGGCGGACATGGCCATCATTGCGCTACGAACGGAAGCTCGCGCAAAGCCCGAGGAGTTGATGGGCCTGATCACGCAGGCTATCAAGCGCCATCCGGGTGAGCCACAGCCTCGGCTTGCCTTGGTTCAGGCGCATTTGGCGAACGGCAAAACCAAGGAGGCGTTGGCTGCGGCGCAGGAGGGGGTGGCGGCGTTCCCGGATGAGCCAGCCTTTCACGACGCTGAGACTCGTGTGCTTCAGCGCCTAGGGGATGTGAATTCGGCTTTGGCGGCTGCCACGAAGATGGCCTCCCTGCGCTCAACATCGCCCGTGCCATTGATGCGCATGGCGGAGCTTGAGGCCTCTCGGGGTGATGCCGATGCGTCGATCGCGCACTTGCAAAGGGCGCTCTCATTAAGGGCAGATTTTTTGCCTGCGCAGCAAGCTTTGGCCAACTTGTTGATTGCCAAGTTGCGGGACAAGGAGGCTCGAGCGGTGGCTCTGCAAGTGCAGAAGCAGCGTCCGGATGACCCTTCGGGTTGGGTCTTGGCCGGCGATGTCGAAACCGCTTTGAAGCAGCATGCTCAAGCGGCGACCGCTTACCGTGCGGCGATGCAGCGAGGTGGCGGGAGTGAGGTGGCAGTGAAACTGCACGCTGTTTTATTGTCTGGAAATGCTTTGGATGCAATGCGTGGTTTCGAGAAAAGCTACCTTGCGGACCACCCCGAGGATGCGATGTTCAGGGTCTACCTTGCAGAGCGAGCTTTGCGCAGCAAAGACTATGTGAGGGCCGAGGAAGGTTTCAGAGAAGCTCTTCGCGTTCAACCAGACAACCCGGCAGCGCTAAACAATTTGGCTTTGGCCCAGTTTCAGTTGGGTAGGGCAGAAGCCCTCGAAACCATTGAGCGGGCTCATCGATTGGCACCTACTTTTGGGCCCATCCTCGACACAATGGCCACGATTCTTGCGGCTCGCGGGCGCCTGGACGATGCGCTGTTGCGGCAGCGCGAGGCGGTCAAGGCGGATCCAGCCGCCGGTCATCAATTGCAGTTGGCTCAGTTGCTCTTCAAGGCGGGGCGCAAGGCTGAGGCACGGCCGGTTTTGGTGGAACTGGAGAAACTAGGAGCCAAGTTTGACCGCCAAGACGAAGTGAAGAACTTGCTCGGACAGCTTTAAGCGCCGCTGCCGTCCATGAGCGCCTTGCCCGATGTTTTGCCAAGTGGTGACGAGGCTCGCGTCTACTGCGAGTCGGTCGACCAAGTTAAGCAACTTGTGTGCTGGGCCAATGTCGAGGGGCGCGCGCTCTACCCCTACTCGACCGGGCTGAACTGGGGCTATGGTGGGCGACAACCGGTAAGGCCGGGTTCTTTGCAAGTGGACTTGTCGCGGATGAACCGCATTCTCAATGCGGATTCAATTGCCCCGGCCAATCCGGTGGCGGTGATTGAACCTGGCGTGACACAAGGCCAGTTGGCGGATTTCTTGGCGAAGCATCACCCGACTTTGACCTTCAATGTCACCGGATCTGCTCGCGGCACCAGCTTGCTTGGCAACAGCCTGGATAGAGGGGTCGGGTACCTCGGGCCTCGTCGCGAAGACATCTTTGGCTTAGAGGTTGTCACGGGGCGAGGGGACCTCATTTACACCGGCTTTCGTCGGCTCGGCAAAAAAGAGCCATCGGACCCCGACTCGCCCTTGGCTCATGTGCACCCCCACGGACTAGGCCCGATCCTGGATGGACTCTTTTCACAGGGCAACTTTGGCATCGTGACCAGCGCTTGCTTTCGTCTATTGCCTCGAGCCGCCAAGCAGGCGGCCATCAGTTTGGCTTTGCGAGACGCTGATCGGTTGGGGGAGTTCATCGACGCGCTGGCGGCGCTAAAGCGCGAAGGCGTGATGGTGGGGGTGACTCACATCGGTGATCGTGCACGTACCGAGGCGACCTTGACGGCTGGGATTGAGAGCTACTTGCGCCAGCACTGTGGCTTGAAGGGCGCTGCACTTAGCGGAGAGGCTGCCCGCGTTTTGCGGGTCGTGGCACCGCACGAGTGGTCGAGTTTGGGGAGTGTCTCTGGAAGCTCAGCCCAGGTTCGCGAGGCCCTGCGTTTGGTTCGGGCCCGTGTCGGCGGCTTGGCTCGAGTGATGGTGGTGACTGACGAAAGACTTGCCTTGGGGTGGGCCGTCTTGCATCCCCTTAGGCGCTGGGGCCTCGCAAGGGCTCATGCGGCTGCGATCGATGCGATTCGTCCTTTGCATGGCTTGGCTTCGGGTCAGCCGACAGACGTTGCCATCGACAACCTCTTGTGGCGCTACGGACAACCCGAGCTCAGCGCTGTATCGCTCGAAGATTCACATTGCGGCGTTCTCTTCATCAACCCAGCGCTACCTATGCAAGGCGCCTTTGTCCAACAGTTTGTCGCCGCAATGCGGGCCGAGGCAAAACGTCACGGCCAGCGGCTTTACATGACTTTGAACATCGAGACGCCAATGGCCCTGGTTGCGGTTGTGAATCTCTTGTTTGACCGTCGCGTTGAGTCTGAAGTCAGTGGGGCAAAGAGGTGCGCAGATGACTTGCATCGGCTGATCCAGCGCGAAGGCTTGTCCGTCTACCGTGCACGAAATGACATGATGAATGAAGTGGTTGATGGAGGCCAGCCTTATTGGCGTCTTGTTCGCGACCTGAAGCAGGTGCTCGACCCGAACAACATCATTTCGCCAGGTCGTTACAACTTGGATTGAGCCAGTTGTGGAAGCAATCTCATCCCTGGTTCAAGTGGGTGCCGGCCGCGCGGTCGCGGGAGGGGCTATGGCATCATGTCAAGGCCTTGATTCTTGGCTGTTTCCTGATTTCCCGTTCTTTTTGGCAAAGGTTTTTCGCATGATTTTTCTCCAGCAGAACGTGGGCAGCGGCTTCCAATGGCTACGCGGCAGTTTGGGTGTCGCGGCGATGGCAGGACTGCTCGGTCTTGGTGGTTGTGCCAGCAATTCCTACCCGCCGGCCCCTGAGAGTGCCGGTGTAGAGAACTACAGCTACATCATTGGCCCGGGCGACTCGATGAGCATTGTGGTTTGGCGCAATCCGGAGCTTTCGACAACAACGGTGGTTCGCCCAGACGGCAAGATCGCTGCTCCCTTGGTGGATGAGTTGTCGGTTCAGGGTAAGAACTCCATTGAAGTAGCCCGTGAAGTCGAGAAGGTGCTTGCGAAGTACGTTCGCGATCCCGTTGTGACCGTTGTGGTGACCGGCTTTGTCGGGCCATTTAGTGAGCAGATTCGCGTCGTCGGCGAAGCTGCGCGGCCGCAGTTCTTGCCGTTTCGTCAAAAAATGACATTGCTGGACGTGATGATCGCGGTAGGCGGGCTGACCGACTTTGCCGATGGCAACGCGGCAACCATTTTGCGCACGGGTGACGGAAACAAACAGTATTCGGTGCGTTTGAAGGATCTGATCAAGCGTGGTGACGTTTCCGCCAACGTTGAAGTGCGTCCTGGCGACATCCTCATCATTCCGCAGAGCTTGTTCTGATTGGCTCTCCGCTGCCGATCGAGCAGCGGACTTGGTTCGGCCTGAAAGGGGCGCATGGATCTCTTGTTGTCGCAGTTGTTGGCGCAGGCGCGTCGGGTCTGGAAGTACCGCTGGCTCGGATTGCTGTTTGCTTGGGTGCTTGGCTTGATTGGCATGGCCGCCTCGTTTGCTGTACCTGATCAATACGAGTCCCAGGCGCGGATCTACGTGGACACGCAGTCCATCTTGAAGCCATTGATGGCCGGCTTGGCTGTGCAGCCCAACGTGGAGCAGCAGGTCACGATGCTGAGTCGCACCCTGATCACCAGGCCCAACATCGAGAAGCTGGTGCGCATGGCCGATTTGGACTTGAAGAAGCAAACGAAGGCCGAACAGGAAGCTCAGATCGATAACCTGATGAAGACTTTGTCGATTGCAACGACTGGGCGGGACAACCTCTACACCTTGGCCTACAAGGACAAGGACGGAGACACAGCCAAGCGGGTCGTTCAGTCTTTGGTGTCCATCTTTGTTGAGTCGTCGCTCGGCGCCAGCCGCAAAGACACGGCCACGGCAACGACTTTCATCAACGAGCAAATCAAAGCCTACGAAACCAA
The DNA here is from genome assembly GCA_046317675.1 of Burkholderiales bacterium. Lineage (GTDB taxonomy): Bacteria > Pseudomonadota > Gammaproteobacteria > Burkholderiales > Burkholderiaceae_C > Inhella. The sequence continues at coordinate 6,020 of JBKCVH010000237.1, forward strand.
GCTCGAAGAGGCTGAGCAACGGTTAAAGGCTTTCCGCATCCGAAATTTGGAAATGATGTCTGGCGATGGCAAGGATGCAGCCTCTCGGTTGGGCGAGCTCAGTTCCGCCATGGAGCGTGCACGTTTGGAGTTGAAGGAGGCCGAGAACTCCCGCGACGCTGCTAGGCAGCAAATGGAAGAGGAGAGGAAAGGTCTCACATCCACGACGCAGTCGCTGATGCAGGAGTCCGCGATCTCCGTCTCGACCCCCGAAATTGATGCGCGGATTGCCGAACTACGCCGCGGCCTTGACAGCTTGATGCAGCGATTTACCGAGCAGCATCCGGATGTTGTTGCGCTGCGCAAAATGATCAAGGACCTTGAGGCACAGCGAAAGGTTGAGGCAGCGGAGTTGCGAAAGCAAGCGATGAGCATGCCGACGGCGAGTGGCGGGGGATCCCCCATGCAGCAAGAGCTTCAGCGAATGGCCGCCACGGCCGAGGTCCAAGTGGCAGCCTTGAAAACTCGTGTTAAGGAATACCAGGACCGTTACAGCGTGGCATTGGCCGCTATGAAGACTGCGCCTCAAGTCGAGGCCGAGGCTGCCCAACTGAATCGCGACTACGAGATTCATCGCAAGAACTACAACGACCTCGTGTCTAGGCGTGAATCTGCTGCCATGTCTGGAGAACTCGATGTCGCCTCTGGGGTGGCCGATTTCCGCCTGATCGAGCCCCCGCGGGTCTCGCCGCGGCCAGTTGCCCCCAACCGATATCTACTGCTTAGTTTGGCTCTGGTGGTGGCTTTAGCTGGTGGGTTGTTCACCGCATTTGCGGCGGCTCAGCTTCGCCCCGTCTTCTACGACAGCAACGAGTTGCGGCTGAAAACGGAACTGCCGATCCTGGGCGTTGTTTCTCGAATCGTGAGTGATGCGGAGCGTCGGCGCTCGCGGGTGGACCGTTTGAGAGTGCTAGGCGCTACGGGTGGTTTGGTTTTGACTTTCGTGCTCGCCATGGCCGCCTTGGCCATCATGAGCGCGCGACAGCTGGGGTAATGCAATGGCAAGTCTGATTGAACAAGCCGCCCAGCGCCTCGAGCAATTGCGTCAAGCGGGTGTTTCGCTTCCCGCTGATTCGCCCGCGCAGACCGTTAGTGCGCCCCCGCCTCAGCCAGCCAGCGAAGTGCAGTCGCCTGCTACTTCCGCCGTTGCAACCGCTCGCGCGGCACCGGCGCCCATGAGGCCGCCGGTGTCTTCTGGAAGCCGCTCGAAGCAGGTCGACCTTGATTTTGGAGCGTTGGTCGCGATGGGTTTGCTGGCTCCAGGTGCCCCAAGAAGCCGGGTTGCTGATCAGTACCGCGTCATCAAGCGTCCTTTGATCAAGAACGCGGTCGGCAAAGGCGCTGCGACCCTGAACCACGCCAACTTGATCATGGTGACCAGTGCGCTCGCGGGGGAAGGTAAGAGCTTCACGTCGTTGAACTTGGCCATGAGCATTGCTGCTGAGTTTGATCACACGGTGATGCTTGTCGACGCAGACGTCGCTAGACCGTCTTTGTTGCGCATGCTTGGGCTCCCGCCAGGACCGGGCTTGCTCGATGTTCTTGAAGGGCGGCTGGACTTGTCCGATGTGCTGCTCCGCACCAACATCGATAAGCTGACGCTGCTGCCAAGTGGTACTCCGCAGCCGCGCGCCACCGAGCTTTTGGCCAGCGAAAGCATGCGCCAGTTGCTCGATGACATGGCGCGCAGGTACCCAGATCGAATCATCATTTTTGACTCGCCGCCCTTGCTCCTGACCACGGAGTCACGCGTGCTAGCGACTCAGATGGGGCAAATTCTGATGGTTGTGCACGCCGAACAAACGCCGCAGGGCGCCGTTCAGCAGGCCCTGGCCACTATTGAAAGCTGCCCGCTCAAGATGCTGCTGTTGAACCAGTCGCGCGGCGATGAGACCGGTGCCTATGGCTACAGCTATGGCTATGGCGAGGGGTACGGTTATGGCTACGGCTATGGCCATGAAGACGAAGCGGCCGATGCCAAGGCAGGCTGAACCGTTCGGGTTGTTTGCAGTCTCCACCCGACCGTTGCATGTATTGGCTGCGGCCTTGTTCAGCTTGGCTGTGTCACCCGCGACGGCGGGTCAAGTCCAGCCGCGCCTTGGAACGACGCTGTACGGCAGTGATAACTTTGGCGGAGCCAACGACGTGAAGGACGGCGGCCTGTTGCTGACGGTGTCGCCCGGCCTGGTGTACAGCTTTGGTGGGCCGTCTGCACGTGGATTGTTCGACTACAGCCTCAACTTGCAGAAGCCCTGGCGACTGACGGCAGCGCCTAGGAGCACTTATCACGCCTTGCGGTCCAGCTTTGCCATTACTCCTGTAGGCGGACCGTTGCGCCTGGATGGTCAGGCGAGCATCGGCCAGCAGGCTCAATCGGCTTTTGATCAGCAACGGGGTGCGGACCGCGGGACCGGAAACGCTTACCTGAACCGCAATGAAACTGCGACGGCCTCGTTGTCTCCCAGCCTGCGCTTGAGGCTGGGTGGCAGCGTGGTCCTGGAAGCTGGGCACACGGTGAATGCGACGAACGTGCGCAATAGCGCTGTTGGCGACACCGTGAATCAGCAGAGCAGTGTGGGCGTCTCTGCTGGAGCAGGGGGGCGCTGGAATGGGGCGGTTCGCCTCATCAGTTCTCGCAACGACCCCAAAGTGGGTCTTGCCACGGGTAGTGATCGTGCCTTCGTTGCACTTGGGTGGGTGCCAGACCCCGATTGGCAATTTGGCGTCAACGCCGGCGAAGAGCGAAGCAATCTCGCCACACGGACGTCGCAGTCTGGTGCGATATACGGTGCCAACATGCAGTGGTCACCCGGACCGCGAACTCGGATCAGTGCAACGGGGGACCATCGCGTCTTTGGAAATACCTACGCGCTGAATGTTGAGCAAAGATTCCGACGCTTGGGCCTGCGTGTCTCTCAATCGCGATCTGTTAGCAACCCGGGTGTGGTGGCGGTCGGGCCGCAAAGCAACTTCGATGTTCTGTTTGCCCGATGTGCTGCGGTGGAGGCCAACATCGAGCGCTGCAATGAACTGGTGCGCCAAGAACTCCAGCGCGGAGGGCTAAATCCTGACGCTACGGCGACGCCAGGATTTGTCTCCAGCAGCAACAGCTTGGTTGAGCAGAGTAGTTTGGGCGGCACTTGGCAAACGGTGCGTAGCACCTGGGTGCTCAACGCAACTCGGTCCAAGAGCACGGCGTTGCAGAGCTTGATCGTGGCCGATGACGACTTTTCTCGGTCCAGCGTGGTGCGCCAAGACGGCGTCAGCCTGTCCTCCTCCTACCGGTTTTCCCCCACTTCTGGCTTGAGCGTGACGGCAAGTTGGCTTCACAGCGAAGGCGCTGACGGTCGCTTCGCGAGCACGCTCAAAAGCTACAGCATGAGTTTGAACACACGCATTGCCCAGCGCCAACAACTGAGCCTGACGCTTCGCCACGCTGACTTTGAGGCCGTGCTTCGCCCCTATACCGAGAACGCAGCGCAGTTAACGTTCACGCAGACCTTCTAAAGGCAAAACACGCCATGTACGAGCAGTTCTACGGGCTCTCCAGCAAGCCGTTTCAGTTGAGCCCAGATCCGAATTTTTATTTCGGCTCCAAGCAGCATCGCCGCGCCAAGGCGTACCTCGACTACGGCGTGCTTCGCAACGATGGTTTCATCGTCATCACGGGCGAGATCGGTGCGGGCAAAACCACCTTGCTGCGCGGACTGCTCGATAGCCTGAATCGCGATCAGGTCATGATCGGGAACATCGTCACGACGCAGTTGGATGCCGACGACACACTGCGAATGGTGGCAGCTGCCTTTGGCGTGCGTGCACAGTCGGCCCAGAAGTCCGAGCTTCTGATGAATTTGGAGGGCTTCTTTGTCTCTCAAATCAGCCAAGGCAAGCGCTGCTTGCTGATTGTTGATGAAGCGCAGAACCTGACGCCACGGGCGGTTGAGGAATTGCGCATGCTGTCCAACTTTCAGTTTGGCAACCAGTCGCTGCTGCAGACCTTTGTGGTGGGACAGCCTGAGTTTCGACACATCCTTCAGCGGCCTGAGATGGAGCAATTTCGTCAGCGCGTTGCTGCGACTTGCCACGTCGGCCCATTGGATGAAGATGAAACGCAGCGGTACATCGAGCACCGATTGAAATGCGCGGGAGCAACGGACAAACCCACCTTCGATCCGGAAGCCTTTTTGGTCATTCACCGGGCGAGCAACGGCATTCCACGCCGAATCAATACCTTGTGCGACAGGCTCCTGTTGCTCGGTTTCATGCACGGCAAAGTCCATCTGGAACTGGGCGATGTGAACGAGGTGCTGAAGGACTTGGCCAGCGAAGCAGAGCTGCCTTTGCCATCGCGCCCGATTCCCCTTGGTGGAGACGGTGAAGATGGCGGCGGCTCCGAGTCCACGATGATGGATTCACAGTCTGGCGTTGACTTTGACCTCGGCCGCCCCATGACCGCACTGGACGAGGCTCAGGCAGCCCACTTGAGCGGCAAGGTTCAGGCTTTGCGCAAGGAAAGCCAGCGGGACCGACTTGATCGCTTGGAGCGCAGTTTGTCGCGTCTTGAGCGCATCAACATGCAGTCACTGCGCTTGATGCAGCAGCTCGTCAAAGCCTTGCAAGAACCGCCCAAGTCATGACCCCAGTTACTGCAAGCGAACTCGGTGTTCGTAACGCCATGACGATTGACGTGGAAGACTACTTCCAAGTCTCCGCTTTTGCGCCTTACATCGCGCGCCGCGATTGGGAGCGTCTACCTTGCCGGGCTCCGGCCAATGTTGAACGCATTTTGGGCATGCTGGACAGTGCCGGCGTGAAGGCCACCTTCTTCACGCTGGGTTGGATTGCCGAGCGCCACCCGCAACTCGTGCGTGACATCGTGGCTGCCGGCCATGAGCTAGCGAGCCACGGCTATGGACATGAGCGGGCTAGCGACATGAGCCCAACCGCCTTCAGCGACGACGTACGCCGTGCCAAAGCCTTGCTAGAGGATCTTGGAGGTGTTGCCGTCACGGGTTATCGCGCGCCGAGTTTCTCGATTGGTGTCGACAACCTTTGGGCGTTCGATGTGTTGGCTGAAGCAGGCTATCGGTACAGCAGCAGCGTCTATCCGATCCAGCATGACCATTACGGCATGCCGGATTCCCCGCGTTGGGCGCATGCCGTTCGCGCGGGATTGCTAGAGGTTCCCGTGACCACCTGCCGGATTCGCGAACGCAACTGGCCGTCAAGTGGTGGCGGCTATTTCCGTTTGCTGCCTTACGGTGTATCGCGTTGGCTGATTGAGCGCGTCAATCGCGAAGACCGGCAATCGGCGGTGTTCTATTTCCACCCTTGGGAAATCGACCCCGCGCAGCCTCGTGTGCCCGGCATCGACCTGAAGTCACGTTTCCGACACTACGTGAACCTTGGTCGTACCGAAGCCCGCATCCGCCGCCTTTTGGGTGACTTCGCTTGGGGCCGGATGGACGACATCTTCCTGCCTCGCGCGGCAACTGCCGCTGCGGCGCACTGAAGTGCGGGCCAGCCTGCGGGTCCGGCCCTTGGTGCCGGAGGATGCAGCGCAGGCACGCCTTTGGGATGCCTACGTACTGCGTCACCCACTTGGAACCTTCTTCCACCTCAGCGGATGGGCTCGGGTGGTCAACCGGGTGTGGGGCCACCGCTGCTATCTCCTCGGTGCATGGCAGGGTAATCAGCTGGTTGGCGTCTTGCCCTTGGGCGAGATCGACGGCCTGCTCTTTGGCCATAGCCTGACTTCGATGCCATTCGCTGTGTACGGCGGCGTTTTGGCCGACAGCGAATGGGTGGCAAGCGCTTTGGAGCAAGCTGCCATGGGCTTGGCCAGCAGTTTGTCGGTGTCGCACGTAGAGCTTCGCTACTTGAACAAGCGACATGCGGATTGGCCGCAGCAGGACCTCTATGTCACCTTCCGCAAAGAGTTGAGCGGCGATGACGAGGCCAACATGCTGGCCATTCCGCGCAAGCAGCGCGCCATGGTCCGCAAGGGCTTGTCGGCTGGCTTGCGGCATGAGATTGATCCTGACGCAGGGCGTTTCTTCGCGCTTTTCGCTGACAACGTGCACCGCCACGGCACGCCTGCCATGTCGCGGGCTTGGTTCGAGGGGCTCTTGCAAGAGTTTGGCAACGACGCTGAGGTTTTGACCGTATTGGCTCCTGACGGAACCCCGGTGTCTTCAGTGCTGAGTTTTTACTTTCGCGATGAAGTTTTGCCGTACTACGCCGGCGACGCTCCAGCAGCCCGGGACCTTGCGGCCAACGACTACAAGTATTGGGCACTCATGCAGCATGCCGTCGCACGGGGCGCGCGGGTGTTTGACTATGGGCGAAGCAAACTCGGCACAGGGCCCTACAACTTCAAGAAAAACTGGGGCTTCACGCCGCAGCCTTTGAGCTACGAATTCCAGTTGTTCACGGGCGATGGCGTGCCGCAGAACAACCCCAACAACCCGAAGTACCAACTGATGATCCGTGCCTGGCGACGACTCCCGTTGTCGGTGGCAAACCGGCTGGGGCCGCTCATCGTGAAGAACCTCGGATGAAGCTCCTTTATCTCGTGCACCGAATTCCTTTCCCGCCCAATAAGGGCGATAAGGTGCGCTCGTTCCACTTGCTCAAGCACTTGGCACAGCAGCACGAGGTTTACCTTGGCAGCTTCATTGATGACCCCGACGACGAGCAGCATGCAGATGCTCTGGCGCCCTGGTGCCGAGAGGTTCATCTTGAGCGCTTGCAGCCGCGCACTGCCAAGCTGGCTAGCCTCCGCGGGCTTTTGACGGGTGAGGCCCTGAGCCTCCCGTATTACCGCAGTGGCGACCTGGCAAGCTGGATCCGCGATGTTGTGAAGCGCGAACGCATTGAGGGCGTGTTGGCGTTCTCCTCGACCATGGCGCAGTACGCAGAAGGTCTTGGACTGCCCCTCTGGGTCGATTTCGTTGATATGGACTCCGCCAAATGGCGTGACTACGCACCTGAGCACCGCTGGCCCCTGTCGTGGCTCTATGCCAGAGAGGGCCGCAAGCTGCTGAGTTACGAGAAGAAAGTGGCCAGCGAAGCAAAGGCCGCCTACTTTGTGACCGATGCCGAGGTGGCTCTGTTCCTAGCGCAGGCGCCGAATTTGGCAGACCGTGTTCGCGCACTTTGCAATGGCGTGGACGCCCAATACTTTTGCGCCGATCCAGAGCGGCGCAGTCCATTTGAAGCCGACGAGCAAGTGCTGGTGTTCACCGGTGCCATGGACTATTGGCCGAATATTGATGCAGTTCGCTGGGCCGTCACTGACATGCTCCCCGCGCTGCGCCAGCGCTGGCCAAAGCTGCGTCTGCACATCGTCGGCAGAAGTCCGGCCCCTGCGGTGCGTGAATTGGCCTCTGATGCAGTCGTCGTGGCCGGTACGGTGCCCGATGTGCGGCCCTATCTGCAGCACGCGCACGTTGTGCTTGCGCCTCTCCGCTTGGCTCGTGGAATTCAAAACAAAGTGCTCGAAGCCATGGCCATGTCGCGCCCGGTGGTTGCAGCGCGAACTTGCGTTAATGCGATCGGTGCTGAGGATGGGCAGCAGCTGCTTGCGGCCGAGTCGCCTGCTGATTACATCCAAGCGGTTGGCCAAGTGCTGGCCGACGCGCCAAGCGGTCAGGCCCTGGGCGAGGCTGCCCGGCGGTTTGTTTTGCAGCACTATGACTGGACCGCACGATTGGCGCCGTTGGATCAGGATTTGAGGAGTTTGGGATGAACGGCTTGCCGAAACCGTGGCGCTTGCCCGCCATCCTGTGGTTCTTGTTGGCGGCACTCACCATTTGGGCGCAGTGGGAGCCGGCCCAAGGCATGGCTTTGCTTTGGTGGCGCAGCGGCACCTTTGCCCACGGTATGTTGGTGCCGCCCCTTGTGGCTTGGCTGGTGTGGCGCAAGCGCCATGAGTTGGCGCCACTGGTACCTGAGCCGAATTGGTTTGCCTTGGCCTTGGTGGCAGGGGCGGTGGCCTTTGGCAGCGCGGGCTGGCTCACGGAAGTGAATGTTCTGCAGCACTTCGGTGTGGTGCTCACCTTGCAGGCCATGACCCTGGCGCTGCTGGGCTGGCAAGTGTCCAAGGCCCTTGCGTTCCCCATCTTGTTTCTGCTGTTCGCCCCGCCGTTTGGCGAATTCCTGATGTCGCCCATGATGCTCTGGACGGCGGATTTCATCGTGGTTGCTTTGCGGCTCACGGGCATTCCAGTATTCCGAGAGGGGCTTCACTTCGTGATCCCGAGCGGGAGTTGGTCGGTTGTAGAGGCCTGCTCCGGGCTCCGCTACTTGGTGGCCTCCTTCATGGTGGGCACCTTGTTTGCCTACCTGAACTTCAATCGTTGGCCGAAGCGGCTGATGTTCATGTTGGTTTCGTTGCTGGTGCCGATCCTGGCCAACTGGTTGCGCGGTTACTTGATCGTCATGATTGGGCACCTCTCCAACAACAAGCTCGCCACTGGGGTGGACCACCTCGTTTACGGTTGGGTGTTTTTCGGCATCATCATGATGGTGATGTTCCATCTCGGCGCGCGTTGGGCCGATGCACCCGAGCCGGTTGCAGCAGCGCAGCCTATGCCTAGCACCCCGGCAGCCAACCGGAGCCGCAGCGCTGTTTTGTCTGCACTCTGCGCCGCCATCTTGGTACTCCCTGCCTTGTTCTTGGAGCCCCTTCGAGTCCCGCTCTCGCAACTGCCCACCCTGGCGAGCGATGCCCTGCAAGGTGTTGCACCGGCCGACGCCAGTTTTGGTCCCGCTGATCGCTTGCCTGAGTGGGCTCCCGTCTTCTTGGAGCCCACCGTCAGCCTCAGCACGGCATGGCGCCAGCCAGTGCCTGCGAGCGCGGCGGTTGAGATTGATATCGCTTTTTACCGCGCTCAGCGCGGCGACTCCAAAGCGGTGAACAGCATGAACCAGTCCGTCAAGGCGGACAACAACCAATGGTCTGATGTGGGCCGCCGCCGGCTTGACACGCCGCTCGGGTCGGTGAGTCACGAGCGCTGGCTGATGCGAAAGAGCTCGACGGGCGACTCCGCCGTTTACTTGGCACGTCGCATTTACTGGGTCGACGGGCGCTACACAGCAAGTGCCCGCGAGGCCAAATGGCTAGGCCTGGTCCAGTTGTTAGCGGGCCGCGGCGATGCCGCCGCAGCCATGGTCCTCATGACCCGCGAAGACGAAGCCGCGGCTGCTCGGCTGGACGCTGCGTACGCAGCGCTCTCGGCCCCCTTGAACGAGCGGCTCAATCAGCTTGCTCAGCAGGTGCGCGGGCACAATCCGCGCCCCGAATAGAACACGTTCGAAAGAAGGACAGGCAATGACAACAACTTTGGCAGTCATCGGTTTGGGCTACGTCGGCTTGCCCCTTGTGGTGGAGTTTGGCAAGCAGATGCGCACCATCGGCTTCGATATCGCGCAGCACAAAGTGGACGCCTGTCTGAAAGGCACCGACCCATCGCGCGAACTCAGTGATGAGCAAATGGCCGAGGCCAAGCACGCTGTGTACACCTCTGACGCCAAGATGCTGGGCGAGGCCGACATCATCATCGTGGCGGTTCCCACTCCCGTTGATGAAGCGCACATCCCCGATTTCAAGCCGCTCATCGGAAGCTCCACCAGTGCCGGGCGCAACCTCAAAAAGGGCGCCATCGTGGTGTACGAGAGCACCGTTTACCCAGGCGCGACCGAAGAGGTCTGCATTCCCGTTCTGGAGCGGGAGTCCGGGCTCAAATGGAAGCAAGACTTCTTCGTGGGTTACAGCCCTGAGCGCATCAACCCAGGCGACAAGGAGCACACGCTCACCAAGATCTTGAAGATCGTCAGTGGAGACACCCCCGAAACCCTGGACGCCGTCGCCAAGCTCTACGAGCGCATCGTCATCCCGGGTGTGCACCGTGCCAGCAGCATCAAGGCGGCCGAAGCGGCAAAAGTCATTGAAAACACTCAGCGTGACTTGAACATCGCCTTGATGAACGAGTTGGCCATCATCTTTGACAAGATTGGCATCGACACCTCGGAGGTTCTGGAGGCTGCGGGTACCAAGTGGAACTTCCTGAAGTTCAAGCCGGGTTTGGTGGGTGGGCACTGCATCGGCGTCGACCCCTACTACCTCACCCACAAAGCCGAGATGCTGGGCTATCACCCGCAAGTCATCCTGGCGGGCCGTCGAATCAATGACGGCATGGCCAAGTTCATTGCCGAGCAAACCATCAAACAGATGATTGCCGCAGGCAGCCACATCAAAGGCGCGCGAGTCAACGTGCTGGGGCTCACCTTCAAAGAGAACTGCGGCGACCTTCGCAACTCCAAAGTCATCGACATCATTCGTGAGTTGGAGAGCTATGGCGTGGACGTCTTCGTGACCGACCCACAGGCGGAAAGCGAAGAGGCCATGCATGAATACGGCGTGCGCCTCACGCCATGGAATGACCTACCGAAGGCCGACGCCATCGTGGCCGCCGTTTCGCACCGCGAGTTCGTCGCGATGGGAGTGGGCGAGTTGACGAGCAAATTGCTGCCGCAAGGCGTGTTCGTGGACGTCAAAGCGGCCTTTGATTCCCGCGCGCTCAGCGCTCTAGGGCTGCGCGTCTGGCGTCTTTGATGGAACCGCCGGCCACGCCGCCGGACGTTCGGCGGGATGAACGACCGCTGGTGGTTCACCTGCTGCATCGCTTTGACACCGGTGGCCTGGAGAACGGTGTGGTCAACCTCATCAATCACATGCCTGCCTACCGTCATGCGGTGGTAGCGGTCACCGAGGTGACGGACTTCAAGTACCGAGTAAGCGCCCCAGGCACTGTCTTTCATGCATTGAACAAGCCGCCAGGGCAGGGGCTGTGGCTTTACCCGCACGTCTATCGCTTACTCCGTCAACTGAAGCCAGCCGTGGTGCACACCCGCAATCTCGGTGCCATGGAGTTCGCACTCCCAGCCTGGGCTGCTCGAGTGCCCGTGCGCGTGCATGGAGAGCACGGGTATGACGTGAACGACCTTGATGGCAGCCACAAAGGCAACCAGCGCCTTCGGCGCCTCTACGCCCCCTTTGTCCACCGATTCGTGGCCCTGTCACAAGACCTAGCGAACTACCTTACCCAACGCGTCGGTATCGCCCAGGGCCGAGTGCACCAGTTGTACAACGGCGTAGACGCCGACCGATTCTTTCCCCCTGCTGCTGGCGAGCTGCCGCCCCCAAATTGGCCCTTCGAGCCCGGACGTCATGTGGTGATCGGTGCGGTAGGGCGCATGCACCGGGTCAAGGACCCCTTGAACCTTGTTCAAGCCTTCATTGAAATCCTTGAAGCGCAACCTGACCTGCGTGCGACCCTGCGTCTGGTCATGCTGGGTGGCGGGCCCTTGCAGGCTGAAGCGATGCGAGCCCTTCAAGAGGCGGGTTGCGCCGAGCTGGCTTGGTTGCCCGGCGATCGAAGAGATGTGCCTGCACTCCTTCGATGGTTCGATGTTTATGTTCAGCCATCGCGCGCCGAGGGCATCAGCAATACAGTGCTCGAAGCCATGGCCTGTGGCCGTGCCATCGTGGCAACTGCGGTCGGTGGGACGCCGGAGCTGCTCCGAGATGGTGCTGACGCTTTGTTGGTACCCAGTGCGGACACGCCGGCCTTGCAATCGGCCCTGCGTCGGCTCATTGATGATGTGCCATTGCGCCAAGGGCTGGGGCAGGCAGCGCGCCAAACTGTGCTGGCGCGATTCAGTTTGCGGCGCATGGTGGACGCTTACCAATCGCTTTATGACGGTGCCTTGCGCCGCTGAGGATTTCATTGCATGTGTGGCATCACCGGACTTTTTGACACCCGTGGGCAGCGCGATGTAGATCGCGCGCGCTTGCACCGCATGAACGAGTCGCAGTTTCATCGTGGACCGGATGAGGGCGATCTGCACTTGGAGCCCGGAGTGGGCTTTGGTCATCGACGTCTTTCGGTGATCGATATTGCCACCGGTCAGCAGCCGATCTTCAACGAAGACAAAACCGTTGCCTTGGTCTTCAACGGTGAGGTCTACAACTATTTGGAGTTGATGGACGAGCTTCGTGGTCATGGTTTTGTGTTCCGCACCAAGAGTGACTCCGAGGCCGTGCTGCGCGCGTGGGAGCACTGGGGCGAAGACTGTGTGCTGCATCTGCGTGGCATGTTCGCCTTCGCAGTTCACGACCGCCGCCGCGATTGTTTGTTCATGGCCCGCGACCGCCTGGGTGTTAAGCCCATGCATTACGCGCTCACCGAAGACGGGTGGCTGCTGTTCGGCTCAGAGCTAAAAAGCTTGGTCGCCCATGGCGGCTTGCGTCAAGAGATCGACCCGCGTGCCGTCGAAGCCTATTTCGCTTTGGGCTATGTGCCCGACCCGGCCACTATCTACAAGCACGCGTTCAAGCTCGCTCCCGGGCATCGCCTGATGGTGCGGCGTGGCGAGGCACTGGGTACGCCCCAGCGCTACTGGGATGTGAAGTTCACGTTGGACGCGAAGATCACCGAAGCCGAAGCCAGCGAAGAGTTGCGCCTTCGGCTGTCGGAGTCGGTCAAGCTGCGCATGAAGGCCGAGGTTCCCCTCGGAGCTTTCTTGTCGGGCGGTGTGGACTCCAGCGCGGTGGTTGCGGCCATGGCCCAGCTCGACCCACAGCCCGTCAACACCTGTTCGATCGGTTTTGACGACCCAAAATTCAACGAAACCGAGTTCGCCCAGCAGGTGGCGGATCGCTACAAGACCAACCACCGCGTTGAGACGGTGAGCAGCGACGACTTTGGGCTGGTTGATCTACTCGCCCATCTCTACGACGAGCCGTTTGCCGATAGTTCAGCCATTCCCACCTACAGGGTGAGCCAACTGGCGCGCAAGCATGTGACGGTTGCGCTCTCGGGTGACGGGGGTGACGAATCGCTCGGCGGTTACCGCCGCTACCGCATGCACATGATGGAGGAGGGCATGCGCAGCGCGTTGCCACTTCCGGTGCGCCGTGCGGTCTTCGGGACGCTGGGCAAGATCTACCCCAAGGCAGATTGGGCGCCGCGGGTCTTCCGGGCCAAAACCACCTTTCAAGCCATGGCGCGCAGCTCGGTCGAGGCTTACTTTGTCACCATGGGTTTTGTGCGCGACCCTCTGCGTCAGTCGCTTTACAGCGATTCCTTCAAGCGCGATTTGCAAGGCTGGCATGCCAGCGAGGTGTTCCACCAGCATGCCGCGCGCGCCAACACCGATGACCCGCTGGCCCTGGTGCAGTACCTGGACATTCATACCTACCTGCCGGGTGACATCAACACCAAGGTGGACCGGGCCAGCATGGCGCACTCACTCGAAGTGCGTGAGCCTTTGATGGACCACCCTTTGGTCGAGTGGATCGCGACTTTGCCAAGCCATTTGAAGCTGCGCGGGCAAGAGGGAAAGTACATCTTCAAGAAAGCCTTGGAGCCCATGCTGCCGCACGACGTTTTGTATCGGCCAAAGATGGGTTTTGCGGTGCCGCTGGCCCGCTGGTTGCGCGGCCCTTTGCGTGAAGCCACGCGCAAAGCGCTTCAACACGGTGCCATCGCCCAAACGGGCTGGTTCGAGCCCAAGTCCATCGCCCAGTTGCTGGACCAGCACGAGCGTGGGCAACTCGACCACAGTACCCCCTTGTGGACTCTGTTGATGTTTGATGCCTTCCTGCGCAATGCGGGCCTGAACGGCCCCTCGGCGACTGCAGCCTGACCCTGATTTGAGGAGTAACGATGAAAGTTTCTGTTTTTGGTCTTGGCTACGTCGGCGCAGTGTCTTGCGCATGCCTTCCCCAACTGGGCCACGAAGTGGTGGGCGTTGACATCAATGCCTTGAAGGTGCAACTGATCGCTTCTGGTCAGTCGCCCGTTGTGGAAGAGGGGATCGAGGAACTGATTGCCCAGGCTGTGAAGGATGGCAAGTTGCGCGCCACCGACGACCTGGCCGCTGCCGTTCGCGAGACCGAGATTTCCCTTATTTCCGTCGCCACGCCGGCGCTGCCCAACTTCATGCCGGACCTGTCCGCGTTGGACTCAGTCGTGCGCAGCATTGGCGCTGTACTGGCGAGCAAGCCCGGCGCCCATACGGTGGTCATTCGCAGTACGGTGGCGCCAGGAACCACCCGTGATCGCATTGCACCGCTGCTGGAAGAGGCCGCCGGTCGGAAGATCGGCGATCGCTTGAGCTTGGTGTTCAACCCCGAGTTCCTGCGTGAAGGCAGCTCAGTGGCCGATTTCCACAGCCCACCGCAAACCATCGTCGGCAGTCTGGATGAGGCTGGCGTTGCCGTGATGCGGCGCTTGTATGAAGGTTTGCCGGGTAGCTTCGTGGCCGCTGATGTCGGCGTCGCCGAGTCGGTCAAGTACCTGTGCAACGTCTTCCATGCCTTGAAAATTGTCTTCGCCAATGAGGCAGGTTCGGTGCTCAAGGCCTATGGGCTGGACGCGCGTGAGGTGCTGGCGCTCTTCTGCGAAGACAAGCAACTCAACATCTCCAAGGCCTACTTAAGGCCCGGTTTTGCATTTGGTGGCTCTTGCTTGCCCAAGGAGGTCAAAGGCTTCTTGACGCTGGCGCGCGATCGGCAAGTTGATATTCCGGTTCTCGGCGGCCTGTTGCAAAGCAACGAGGCGCACATCGCACGGGCCTTCGAGCAAATTAGCCGCGATGGTCGCAAGCCCGTGGCCTTGTTCGGTCTGGCATTCAAGCCCGGAACAGACGACATGCGCGATTCACCGCTGGTCGTGCTGGCCGAGCGCCTCTTGGGCAAAGGCTACCCGCTGGCCATTTACGACCCCTTTGTGAAGATCAGCCGCTTGCTGGGCAAGAACAAGGAGTACATCGAGCGGGAGATTCCTCACCTGGAGCGCTTGCTCCGCGACAGCGCGCAAGCAACGCTAGAAGACGCCGAAGTGGTGGTCATTGGCCACGCCGATGCTGCGACCCGCGCGCACATCGTGGCGACGGCTGGCAGCAAGCGCATCGTCGATCTCTCTGGCTACGCCGAGTTGCGCCAAGCTGAGTTTTCAAGCTACGAAGGTATTTGCTGGTGAGCCTGCCTGGACGTTCGCGCCCGCGGCTGGCCTTCATCTCGCCAGTCTTCCTGTTCCCGGCCGATGCCGGCGGAAAGATTCGAACCGGCAACATCTTGCGGGGTCTGAAGGGCGGCGCTTTTGATTTGACGCTGGTCTCTCCAGCCAGCGCCGAGCAAAGCGCGACGTGGCGGCAGTCCTTGCAGGAAGTCAGCGACCAATTCGTCGGCTGGGCGCCAACGCCGACTCGTCCTCGTTGGCAGCGCGTGGGCCAAATGCTGAGTGACTTGCCGGTCAACGTGGCCAGCGACCGGACGCCAGCGGCGCTCTCGGCGGTGGCCAAGCTCTTGGAAGATTCAGGCTTTGACTTGGTGGTCTTTGACTTCGTCCATGCGGCCGTTTTGCGCCCTGCTACCTTGAAGTCGGCGAGCCTGTGTTTCACCCACAACGTCGAGGCGGAGATCTTTGCCCGTCACGCGAAGACGGCAGACAACGCCGTGATGCGTGCTGTGTGGCGCAACCAACACCGCAAGATGCAGCGCTTTGAACAGCGGTCGCTTTCGGCCTTTGACGGCGTGGTCGCAGTGTCGGAACGCGATGCACAGCAGTTCAAAGCCCAAGGGCTGACATCGGTGTACCCGATTCCCACTGGCGTTGATTTGGATTTCTTTAGCTGGCAGCCGCCTCCAGAAGCTGGACCGCCCACGGTTGTGTTTACCGGCTCGATGGACTGGGAAGCCAATGTGGACGGCGTGGGCTACTTCCTTGACGAAGTCTGGCCGCAGATTCGGGCTGCCATGCCCCAGGCGCGTTTTGTGATCATCGGCCGCAATCCGCCGGCTGGCCTGCTTGCCAAGGGCAAGCTCGCGGGCGGCGTGGAATTCACCGGCTTTGTTGACGATGTGCGCACGCATGCACGGGCGGCGCAAGCTTTCGTGATTCCATTGCGGGTGGGTGGCGGCACACGCATCAAGGCCTTCGAGGCGATGGCCATGGGGTGCCCGGTGGTCAGCACGGCCCTCGGTATGGAAGGTCTGCCGGTCAAGCCGGGCGAGGACTTCCTATTGGCCGACGACGCGAAGGCGCTGGCCGATTCGGTACTGCGCCTGTTGCAAGAGCCGGCGCTGCGGATGAGGCTGTCTCAGGCAGCGCGGGCCTGTGTGGAGTCGCGCTTTGGACATCGGGTTGCCTCGGAGGTGTTCGAGCGCGCCTGTCTGGACACGCTCGATCGCTTTCGGCAACGCAGATCATGAAGCTGGTTTGCTTCTCCACCTTGTTTCCTAGCAGTGCGCGACCTGGTCACGGCATCTTTGTCGAGACGCGTTTGCGTGAGTTGCTGAAACTCGGCGGCATCGAAGCCAAGGTGGTTGCTCCGGTCCCTTGGTTTCCATCGAAGCATCCGCGCTTCGGCAGTTACGCGCGTATGGCCGCTACGCCACTTCGTGAGCAGCGAAATGGTCTGGATGTTCTGCATCCCCGCTATTTCTTGCCGCCCAAGGTTGGCATGCACATGGCGCCCTGGTCCTTGTTTCAGGGTGCCAAGCGAAGCTTGACCCAGCTTCGCGACGAGGGCTTCGACTTTGATCTGATCGACGCCCATTACTTTTACCCAGATGGTGTCGCGGCCGTGGAGCTTGGGCGCTACTTCAATCGTCCGGTGACGGTGACGGCTCGCGGCTCCGATTTGCACTTCATCACCCAGTTCGCCGGGCCACGTCGGCGCATGCAGCAGGCGGCGGCAAAGGCCGATGCATCGATTGGTGTCTGCAATGCGCTCGTTGATGTGTTGCGCGACTGGTCAATCCCCTCTTCGCGCCTGCACGTGTTTCGCAATGGCGTTGATTTGGAACGCTTCAGGCCGATCCCGCAGCAAGAAGCGCGCACTGCGCTCGGTTTGCAAGGCAGTCCTTTGCTGCTCAGCGTGGGGCGCTTGGTGGAGCTCAAGGGGCACCACATTGCGATTGAGGCCCTGTCCTTGTTGAGAGCCCAACATCCGCAAGCCCGGCTGGTTTTGCTGGGCGAGGGTGAGGAGCGCGAGCCGCTTCGGCAATTGGCAGACCGTCTTGGGTTAGCTGATGCCGTCTTGTTTGCTGGCGCGCAACCCAATGACAAGCTCTTGCAGTGGTACAGCGCCGCAGATCTTTTCCTGCTTTGCTCCAGCCGCGAAGGTTGGGCCAATGTCCTCCTAGAAGCCATGGCCTGTGGGACGCCGGTGTTGGCGACCGCCACGGGGGGAACGCCAGAAGTGCTGACAGATCCTCGCGTTGGCACGCTGGTGCAGGAGCGAGAGGCGCGGGCCTTTGCGAGTGCCGCCTTGGCGCTGCTGGCGCGTGGCGTGGATCGAGCGGCAGTGCGGGCCTATGCCGCTGGATTTGGGTGGCGCGAAACCAGTGAAGCGCAGCAGCGGCTGTTCGCCCAACTTATCGATGAGCACCGAAAGGGGAGTCAAGATGCGTGACCTTCTGCTTGGCGGCATCCTGCTCTTCTTCGTGCTGGCGGCTTTCCGCAAGCCTTGGATAGGCATCATGGGCTGGACTTGGGTGGGGCTGATGAATCCGCATCAGCTCACCTGGAGGCTCAACGATGCGCCTGTCGCTGCCGCCATTGCGGCGTCCACCTTGCTTGGGCTGCTCATCAGCTCCGACCGAAAAAACTTCTTCCTAGACAGGGAAAACGCAGTCTTTGTCTTGCTGACGATCTGGATGGGCATCACCACGGCCTTTGCGGTGCAGTTCGAGGCTTCGCTACACCTTGCCGATCGGGTCGCCAAGATCAACCTCATGCTGATGGTTGCTCTGGTTCTGCTTTACAGCAAGCGCCACATGCTTTTACTGACCTGGATCCTTGTTCTATCCATGGCTTGGTATGGTGTGAAAGGCGGGCTGTTCACCATCGCCACGGGTGGGAACTACCGCGTTTGGGGTCCAACCAACACCTACATCGAAGGCAACAACGAGTTGGCAGTGGCCTTGGTGGTGACCATCCCTCTGATGCGCTTCTTGCAGACAACTCTTACGAGCGTCTGGGCCAAGCGCGCCATGACCTTCAGCATGCTCTGCATGGCGGCATCAGCCATCGGCAGCCACTCGCGCGGCGCCTTACTTGCCATCAGTGCAATGGCCGTTGTGATGTGGTGGCGGAGCGATCGAAAGTTGTTGGGTGTCATTGGCTTGATCGTCGTGCTCTTGGCGCTCTTGCCTCTAATGCCCGAGCATTGGTGGAACCGGATGGAGACCATCAAGACCTATGACGAGGATGCTTCTGCGTTGGGTCGACTTAACGCCTGGGCTACGGCCTTCGAGATCGCCAAGGCGCGCATTACCGGCGGTGGCTTCTTTACTTGGAATACTGCCGCCTACGTGATGTTTTCTAAGGACCCGACACAGGTCTATGGCCCTCACAGCATTTACTTTCAGATGATGGGCGAGCACGGATTTATCGGACTCTTCCTTTATCTGTTGATGTGGTTTCTCACGTTCTTCAAGTTGGGGCGCATCCGGAAAAAGGCGGCCCTACAACCCGAGACGCAATGGTTGGTGCAGTTGGGTGCAATGGGCCAAGTGAGCCTGGTCGGCTTTGCCGTTGGCGGCGCGTTTCTCGGCTTGGCGAATTGGGACCTGCCCTACAACATCATGGTGTTGGCGGTGATTGCTTGGCGCTGGATGGACCGGAAGGAATGGTTGAACGAAAAGCCGGAGCCGCTGGTTCCCTTGCCAGCGTTTTTGAGCGGCTGGGGTGGGAAGAAGACTCTGCCCAAGGTCAAGCCATGAAGCCTTTGCTGCAGCTCTTGTCTCCGGGGGGGCGCAGAGCGCGCCTGTCGGTGCTGATCTTTCACCGCGTGCTGCCCAAGCCCGATCCTTTGTTCCCTGACGAAATGCATGCCGAGCGTTTCGACTCCATGCTGGGTTGGGTGAAGTCCTGGTTCCAGGTGCTGCCGCTGGACCAAGCGGCACGGCAACTGGCCGCTGGCGAGTTGCCGGCTCGTGCCGCTGCGCTGAGTTTTGACGACGGCTATGCCGACAACGCCACGGTGGCGCTGCCGCTGCTGCGTAAGCATGGCCTCGCCTGCAGTTTCTTTGTCGCCACCGACTTTTTGAACGGCGGGCGGATGTGGAACGACAGCCTCATCGAAGCGGTGCGCCTCACACCTTTGCCGCTGCTGGATCTGCGCGGATTGCGGGGTGAGAGTGGGCAAGACCTGGGCCAGCTGCCCGTGCGGACGGTCGAGGAAAAGCGCAGCGCCATCCCCGCATTGCTTGCTGCGCTCAAGTATTTGCATCCCGAGACTCGGCAGCAGCGCGTGAATGAAGTGGCTGCCCGCGCAGAAACACAGTTGCCGAACGATTTGATGATGAACACCCAACAACTGCGGGCGCTGCGCGAGCAGGGTATGCAATTGGGCGGCCACACCTGTTCCCATCCGATCTTGGCGAGTCTGAATGCGACCGAAGCCGCCGATGAAATCGGTCGTGGCAAGGCCGAGTTGGAGCGTTTGGTGGGTGAGCGCGTTGGCCTCTTTGCCTATCCCAATGGCAAGCCCGGCGATGACTACCTGCCCGGCCGAGATCCGGGCTTGGTGCGTGAGCTCGGCTTTGAGGCGGCGGTGAGCACGCAATGGGGCGCGGCGCGGCAAGGCAGCGACTTGTTTCAGCTTCCCCGCTTCACGCCTTGGGATGCAACTCGGCTGCGTTTCGGTTTGCGACTCGCGCACAACATTGCAAGCCGATGACAAAGACCCCCCTCAAGCTCGGAGCGGCAGCCCAGTTGGCCTAACGGAAACTGGCTGGGTTGACTGCCTTTCCTCGCAAGTGCCGGGGCACTGGCAGCCCTTGTCGAAACTCGTTACGAAAGCAAGCTGCTCATGAAAGTTACGGTCATCGGTACCGGCTATGTTGGCCTCGTCACAGGCGCCTGCTTGTCAGAGATGGGCAACCATGTTCTTTGTTTGGATGTGGATGCCGCCAAGATCCAAGTGCTGAAGCAAGGCGGCATACCGATCCACGAGCCCGGACTGCTTGAGCTTGTTTCCCGCAATGTCGCCGCCGGTCGCCTTGACTTCACGACTGACGTAGAGCGTGCCGTGGCACATGGCACCCTGCAGTTCATCGCCGTGGGCACACCCCCTGATGAAGACGGCTCGGCCGACCTGCAATACGTGCTTGCCGCAGCCCGCAATGTCGGGCGCTTCATGACCGACTACAAGGTGATCATTGACAAGAGCACGGTGCCGGTTGGCACCGCTGACAAAGTCAAGGAAGCGATTCAAGATGAGTTGGCCCAGCGGGGCGCGGCCATGGAGTTTGCCGTGGTGTCGAACCCAGAGTTCTTGAAAGAGGGGGCAGCCGTTGCCGACTTCATGCGACCCGATCGCGTCGTAATTGGCGCTGAAGACGAACGCGCCATCCTGCTTTTGCGTTCGGTTTACTCCGCTTTCGTGCGCAATCGGGATCGCATCCTCATCATGGACGCACGCAGCGCCGAGTTCACCAAGTACGCCGCCAACGCCATGTTGGCCACCCGCATCAGCTTCATGAACGAGTTGTCGAGGCTTGCCGAGCGACTTGGCGCCGATATTGAACTCGTGCGCCAGGGCATTGGCAGCGACCCCCGCATTGGCACGCAGTTTCTATACCCCGGTGTTGGATACGGTGGCTCCTGCTTCCCCAAAGATGTGAAAGCGCTGGTGCGCACCGCGCGGGGCAGTGGCCTAGAGCCTGAACTGCTGAGCGCTGTTGAGTCCGTCAATGAGGCGCAAAAGCTGGTTCTCGTCAACAAGGTTGTGGCGCACTATGGCGAGGACCTCAGTGGCCGTACCTTCGCGCTTTGGGGCCTGGCCTTCAAACCCAATACCGACGACATGCGTGAAGCCCCGAGCCGCGTCATCGTTGCCGAACTGAGCCGGCGGGGTGCTCGCATCCAAGCCTATGACCCCGTGGCGCGTGAAGAGGCCGAACGCGTGATGGCCGGGACGCCGGGCCTTGGTTTCGTCGAACATGCCCTGGATGCGGTGAAGGGCGCCGATGCGCTGCTCATCGCCACCGAGTGGAAGGAATTCCGCGCGCCGGACTTTGATGACCTGCGAGTCACACTGAAAGATCGCATCGTGTTTGACGGCAGAAACCTGTATGAGCCCGAATTGATCCGCTCACACGGGTTGACCTATTTCGCCATCGGGCGCCCTTGATCTCCCTTTGCGCGTCGCTCACACTTCGCGTGCATTTACTTGCAATCGAGTAGCGCTGTCGAAAGCGGCGCTAACGATACTTCAAGGGTGAAAAAAATGCCGCCCAAGTCTGATTCAGCGCTCGACCCAGTTGAGCCCCCCGTGCCCGCAGTCGAGCTGACGCCATCCAGCCCGCAGCGCCGCCGCTTGCTCAAGGCCAGCGCCGCGGTGATCGGCAGCGGTGGCTTGGCCGCTTGTGGCGGGGGCTCCAGCCAGGCCGCGGCCAATGTCGAGCCTGTACCGCCGGCGCCTCCTCCCCCAGCACCTCCGCCCCCGGCTCCGCCGCCACCACCGCCGCCACCGCCGCCACCTTCGGCACCGCCCACGAGCGCCGGCGTTTCCAGTGGCGTGATGCAGTTTTTCGTTCAGGCCACCCAAACACTTACTGCCGCGCCCTTCAGCCTGGGCTATGCATTCAGGCAGGGCGATGTGCCCGCCGGTAGCAGCCTGGGTAGCGGCGATGCCCGCCTGCAAGTGCAGGTGCGCAATCGCTGGCCCGATGGCTCTCTCAAGTTCGCGCTGCTGTCGGGCGAGTTGGCGCTAGAGGCCGGCAAGTTGGTTGCTGTCCGCCTGAACCGATCCGGTGTGCAAGCCAGCGGAACTGCAATTGGTTTGGCAGAGCTGAAGCGCACCGGCCTCGTGGCCGAAGTGTCTTGCGGCGCCTTTGGCAATGCGGTGTGGCGCGATACCGATTGGGATGCCCCGTTCCAAACTTGGGTCAGCGGCCCCCTCATGTCGTCTTGGGTGTTCCGTAAGCCGGTGGGAGCAGATGCCCACCTCACCGCTTGGCTTGAACTGCGCCTGTACGCCAGTGGCGCCCTCGAGGTGCTCCCCTGGGTCGAAAACGGCTACTTGCTCGTTGCCGGCCCCACGAACAAGTCGGCGAACTACAGCTTCAGCCTGAACGGAACCCAGCGTTTCTCTGCCCTCATTGATCTCAAGCACCACCAGCGCACGCCCTTGATTCGTGGCAATGCCCTGTCGTACTGGCTGGCAACCGATCCAGAAGTTGCCCTGCGTCACGATGCGCTGTACCTCCAGTCCACTGAGTTGGTCCCGAGCTACTACGCGCGCATGCCGGCGTCGGCCGCGGCGCTGGCCCGTTTGTCAGCGAGCTATGAGCCGCTGCAGGCGGGTGACTTCCGGTACGACGGCGACAGCATGGCCGCGACCGGGTACCAAGAACCCATCGGGCTCTTGCCCCAGCACGACACCTGCTATCTCGTGGCGGATGTCGGCAACACCTACGCCGCCGTGGTTCGCAACGGCTACTCGGCCGGTCGCTACCCCATCCACTACCGCGATGAATCCACTCAGCGCCCGCCAAGGTTCAGCCAACGGCCCAATCTGGTCCTGGCCGATGGCAGCGGCTTCAAAGACAACGGCAGTTCAACCCGCAACCAGCGCACTCCCGCCATCTCCGGCACATTGCCGCCCACCTGGGACATCGCGCACAGCCCATCCGTCGGCTTTCTCGCCTACTTGCTCACAGGCCGCTGGTACTTCATGGAAGAAGTTCAGTTCGCGGCCACCACCAACTACCTAGGCAATGGCGACAACGCTGCGCTGCGTGAGGGCTCGCTGGGTATTGTTAAAACTGCGGTCCAGGCTTGGCAAACACGGTCGTGCGCCTGGAATTGGCGCTCTCTGGTCCAAGCGCTGTGTGTGACGCCTGATGACGATACGAGCGGGCTGCGCGAGGAGTTCGTGCGCAGCGTTGAGGCCAACATTTCCCACTTCCACGCTCGCTACGTTGCCCAGCCCAATAACCCCTTTGGCTGGATCCTTCCGGGCGAGACGTACAACAACAGCTTGCAGTTCGGTGCTTGCTGGCAGCAGGACTTCGTGACGGCTGCGTTCGGCTATTCCTTGGCGTTGCGCTTGCCGATTGCCAACGCATCCCAGCAGCAATTGACCAGCTTCTTTGCTTGGAAGGCACAAAGCGTGGTTAGGCGCTTGGGCGAGCGAAGCGGCTTCTGGTACATCAATGGCGCCCCTTTCACCATGAGCATTTCGCCAGCAGCTGTGCCTGACTACGCCGGAGGGCGTGGTCCTTGGTACAGCAGCGATGCCGAGGTCTATGCCGCCACCTATGCCACCCCTCCGAGTTGGCTTGGCGCCACCGAGGGCACTCTGGCGGCTGAGTTCATGCCGGGCGAGCGCGCCATGTGGGGCAACTTGATGCCTGCCCTGGCCTATGCCGTCCGCCACGGCGCCCCCGGAGCCTTGAGCGCATTCAACCGGGTGCAGTCGGCACGCAATTGGCCCGCCTTGCGCGACGCCTTCAATGCGAACCCGGTCTGGGGCGTTCGCCCCTCGGTGCAGCAACCGGCTTGGTTGCAAGGCCAGCCCCTGAATCGCTGGATCGAGATTCCCGGCACGTCCGGTGCAGGTGGCTCCGCCATCGATGCTTACAGCGGCATGGCCTACAACGAAGACAGCAACGAAATCCTCATCGCAGCAGCCGGTGGGCATAACGACTCGGCCGACAACCGCGTGGTCTCCTTGCGCTTGACCGATGACGCGCCCAAGTGGCAGCTGCGAATGGCGTCGAGTACCGAAACCCAGCGCGACGTCGCGTACTACTCAGACGGCAAGCCGATCTCCCGGCACATCTACCAAAGCATGCACTACGTGCCGCAGGTGAATCGTTTGATTCACTTTGGCCTTCGCGCAGCCTTTGGCAACGCCTTCAATTTCGCCAAGGTGGATGCCTTTAACCTCGACACCAACACCTGGGATCCACAAGGAACTTGGGCCGATGCGCCTCCGGGCGAGTACGGCGCTTGCTTGGTGCGCGCGACCGGAGAGTTGTGGACCACCAATTTGAAGCGCTGGTCGCCGCGCACGCGGACTTGGGATGCGCCCATCACGCAGCGCACGCGGGACCTGGTGCGCTGGCCCATGTCCCACGACAGCCGGCGCAATCAGCTGTTCGTGCTGCAGTGGGGCGAAGGGCAGGGCTTTGACGGCCAACTCGGCATGCAAGCCAGCAGGGTGCCCTTGTCTGGCAATCAGCAGTTTTCCGTCACCTTCCGCAGCAGTCCGGCGCTCACGCAATGGTTGGAAGAGAAGCCGACTTATGCGGCGATGGATTACGACCCGGACAACGATCGCTTCTTGTTTTACAGCGGGCAAGGCACTGCTGCGGGTCGCGTGTACGCCATTCAAATTGGCGAGGGAAATGAGCCCTGGGAGATGAGCCTGCTTGCCTTGGCGCCCGGCCTCACGCCTGCTGCCGTGCGCGACAGCGGGGTGCACAACCGATTCCGCTACGTCCCAGCACTGAAGGGTTTTGTATTGCTTGCGCGGCGCGATGCCAATCTGTACTTCCTGCGCACTGCCTGAGTCTTCATGTCAGCCCCCACCTACTGGCGACAATGCCAGATGCTCTTTGCTTGCCGATCCTGATGCGCCGAGTTCTCTTTATTGCGTATCTCTACCCGCCGATCGCCAACTCAGGAACTCGGCGCAGCCTTTGCTTTAGCAATCACCTCGCTGATTCAGGCTGGGAGCCCGTTGTGCTTACGCTGGATGCCATCCAGGAACGAGCCGTCGACAAGGACTCCTTGCATGAGATTCGTGCCGGCATGCGTGTCGAACGGGTGGCGTTGGGCAGCCGCATATTGGCTCAGCGCTTGTCTTGTTGGTTGCCCAGGCCATGGCGTGGGCGTTTGGAAGATGCGCTGTCATGGCGCCTGAGCGCCCGCAACCAGGTTCCGGATGAGGTGGCCTGTTGGCTCAAACCTGCCGTGGCTCGGGGCATCGCGCTGCACCGTGAAAAGCCGTTTGACGCCATTTATGCCAGTGGTTGGCCCTGGACCAGCTTTCTCATTGCGCAAAACATCTCGGAGGCAACCGGTCTCCCCTACGTCTTGGACTACCGCGACAACTGGAACCCGCTTGGCGCACAAGGCGCCAATGCTTGGGATTCCCAGAACTCGGCCCAAGCTGCACACAGTCCAGGACTGGAGCGAGCGGCGGCGGCCTCGGCGGCAGCGGTGGTGACTGTGACGGAGACCTTGGCGCATGCCATGGCCGAAACCGCGGGCCGGAGCGATTTCCACATCATTACCAACGGTTTTGAGCCTGCAGACTTTGCCTCGCCAACCCCAGCGCCTGAGGATGGCCTACTTCGCGTGACCTACACCGGCGTTTGGCGTCCGGGCTATGGATTGCATGAGCTCTACCAAGCCATCGCCTTGCTCAAACAGGCCAATGCACCGGTTTTGAAGCGGCTGCGCGTTGAAGTGGCAGGCTTCCCGCCTGGCCCGGCGCTTGAGCATGGCGTGGCTGACGTGGTGCTTGAGCGTGGGCCGGTGGGTCACGATGAAGCGCTGCGCCTCATGCAGCAAGCCGATGTGCAGTTCTTGCCGGTTCCTACGGGTTTCTATGCGGAAGCCTGCTTGCCGGGCAAAGTGTTTGAGTACATGGGCAGTGGTCGACCCATCCTGGCACTCGCGCCGCCCAACAGTGAAGTCGCCAAGGTGCTCGCCGAGGTAGGGGGCGCCATCTGCCTCGCCCCTGGTGATGTCGCAGGCATAGCCGCTGTGCTTGAACGCTTGAGTGCGGGTGAGTCGGTATTCGACGAGGTCCGGCCAGAGCGCCTCCAGCGCTACACCCGCGCCGCAACGACAGCCCAACTGGTTGAGGTTTTGCAAGCTGCGGTAGGGGCTCCGAAGAAGGGGCAACGGTCTTGAGCAACGGCGTGCGCCGTGCGCTTCTTTTTTCGTTTGCCGAGCGGTACCTGCTGATCATCATCGGCCTGGCCAGCAATCTCGCCATAGCTCGCCTCCTGACGCCGGTTGAGATCGGTGTGTTTTCGGTCAGCTTGGCCGTGATCAGCATTGCCCAAGTGCTGCGAGATTTCGGCGTCGCCAGTTACCTCGTCCAAGAGAAAGAGCTCAACGACGAACACATTCGCACGGCATTGGGCGTCACGCTGTTGATTGGTGGGAGCTTGTTCCTGTTGATGATCGCCGCCAGCCCCTGGGTGGCCGACTTCTACCGTGAACCGCAGATGCAGACCATGTTGAGCATCTGTGCACTGAACTTTCTGCTGCTGCCTTTCAGCACCATTTCGCTGGCGCTGCTGCGTCGCGAGATGGCCTTCAAGAAGTTGGCCGCCGTGGGCTTGTTTGCTGCCACGCTGGGGGCCTTGGTCAGCACCGGATTGGCATGGGGCGGAATGGGCGCCCCAAGCTTGGCCATTGGCTCCGTGGCGACCAATGCGGCCACTGGCCTTGCGGCTTGGTTGGCGCGTGGAGACCGTCGCCTGCTTTGGCCTGGCTTTTCCCAGTGGCGCCGTTTGATGGGTTTTGGCGCGCAGAGTTCCGCAGTAGGCATCGTCACCTCGGTGTCGATGGACATCAACGATCTTGCCGTCGGTAAGGTGATGGGCTTCGAGGCGGTTGCGCTCATCAGCCGCGCACAAGGCCTGATGAACCTCTATCACCGGGACATCATGGGGGCTGTGCGAAACGTGGCCTTCCCCGCCTTTGCCAAAGCCGTGCGCGAGAAGCAAGACATGGAGCCGCTCTACTTGACCAGCGTCACCCACGTGACGGTCACCGCTTGGCCCTTTTATGGCTTCGTTGCCCTGTATGCGCTGGAAACCTTGCGACTGCTGTTCGGGCCGCAATGGGACAGCTCAGCCTCCTTGGTGCCTTGGTTTTGCCTGGCGGGGGCGCTGGCGGCCTGTGGCAGTTTGATCGGCAACTTGATCGTGGCGGCAGGTCGCATGGACTTGCTCACCAAGCTTGAGTTGGTGTTCCAGCCCCTACGCGCTGGGATGGTCGTGCTGGCTGCCGTGGTGTTTCGCACGCCTTTGGCCTGCGCGCTGGCCTTCACCCTGGCCATGCTCATTCAATTGCCCTTGATCTACTGGGTCAAGGGGCGCTTCCAGCCCAATGATTGGCGAGAGTTGGGCCGCCAACTCCTGCGCAACATCGCAGTTTGTGCGCTGGCGCTGGTGCTGCCGCTGGCCATTGCCCTGGGTCAGGGTTTGCAGCGAGGTAGCCCGATGCCCTTGGGCTGGTTCTTGTTGGCCATCGCCTCTTGCATCGCCAGTTGGTTGCTGGCACTGGTGTGCTTGCGCCACCCCTTGGCGCTCGACCCCGCATTTCAGCGTGTCTTGCGCCGGCTGCGCCTGAGTCGCCAGCACAATCCCAACCCTTGATTTGCGCTCTAAAAACAGGCTCCCATGACCCCCCATCGCATTCCAGTCACCGGTCGCTCGGTGCGTTTTGCCATCATTGGCTGCGGCCGCATTGCCCAGAACCACATGGATGCCGTGCAGCAACATGCGGAACGCGCCCAAGTGGTCGCGGTTTGCGACACCAACCCGGAAGCCCTGGCGGCAGCGGTGGCCAAAACTGGCGCCGCAGGGTTCTCGAGTCTCAGCAGCCTGCTTGCAGCTCACGCCAGCGGTACCTGCCCGGTGGATTGCGTGGTGCTCACCACGCCAAGCGGCCTTCACTCACGCCAATCCATTGAAGTGGCCGCTGCAGGCATCGACGTCATGACGGAAAAGCCCATGGCCACGCGCTGGCAAGATGGGCTGGCCATGGTCAAAGCCTGTGACGCAGCCGGTGTGCGCTTGTTCGTGGTGAAGCAGAACCGCCGCAACCGCACCCTGCAGTTGCTCAAGCGCGCGATGGACGAAGGGCGTTTTGGCCGCCTCTACAACGTCGCTGTGAACGTTTTCTGGACCCGCCCGCAAAGCTACTACGACAGCGCCGCCTGGCGCGGCACCTGGGAGTTTGACGGCGGCGCCTTCATGAACCAGGCCAGCCACTACATCGACCTGCTGGACTGGGTCTGCGGCCCGGTGGAGTCGGTGATGGCCTACACCGGCACCTTGGCCCGCAACATCGAAGTCGAAGACACCGGCGTGGCCGCGCTGAAGTGGCGCAACGGCGCCATGGGCACCGTCAACGTCACCATGCTGACCTACCCGAAAAATCTGGAGGGTTCGATCACCCTGCTCGGCGAAAAGGGCTCGGTGCGCGTGGGCGGTGTGGCGGTCAATGAGATCCAGCATTGGCAGTTCGACGCCCCGCACGCCATGGACGAAGACATCCAAGCCGCCAGCTACCAAACCACCTCCGTCTACGGTTTTGGTCACCCGCTCTATTACGACAACGTCATCAAAACCCTGCGGGGCGAAGCCGAACCGGAAACCGACGGCCGTGAGGGCTTGAAGTCGCTGGAGTTGCTCATCGCCATGTACCTCTCGGCCCGCGATGGCCAGCGCATCAACTTGCCGCTGAACTATTGACACGATGCGCTTCCCCTTGGCACCGAGTGCCGAGGGGAAGCCCGCTCTAGAGTGATCAGAGAGTAGGATTGAATCCTATTCAGTAGCTTCGGAGGCCACGATGCGAACCACGCAACAATTCAGCATCACTTTGCCGAATGACATGGCCGAGGTGGTGAAAGCCAAAGTGCAGGCGGGGGAGTACGCAACCGAAAGTGAAGTCATTCGCGATGGTTTGCGTGCACTTCTAGCGCGCGATCGAGCCGTTGAAAGCTGGCTACAGCACCAAGTAGGCCCCGCCTATGACGCGCTCAAAGCCGACCCATCCCTCGCCATTTCGGTTGATCAATTGCGAGCACGGCTTGCCGCCGAGCATGCCAAGGTGCGATGAGCTATCGCCTTGCCTTCGCTCCAGAGGCGGAGGAACAGTTGGTTGCGCTGTAC
>JBKCVH010000238.1:0-2729 GCA_046317675.1 Burkholderiales bacterium
CACATCGACCGTGCCGCAAGGCGCCGCCACCAAGATGTGGCTTGGTTGCATGAGCGTTTGCAGCAGGGCCTGCAGCAGGCCTTGCTGGCCCACCCCGGCGTTGCTTCGCGCTTTCCCGGCCGAGAAGCGGCTGTAGCCGCCGGTACGCTCGCCGCCAGTACAGCAGCAAGACAGTTGCTTGAAGAATTTCTCGGAGTGAAACCCCATGGATGACATCCAGAAGATGCTTGAAAACAAACGCGCAGCGGCTCGCCTCGGTGGCGGCGCCAAGCGCGTTGAGGCGCAGCACAAGAAGGGCAAGCTCACGGCCCGCGAGCGCTTGGAGCTTTTGTTTGACGACGACAGCTTTGAAGAGTGGGACATGTTCGTGCAGCACCGCTGCGTGGACTTCGGCATGGACAGCCAAAAGGTGCCCGGCGACGGCGTGGTGACCGGCTACGGCACCATCAATGGCCGGCTCGCTTTTGCCTACAGCCAAGACTTCACCGTGTTTGGTGGCGCCTTGAGTGAAGCCCATGCGGAGAAGATCTGCAAGGTCATGGACCAAGCCATGAAGGTCGGCGCCCCGGTCATTGGCCTGAACGATTCCGGCGGTGCGCGCATTCAAGAAGGCGTGGCTTCTCTCGGCGGCTATGCCGATGTGTTCCAGAAGAACGTGCTGGCCTCGGGCGTCATTCCCCAGATCAGTTTGATCATGGGCCCTTGCGCCGGCGGTGCGGTCTACAGCCCGGCCATGACCGATTTCATCTTCATGGTGAAAGACAGCAGCTACATGTTCGTCACCGGTCCCGAAGTGGTGAAGACGGTGACGCATGAGGAAGTCACCGACGAAGAGCTGGGCGGTGCCAGCACCCACACCGGCCGCAGCGGGGTGGCCGATCTTGCTTTTGAGAACGATGTCGAAGCGCTGCTCATGCTGCGCCGCTTCTTCAACTACCTGCCGCTTTCGAACCGCGAAAAGCCGCCGATGCGCCCTTCGGGCGACCCAGCCACGCGCCGTGACGACTCGCTTGACACCTTGGTGCCGGCCAACCCGAATCAGCCCTACGACATCAAGGAGCTGATCACCAAGGTGGTGGACGACGGCGACTTTTTTGAACTGCAGCCCGAGTACGCCAAGAACATCGTCATTGGCTTTGCGCGCATGGACGGCGGCACGGTGGGCATCGTCGCCAACCAGCCCTTGGTGCTGGCCGGTTGCCTGGACATCAAGAGCAGCATCAAAGCGGCCCGCTTTGTGCGCTTCTGCGATGCCTTCCACATTCCGGTGGTGACTTTGGTCGATGTGCCCGGCTTCATGCCCGGCACCAGCCAAGAGTACGGCGGCATCATCAAGCACGGCGCCAAGCTGCTCTACGCCTACGCCGAGGCCACGGTGCCCAAGATCACCGTCATCACCCGCAAGGCATACGGCGGCGCCTACGACGTGATGGCCTCCAAGCACTTGCGTGGCGACGTGAACTTTGCTTGGCCCAATGCCGAGATTGCGGTGATGGGCGCGAAGGGCGCGGTGGAAATCATCTTCCGCGAGGACAAAGGCGACCCCGAGAAGCTGGCCGCCCGCGAAGCTGAATACAAGACGCGCTTTGCCAACCCCTTTGTGGCGGCCGAGCGGGGCTACATCGACGACGTGATCCAGCCCCACGAGACGCGCCAGCGCATTTGCCGTTCGCTCAAGATGCTGAAAGACAAGAAGCTCGAGAACCCGTGGCGCAAGCACGGCAACATCCCGCTTTGAAGCCAACATGAAACGTCAGCTGCTTCGTTGGTTCGACCTGCGCCAAGACCAGGCGCCTGCTAGCGAGATTGACGGCGCGCTGCGCGCTGGCGCACGCGCCGGTGGCACCAACTTGTGGGTGCTGTTCTTCGCCATGCTGGTGGCGTCGGTCGGACTGAACGTCAATTCCACCGCCGTGATCATCGGGGCCATGCTCATTTCGCCGCTGATGGGGCCCATCGTGGGCATGGGCTATGGCGCAGCAGTGGCGGACTTGCGTTTGATCCGCACCGCTGGCCTCAGCCTTCTGACCTTCACGGCCTTGAGCTTGGCCACGTCGACGCTCTACTTCAGCTTGAGCCCGCTGAATGAACCGGGCTCTGAGTTGCTGGCCCGCACATCGCCCAGCCTCTGGGATGTCCTCATCGCCGCCTTTGGCGGTGCAGCCGGCATGGTGGCCATCACGCGTCGGGGCTTCAACAACATCGTTCCCGGTGTGGCCATTGCCACGGCGCTCATGCCGCCGCTGTGCACGGTGGGGTTTGGGCTCGCCCACGCCCGGTGGGACATGGCGGCAGGGGCTTTCTACTTGTTCCTCATCAACAGCGTGTTCATTGCGGCGGCCACGCTTGCCGTCGCTCGCGTGTTGCGCTTGCCGCCTGTGGCTGAACTGGATTCCAGCACCCGGAACGCCCACAGGTGGGTGATTGGCCTTGGCCTCACTGCGGTCCTGGTGCCCAGTGTTTGGTTCGGCTACCGCTTGGTTCAAGATGAGGTGTTCCAAGGCGCCGCACAAAAGGCATTGGGGGGACTAGAGAGCCGCACGGGTACGGCACTTTTGGGCACAGAGATCGATGCCCGCGCCAGGGGCATTCGCCTCACGGTGGTGGGCCAAGCTGAGCAGGCCCGTTTGCAAACCGAGCTGGCTCCATTGCTTGCGCGCCATGGCATCGCGGATGCCGAAGTGAGTTTCCGCCGGGCCGGCGATGTGCAGCTGCAGGCCATGAGCCAG
>JBKCVH010000239.1:0-8983 GCA_046317675.1 Burkholderiales bacterium
GGCCAGCGCGCGAATCATGCTCAGCGGATAGACGCCGACGTCCCACAGGGCGCCGCCGCCTTTGCTGGCGTCGAGCCGGTAGTCGTCGGGGCGCGAGAGGGGGAAGCCGAACTCGCCCGACACATGCCGCAGCGCGCCCAAACTGCCGCTGCGCACGCGGTGCAGCAAGTCCAGGGTCTGCGGCTGAACGCGGTAGGGGAAGGCCTCCATCAGCACCCGGTTGGCCGCGCGCGCGGCGGCGTAAAGCTCGCCCACATCTTTGGCGCGCAGCGCCAGCGGCTTCTCGCACAGCACGTGCTTACCGGCGGCCAGGGCCTTGAGGCTCCAGCGCAGGTGCTGGTCGTTGGTGAGGGGGATGTAAACGGCGTCGATGCGCGGGCTGGCGAGCAGCTCTTCGTAGCTGTCGACGGCCTTGGGCACGCCGTGCGCCTCGGCAAATGCCTGACCCCGCTTCGGGTCGCGGCTGGCCACGCAGCGCACGCTGACTTCGGTGGACGGTGCCACGCCTTTGACGAATGAAGCGGCAATGCGAGCCGC
Source organism: Burkholderiales bacterium (assembly GCA_046317675.1). Taxonomy (GTDB): domain Bacteria; phylum Pseudomonadota; class Gammaproteobacteria; order Burkholderiales; family Burkholderiaceae_C; genus Inhella. The sequence continues at coordinate 538 of JBKCVH010000239.1, forward strand.
GCCCAAGATTCCGATGCGCAGGGGTTCCATGGGCCGAAGTCTCGCTGAGGGCGGCAACCCTGCGCCGCGCGCCGCCTGCTCGCAATCCCGGCCCCAGCGCGCCCTACGTGGCGGGGAGAATCACCCTTCTCCAAGTACGGTCAATTTGAGACCCGTACCTCTCGCGTTCATCGCCAAAGCTTTCGGTAGGTACCTTTTGCAATCTCTCGCTCACCCTGATCCAAAGGCCAGCATCCTGGGGCAACCCAATGCGCTGTTCGTCCTGTTCTTCACAGAAATGTGGGAACGCTTCTCTTACTACGGCATGCGCGCGCTGCTGGTGCTCTTCTTGGTCAGCGAGATCAGCAAGGGCGGCTGGGGCTGGACGCGCGCTGACGCCACCAGCTTGTACGGTTGGTACACCTTCGCCGTGTACATGACGCCCATCTTGGGCGGCTACATCGCTGACCGCTTCCTGGGCACGCGCCGTTCGGTGCTGTTTGGCGGTTTCATCATTGCGGCCGGGCACATTGCGCTGTTCGCAGAAACCGTGCCGATGTTTTATGCAGGCCTCGGGCTGATCTCGCTCGGCACCGGCCTCTTCAAGCCGAACATTTCGGCCATCGTGGGCCAGCTCTACACGAAGGACAACGAAGGCCAGCGTGATGGCGGCTACACGCTGTTCTACATGGGCGTGAATGCCGGCGCCTTCTTCGGCATTTCGCTCTGCGGTTACATCGGCGAGAAGGTGTCTTGGAACCTCGGCTTCGGCTTGGCCGGCGCCTTCATGATTCTTGGCGCACTGCAGTTCTGGTGGTCGCGCGCACTGTTCGGCGCCATCGGCGACAAGGTCGACGCCGACAAGGCCGCCGAGCTGGCCAAGACTGGGGCCCAAGATGACACGCCCAAGCACGTGGTTATCGACCGCCTGAAGGCGATCTTCGTTTTCTCCTTCTTCACGATCTTCTTTTGGTTCGCCTTCGAGCAAGCCGGTGGTTCCATGACCATCTTTGCCGCCGACTACACCGACCGCGCGTTGGTTGGCACCTCGGGTCTGGCCTTCAAGCTCATCAACACGGCCATGACGGTGGTGCCGCTCATCATCTTGTCGTGGCTGCTGCTGCGCCTGTACCGCAATACGGGGGGCAAGGTGTGGCAGGCCAACCTCTCACTGGCCGTGGCCTTTGCCGGGCTTTGGGGCCTGTGCATCTGGATGCTGGGCCGCGAGTTCCTGATGGACCAAAGCGAAGTGCCTGCCACCTGGTTCGGCGTGCTCAACAGCTTCTTCATCGTCGTGCTGGCACCCACCTTCTCGAAGATGTGGGAAGAGAAGTGGAACCCGAGCGGCCCGGTGAAGTTCGGCGTCGGCTTGATCCTGCTCGGCCTCGGTTTTGCCGCGCTGGCCTACGGCGCCTCCGGCATTGCGCCGGGCGCCAAGACGGCACAAGTGAGCATGATGTGGCTCACGCTGGCCTACCTGCTGCACACCCTGGGTGAGCTGTGTGTGTCGCCGGTCGGGCTGTCCTACATCTCCAAGCTGGCCCCGGTGCGCTTGCTCGGCTTGATGTTCGGTGTTTGGTTCTTGAACTCGTCCGTCGCCAACTTGCTGGCCGGCGTCACCGGCTCCTACATCGACCACATCTCAACGACCTATTCGATGTCGGCCTTCTTCATGATCTTCTTCGTTGTGCCGGCTGCGGCGGGCTTGGTGCTGATTGCCATGCGCCCCTTGATGAAGAAGTGGATGCACGGCGTGCACTGAACCGTCTGCCCCACACTCAACAACAGGCCCTGCGGGGCCTGTTTTTATTGGGCTTGCAGCGCTCCACGCAATGCGTGGGTCACCATGCTCAGCGCATGCTCGGTCATCCCCGCCTCCACCTTGGCCGCCAAGTTCAAGTGGGCGCAGTGGCCCAGTTGCCGCAGGGTGGCTTGGCCGTGCACGCAGCTCCAGATGAACATGGCGTCGGCATCGATCTTGGCCTTGGGCACGCCCGTGCCATAGAGCCGCTGCAACGCAACGCGCAGCACATCAAAAGCGCGGGCCGAGGCGGCGCACATCTCGGCGTACTCGGCGGCTTCGGGCCACGGCGTGGCGAACATCAGCCTGTATTCGAGCGGATGCTCGGCGGCATAGCGCAGGTACTGGCGACCGAGTGAATCCAGGTCTTGAGACGGGTCTTCGTGGCGCTCGCGGGCGTCCAGCTCGTCGGCAAAGCCGGCAAAACATCGCCGCATCACCTCGGCCAGCAGGTGGTCGCGGCTTGGGTAGTGCTTGTAGGGCGCTTGGTGACTCACGCCGAGCCGGCGCGCCACATCGCGCAGGCTCAGCTTCTCCAGGCCGTGCTCTGCAATCGCCTCGTGGGCGGCCTGCACGCAGGCTTCCTTCAGGTCAAGCGCTTCTTTGGGGGTTGGAGCCATGTGGCCATTGTCCTAAGAGAAGGAAGAGCTGGCCGCCTTGGCAGCCATTCCTTGCATTCACCCGAAAAGTTGACGGTGTCTACATTACCGCCTAAAGTGGTAGACACCGTCAACTACAGCGCTCGCAAATGCGGTCGCTTGCGCCATGAAATCAGTAACCCGCGCTGCGTGGATGGCCAGCAGCCTGCTGCTGGCTGCTTGCAGCAGCAGCCCGCCCATCCAGCCCGCAGCACCGCCAAGCGATGAGCGCTTCCTGCGCGCAAGCGATGCCAGCGCCTTTGACGCCAGCTGGTGGCGGCGCTTTGCCGACCCGACCTTGCAAGCCTTGCTGGACGAAGCGCAGCGCAGCAACCTCGATGTGCAACAAGCGCTGGCCCGCGTTCAGCAGGCGCGCGCCGGCGCTCAAGCCCAGGGCAGCCGCCTTCTGCCCACGCTGAGCTTGGGAGCCACAGCCTCCGATGCGCGCAGCGACTTGCCCGAAGCCGTCAAGCGCGGCCAGCCCGACACCCGCGCACTGCGCGCCACGCTCGACCTGCAGTGGGAGCTGGACCTGTTCGGCGCCGCACGCGCCGCCGACCGCGCCGCGCAGGCCGACGGCATGGCCGCAGAGGCGGGAGTCGACGGCGCTCGCCTGCTGCTCAGCGGTGAGCTGGCGCAGCAGTACCTGCAGTGGCAGTCGGCGCGCATCCGCCAGCAGCAGTTGGCGGCCTTGGTGGCGGCGCAGGCTGACTTGCTCCAGCATGCCGAGCAGCGGCGCGCCCAGGGCTTGGGCAGCGCGCTGCAAGTGGAGGCCGAGCAAGCCGAGCTGCAAGCGCTTCGCCAGCAAGCACCGCTGCTGCGCCTGCTGCAGCAGCACAGCGAGCACCGAATCGCCCTGCTGCTGGGCCGCTTGCCAAGCCAGCCTGTGCCCACCCTGCATCAAGCGCCCTTGGCCTTGCCCGAGGTGCCAGCCATTACCCCCGGCCAGCCGCTGGAGTTGCTGCAGCGTCGGCCTGACTTGCGTGCCGCACAGGCCCGGCTTGAAGCCGCCAGCGCCCGCGCTGAGGAGCGGCGGCTGGACCGCTACCCCAAGCTCTTCCTAGCCGGCCTGCTCGGCCGCCAAGACTTGCGGCTCAACGGCCTTGACCTCGCGCCCTCGCCTTTCCAAAACATCGCCATGGCCTTTGCGCTGCCGCTGTTCAACGGCGGCCGGCTGGAGGCCCAGGCCGAGGCGGCACGTGCGCAAGCCAGCGGCGCTGAGCTGGCCCAGCAGCAAGCGTGGCTGACGGCGCTGCAGGAAGTTGAGAGCGCCCTTTCGGCGCTGCAAGCCGGCCGCGAGCGCCAGCAAGCCCTTCAAGTGCAGCTGCAAGCCCGCGAACAAACCCAGCGCCACGCTGAACGCCTGCACCGCGAGGGCCTGAGCGCCCGCATGGCCCTGCTGCAAGCCGAACGCGGCCTGCATGCCGCGCGCCTTGAACTGAGCCAAGCGCAACTCGACACCACCTTGAACGCCGTCCAACTGGCCAAAGCCTTGGGCGGTGGTTGGACTTTGGAGAAGCACCCATGAAAGCCCCGCTCACCCTCATCTCCGCCGCCCTGCTCGCCGCCTGCAGCCCGGCCCCCACACCCAGCAGCGGCCCCAAACCGGTCTATGTCCAGACGATGGGAGCCCCTGCAGACGGCGCGCGCGAGCAGCTCACCGCCACCCTTCAAGCCCGCCACGAGGTGGAACTCGGTTTTCGGACCGGCGGCCGCGTGCTGCGCCGGCTGGTGGAAGTGGGCCAGCCGGTGCGCGCCGGCGAACTGCTGGCCGAGCTGGACCCGAGCGACTACCAACTGGCGCTGCAAGCCGCCGAAGCGCAGTTGCAAGCCGCCCGGCTGGACGCCACGCAGCAGCAGCGCGACGCCGGCCGCATGGACCGGCTGGTGGTGGACGGCAGCGTGGGCCAGTCGGACCAAGAGCGCCAACGCACCGGCGCCGAAGCGGCCGCCCAGCGCGTGCAAGGCGCCGCGGCGCAGCGCGACTTGGCGCGCCAGCGGCTGGGCTACGCGCAACTGCGTGCGCCAACCAGCGGCGTCATCACCCAGCTTCGGTTAGAGCCGGGCCAAGTCCTTGCCGAAGGCCAGCCTGCGCTGCAATTGGCGCGGGTGAGCGAGTTGGAGTTGCAGGTGGACCTGCCCGAGTCACTGGCCCGCGAGGCCAAGACGCTGCAGGCCGAGGCGCTGAACCAGCGCTGGCGCCTGCGCGAACTGGCCCCGAGCAGCCACCCCCAAACCCGCACCGTGCGGGCCCGCTTTGCGCCCGCACAGCCGCTGGCTTGGCAAGCGGGCTTGCTGGGCAGCAGCGTGTCGCTGAGTCTGTCGCGCCCAGCGCCCGGCAGCGCCACGTTCAACCTGCCCTCCACCGCCCTGCTGGCCCGTGACGGCCAAGCCCAAGTGTGGCGCGTGCTCGAAGGCGGCAAGCTGGAGGCGCAAGCCGTGACGCTGGTGGCCCGCGAGGGTGAACGCGTCACCGTGAGCGGCATTGCCCCCGGCAGCCAGGTGGTCCTGCTCGGCGCCCACAAGCTGGACGCCGGCCAGATCGTGCGCCCCGTGCCGCTGGAGCGTGCGCCATGAAGGCGGGCGGCTTCAACCTCCGCAGCTGGGCGCTGGCCCACCGTCCGTTGACCCTGTTCCTGATGCTGGCCACCCTGCTCATCGGCGCCTTCTCCTTCCGCCAACTCGGCCGGCTGGAAGACCCGAACTTCAACGTGCCCACCATGACCGCCGTGGTGGCCTGGCCAGGCGCCGACGCGCAGCAGGTGCAAGACCAAGTGCTGAACCGCATCGAGCGCCGGCTGCAAGACATTGACGGCGTGGACCATGTGCGCTCCTTTGCCCGACAGGGCTATGGCGGCATCACGTTCTGGATGAAAGGCGGCACCTCCAAAGAGGGCTTGGAGCGTGCTTGGTACCTGGGGCGCAAGAAGGTGGGCGACATCCGCGCCGAGCTGCCCGAAGGCGTGCGCGGCCCCTTCTTCAACGACGAGTTCACCGACGTGTACGCCGCGCTCTACGCGCTGCAAGCGCCCGGCCTGCCGCAAGGCGATCTGCAAAAACTCGCCGAGCAACTCAAGCGCCGCCTGCAAACGGTGCCCGGCGCCAACAAGGTGGACATCCTGGGCCGCCAAGTGGAGCAGGTGCACATCGAATTCAACAGCCAGCGCTTGGCCGCCCTGGGACTGAACCCCGGCCAGCTTCTGCAAGTGCTGTCCAGCCACAACGCCTTGCAGCCCAGCGGCAGCTTTGAAGGCACGCAGGAGCGGCACCTGGTGCGCGTGAACACCAATTTGCGGAGCCTGGCGGAGCTGGAGCAACTGCCGCTGCAACTGGGCAGCCGCCAGCTGCGCCTCAAAGATGTGGCCAGCGTGCGCTGGGCCAGCGAAGACCCGAAGAGCTTCAGCGTGCGCCGCAATGGCGTGCCCGCGCTGGCGCTGGGCGTGACGCTGGCGCCACGCGGCGACATCCTCGCCTTGGGAGCCGCCCTGCAAGCCAAAGAGGCCGAGCTGCAAGCGCTGCTGCCGGCCGGCGTGACTTTGGAGCGCTACGCCGATCAACCCAAGGTGGCCGACGCCGCGGTGTGGGAGTTTGAGAAGAGCTTCATCGAGGCGCTGCTCATCGTGCTGGCGGTTTGCTTTGTGTCATTGGGCTGGCGCACCGGCGTGGTGGTGGCTGCCTCCGTGCCGCTGGTGCTGGCCTTGGTGGCCGCCGTGATGCACGCCATGGGCTGGGCGCTGGACCGCATCAGCCTGGGCGCGCTCATCATTGCGCTGGGGCTCTTGGTGGACGACGCCATCATTGCCGTGGAGATGATGGTGGTGAAGATGGAGCAAGGCTGGGACCGCGTGAAGGCCGCCAGCCACGCCTACGCCGTCACCGCCTTTCCCATGCTCACCGGCACGCTCGTGACGGTGGCCGGCTTCATGCCGGTGGGCTTTGCCAAGAGCATTTCCGGGGAGTACGCGGGCGGCATCTTTTGGGTGGTGGGCGTGGCGCTGCTGGCCTCTTGGGTGGTGGCCGTGATCTTCACGCCCTACCTGGGCGTTCTGCTCTTGCCCAAGCAGATGAAAGCCAGCACGCACGAGCAATACGAAGGGCGCTGGTACCAACGACTGCGCACGGCAGTGGGCTGGAGCGTGGCGCACCGGGGCAAGGTGCTGCTGGCCACCCTGCTGGGCTTCTTGCTCGCCGGGGCCGGGCTGGTGCTCTTCGTGCAGCAGCAGTTCTTTCCAACGGCTTCGCGGCCGGAGCTGCTGATCGACCTGCGCCAGCGCGAGGGCGCGAGCTTTGCGGCCAGCGAGCGCAACGTGGCCAAGATGGAGAGCTGGCTGGCCCAGCAAACCGAAGCGACGGGCTTCACCGCCTACACCGGCGCCGGCTCGCCGCGCTTCTATCTGAGCCTGAGCCCCGAGCTGCCCAACCCGGGCTACGCCCAGCTCGTGGTGCAAACCCCCGGCACGCCGGAGCGCGAGGCGCTGCGCGCCAAGCTCAAGGCCCTGTTCGATGGCGGCGAGTTCCTGCCGGATGCGCATGGCCGCGTCACGCGGCTGGAGTTCGGCCCGCCGGTCGGCTACCCGGTGCAGTTCCGCTTGCTGGGCCCAGAGCCGGCCGAGCTGCGCCGCTTGGCGGAGGCGGTGCGTGCCGAAGTGCGCAAAAGCCCGCTGGTGCGCGACGTGCAACTCGACTGGTTCGAGCAGGTGCGCCGCATTGAAGTCGAGGTGAACCGCAGCGAAGCGGCGCGCGCTGGCATCAGTCCGGCGGATGTGCAGCAGGCGGTGCAATTGGCCCTGAGCGGCGCCCCCGTCACCAGCTTGCGGGTGGGTGAGGAGCTGATCGACGTTGTGCTGCGCGGCGACGCGGCCGAGCGCCTGTCGCCCCAGCAACTGGGCCAGTTGCAACTCTTCTCGCGCAGCGGCGCGGTGCTGCCGCTCTCCAGCGTGGCCACGCTGCGTGAGGGCTTTGAGGAGCCGGTGCTGTGGCGGCGCAACCGCGAGCCCTTCATCACCGTGCGGGCCGACGTGGTGGACGGCGTGCAGGGGCCGTTTGCCTCGCAAAAGATCTTGCCCAGTTTGGCCAAGATCGAGCTACCGCCCGGCTACCGGCTGGAGCTGGGCGGCGCCATCGAGGAGAGCAACAAAAGCAACGTCGCCCTCTTCAAGGTGTTCCCCGGCATGTTCGCGGTCATCTTGCTGCTCTTGATGTGGCAGCTGCGCAGCTTCAAGCGCCTGCTGCTGGTGTTCACCACGGCGCCGCTGGGGGTGATTGGCGCTGTACCCGCGCTGCTGGTGTTCGGCGCGCCCTTTGGCTTTGTGGCACTGCTGGGCTTGATTGCGCTCGGCGGCATGATCCAGCGCAACGCGCTCATTCTGGTGGATCAAATCGACCAAGACCTGGAGGGTGGTGCCCCGCTGGCGCGGGCCATCGTCGAAGCCACGGTGCGCCGCGCACGGCCGGTGCTGCTCACAGCAGCCGCCGCCGTGCTGGCCATGATCCCGCTCACCCGCTCGGTGTTCTGGGGGCCGATGGCCATCACCATCATGGGCGGGCTCATCGTTGCCACCGTGCTCACCTTGGTGGTGGTGCCGGCGCTGTACGCGCTTTTGATGCGCGAACAGAAACCCGAGGCACTTGCAACATGATGCGTCGCCGTAAGGTGCCACAGTTATTGCTCTGGCAATGACGGCCAGACAAGGACTTAGCTTGCGACGCGACACGAGCTAGTCAGCAGCTTGGCAGAGTTGTTGCGACTGGCCTATCTGTGCGCCGATTTGCTGCGCTGTGCCTCAGCGCCGGCGGCAGTGAGCAAGGCAGTCACTGCTCTTGGAGGGCTTCGTGGCGGGAGATGCTTTCAAGCCGGTGCGCTTGGCTGACTGCACCCGGCCTGAGCTTGACGTCGAAGAAGAACTTCAGGCCCGAGATCGTCGCGTTCAGCGTGATCGGTGAAGCGCCCTCGTCGACCAGGCGCATCTGGAAGCGCCGCAGGTCCTCGGCGGTGGCGGTGTCGGGAGATCGGCCAAGGAACTTGGTC
>JBKCVH010000240.1:0-9565 GCA_046317675.1 Burkholderiales bacterium
GGCCATGGACTCGCCCATGCCCCAATCGACGTTGACCTCGCCCCTGCCCATCGCAGCGCGGTCGTTGTAGACCTTCTGCACCAGGTTGTGTGCGGCCAAGTCCTTGGGCAAGGTGGTCAGCTTCTCGGCCAGGCGCTTCCACTCGGCCGAAGGGATGGCGGTGTCGCAACTATCGGTCCACTTCTTGCCCAAGAAGGGCGACCAGTCGGTGGCGTACTTGCTCTTGAAATTGGTCAACACCGGATCGACCGTGTGTCGACCTTCGTCCATCGCAGCGCGGTAGGCCTTGGCCATCGCGTCGGGGGCGTCGGCCGCCAGCGTGCCTTGCGCGACCAGCTTGTCGGCGTACAGCTTGCGCGCGCCCGGGTGGGCAGCGATCTTTTTGTACATGAGCGGCTGGGTGAGCGAGGGCGTGTCCTGCTCGTTGTGGCCCAACTTGCGGTAGCAGACGATGTCCAGCACCACGTCTTTCTTGAACTCGGTGCGGTAATCCATGCACAGCTGCATGGCCCAGACCACGGCCTCGGGGTCATCGCCGTTCACGTGCATGACCGGCGCTTCGACCATCTTCACCACATCGGTGCAGTAGTGCGTCGAGCGCAAGTCGCGTGGGTCGCTGGTGGTGAAACCGATCTGGTTGTTGATGACGATGTGCACTGTGCCTCCCGTGCCATAGCCGCGCGTCTGGCTGAAGGCCAAGGTTTCCTGCACCACGCCCTGGCCACCAAAGGCGGCGTCACCGTGCACCAGCACCGCCAGCACTTGGTCACCCTTCTTGTCGCCACGGCGGTCCTGGCGGGCGCGCACGCTGCCCTCCACCACCGGGTTGACGATTTCCAGGTGCGAGGGATTGAAGGCCAAGCTCAGGTGCACCGGGCCGCCAGGGGTCGAGACGTCGGAGCTGAAACCCTGGTGGTACTTGACATCTCCGGCTGGCAGGTCCTCGGACGCCTTGTGCTCAAACTCGGCGAACAGATCGGCGGGCATCTTCCCGAGGGTGTTTACCAGCACGTTCAGACGGCCACGGTGTGCCATGCCGATCACGATTTCCTGGACGCCGCGCTCACCCGCGCGCTGGATCAGTTCGTCCATCGCCGCAATGAAGCTTTCGCCGCCTTCCAAGCTGAAGCGCTTTTGGCCAACGTACTTGGTGTGCAGGTAGCGCTCCAGGCCCTCGGCGGCGGTCAGCTTCTCGAGGATCTGCTTCTTCTCTTCGGCCGTGAAATTCGGGCGGCCGAGTTGCTTCTCCAAGCGCTCCTGCCACCAGCGCTTCTCGGTCGGGTCGGTGCAGTGCATGAACTCGGAACCGATGGAGCCGCAGTAAGTGGCGCGCAGCGCTTGCACGATGGCGCGCAGCGTCATGGTCTCGCCACCAAAGTAGCTGTTGACAGCGCTGAAGCTGATGTCCATGTCCGACTCGGTCAAGTCGTAAAACGTGGGCTCAAGCTCTGGAATCTTGGGGCGCTCGCCGCGTTTGAGCGGGTCCAACTCCGCCCAGCGGTTGCCTAGAAACCGGTAGCCGGCAATCAGGCTCTGGACGTGGACTTGCTTTCGGGCCACGGCAAGATCAGCACCTGAAGCCTTGTTGCCAAAGGCATTGGCTTTGGCGCGCTGCGCGAAACTTTCCACCACCGGCGCGTGCGGCACATCGTGCGCATCGCTGCCATCGGTAGCGGGGACGTGCTGCAGCGCGTCAAAGTAAGCGCGCCAGTTATCCGGCACCGAGCCGGGGTTGTCGAGGTAGGCCTCGTACAACTCTTCTACATAGGGAGCGTTCCCGCCAAAGAGGTGGGAGTTCAACCTGTATTGCTGCATCATTTCGCGGACCTCACGCTTCGGCTTCCAAAGCAATTGGCTGGTTACAGAACCTTCCGCGACACGGCCAGACCGGTTAGCGGATTGCGACCCGTAAATTGGGGGACGGGAAGGACGGGGGGTTTCAAAACATCACCAGCAAGCTGATGAGGACCAAGACTGTACCCCTGTTTTCTGATCCAGAAACTGAATGAAACCCAGGCTCTAGACTGCATCCCATACCGAGACGGAGATTCCGAATGAATGTGCAAGTGGTTGATTACCGCGACCCTGACGCGGCCCTGAAGTTCACGCAAAGTTTGCACGAGACCGGATTCGGCGTGCTGAAGAATCACCCCATCAAGCAAGAGTTGGTGGAGCGCATCTACGCCACTTGGCTGGATTTCTTCAACAGCGAAGACAAGACGAACTACGCCTTCAGCAAAGAGACACAAGACGGTTGGTTCAGCACCGCCATCAGTGAAACCGCCAAAGGCGCGGCGCTCAAGGACATCAAGGAATACTTTCATGTGTATCCCTGGGGTCGCATTCCGCCGCAGTTGAAGGAAGACGCCCTCGCTTACTACACACAGGCCAATGCGCTGGCGGCCGAACTGCTGTCTTGGGTGGAGCAATACACACCGCCGGAGATTGCCAAGGGCTACCGCGAACCGCTCTCCAGCATGATTCAGAACAGCACGCAAACCTTGCTGCGCGTGCTCCGTTACCCGCCACTGACGGGGCAAGAACCCGAAGGCGCCGTGCGCGCTGCCGCCCACGGGGACATCAACCTTTTGACCATCTTGCCGGCGTCCAATGAACCGGGCTTGCAAGTCAAGGGCACTGACGATATGTGGCGCGATGTGCCCTGCGACTTCGGCACCTTGGCCATCAACATTGGCGACATGCTGGAAGAAGCCAGTCAAGGCTACTACCCCAGCACCCTGCACCGGGTTTTGAACCCTGTGGGCGAGAGCGCCAAGCGAAGCCGCGTGAGCCTGCCGCTCTTCCTGCACCCGCGCAATGAGGTGGTGCTGAGCGACCGCTACACGGCCAACTCCTATTTGCAGGAGCGGCTGCGCGAGCTGGGCGTGAAGGGCTAGAACTTGTCCGACAAGCGCGTCGTCTACATCCATCTTGACGCACCGGCCAAACCAGCTTTTGGAGCGCCTTGCAACGGCTGCGGCGTCTGCTGCCTCGCGGAGCCCTGCCCCTTGGGCGTTCTGGCGAGCCGCAAGCGCCAAGGTGCGTGCAGCGCGCTGGAGTGGGATGACGCTGAACGCCAATACCGCTGCGGCATGCTGCGCAGTGCCAGCACGCACCTGTGGGGTCGGGCGTGGCCCCGGATTGACGGCTTGTTGGGGCGCCTCAGTGCGCGCTGGATTGCCGCCGGCATTGGCGGATGCGATGCTCGCATCGAGGTCGCGGGTAGGCCCTAGGCGGGCGGGGATGGCGGGCTGCCTAGAGTGGCTCATCTCCCTGAAAGACGACCCATGAACTGCATTTCGCGCTGGCTCCTCGCCAGCCTGTTGGCGCTGATGTGCGCTGCATCGAGCCAAGCCCAAGTCTTGCGCTGGGCCGGCCAAGCCGACATCCTGGCCCTGGACCCGCACGCCGCCGACCACGGCACCACCAATGCCATCCTCGGCCAGGTCTACGAGCCCTTGGTGCGCTTCAGCCGCGACTACCAACTCGAACCCTCGCTGGCCACCGCATGGCGGTCGATCAACCCGAAGCAGATCCGTTTTGAGCTCCGCAAGGGCGTGAAGTTCCACGATGGCCGAGCCTTCAGTGCGGACGACGTGATCTTCAGCTTCCGCCGCGCACTGCATGCCAATGCGCGGACCGGGGTGTACCTGCAGGGGGTTGTGGAGGTGCGCAAGGTGGACAGCCACACGGTGGACTTCATGCTGGATGCGCCCAACCCCGTACTGCTGCGCACCATGACGAACTTTTTCATCATGAACCGCAGCTGGGCCGAAACCCACAAGGCCGTGAACCCGCCGAGCCTGCGCCAGGGCGAGGAAGGCTACGCCGTGCGCCATGCCAACGGCACGGGGCCCTATCGCATCACGGCGTGGATGCAGGAGCAGCGCATCAACTTCGTGCAGAACGCCGATTGGTGGGATGCCAAGAACGCCTCCAACATCAAAGAAGCCAGCTACATGCCGATCAAGAGCGACCAAACTCGCATTGCGGCCTTGATGTCGGGCGAAGTGGATTTGTTGTCGGACGTGCCCACGCAAGACGTTGGCAGGCTTCGCAGCCAGGCCGGCATCAAGGTGATGGACGGCAACGAGGCGCGCACCATTTACATCGCGATGGATGTGGGCAGTGACGTCGCGCCCGGCGTGAGCGTGGCGGGCGCGAACCCCTTCAAGGACCAGCGCGTGCGCGAAGCGCTGTCGCTGGCGATTGATCGCAACGCCTTGCAGCGGGTGGTGATGCGCGGCATGGCCACTCCGGCGGCCACCTTGGTGGCGCCGGCGGTGCAGGGCTATGACAAACCCCTGGATACCCCCACCCCTGCCGACCCAGAACGTGCGCGCAAGCTGCTGCAAGAGGCGGGCTATGCGCAAGGGTTTGAGGTCACCTTGCAGTGCCCCAACAACCGATATGTGAACGACGAGGAGCTGTGCACCGCCCTCGTGCCCATGTGGGCGCGCATTGGCATTCGCGCCAAGCTCAAAACGGAGCCCTTCTCCAGCTACAGCTCGCGCATGAACACCCGCGAGATGGGCCTTTTCATGGCCGGCTGGGGCAATTCGCCGCTGGATGCGCATTACACACTCACCAGCATCTTGCGCACCCAGACCCGCAAAGACGGCCTCGGCAACTACAGCCGGATTAGCGACCCCACCTTGGATGCCCTGATTGACGCCGCGCGCACCGAGCTCGACCCGGCCAAACGCAGCGCCTTGGTGCGCGAAGCGCAGCAGCGCGCCAAAGCGCAGATGTGGCTCATTCCACTGCACCACCAAATGCGGCCTTGGGCGATGAAGCCGGGCGTCGAAACCGCGCACCGCGTGGGCGACCAACCTTGGCTGCGCCTGACCACGTTGCGCTAAAGCCCTGCGCAACTGCAGGTTTGCCACGGGGTCCAGAGGGGCTGGGGGTCGCTAGCATTCGTGCACTTTTTCTCGGAGTGCCTTCGGATGAAACGCCTGCTTTTGGCCAGCTTGCTGGTCACCGCCCTTGCCACCAGCTCGGCGCAGACCCTTCGCTGGGCTGCACAGAACGATGTCTTGACGCTGGACCCCCACAGCCAGAATCACAGCACCACCAGCGCCATCCTTCAGCACACCTACGAGGGGCTGACCCGCTACACCCGGGACTACAAGGTTGAAGGCGCATTGGCCGAGCGCTGGGAACAAATCAGCCCCACGCAGATTCGCTTCTTCTTGCGCAAAGGCGTGAAGTTCCATGACGGCAGCCCGTTCACAGCGGACGACGTCATCTTCAGCTTCAGCCGCATCAAGAGCCCCACGAGCACCCTGCAGGCCTTCGTGGCTGGCGTCACCGAGATCAAGAAGGTGGACGCCAACACGGTGGACTTCATCTTGAGTGCGCCCAATCCCATCCTGACCCGCACCATCATTGACTTCCGCATGATGAGCCGGGCCTGGGCCGAGAAGAACAAGACCTTGGCGCCGCCGAATGCGGCCTCCAAGGAAGAAACCTTCGCCACCCGCAACACCATGGGAACCGGGCCTTACCGCATCACGGGCTGGACCCCAGAGCAGCGCATCACCATGGTGCAGAACCCGCAGTGGTGGGATGCCAAGAACGCCAGCAATGCCAAGGAAGTGCTCTACACCCCCATCAAGAGCGATCAAACCCGCGTTGCGGCCCTGCTCTCGGGTGAAGTCGACATGGTGACCGATGTGCCGACGCAAGACGCCGGCAAGCTGCGCACCAACCCGAAACTCCGGGTGATCGAGGGCAATGAAGTGCGCACCATCTTCATTGCCATGGACCTCGGCTCCGACGAAATCAAAAACAGCGCCGTGAAGGGCAACCCCTTCAAAGACCGCCGCGTCCGCCAGGCGCTGAGCTTGGCCATTGATCGTGCCGGCATCCAGAAAGCCATCATGCGGGGCCTGAGCCAACCCGCCGCCTTGATGGTGCCCCCAGGCGCCAATGGCTACAACAAGGCGCTGGACGTAGTGGTCCCTGCCGACACCGAGCGGGCCAAAGCCCTGCTGGCCGAAGCCGGCTACCCCCAGGGCTTTGAACTGCCGCTGAACTGCCCGAACAACCGCTACGTGAACGACGAGGAAATCTGTCAGGCCCTCGTCAGCATGTGGGCGCGCATTGGCGTGAGGGCCAAGCTGCAAACCGAGAGCTTCAGCACCTACACGCCCAAGATTCAGGGCTTCGGCTTCCAGTTCTTCCTCTACGGCTGGGGCGTGCCCACCTATGACGCGCTCTATGTGCTGCAGTCCCTCGTGCGCACCCGCGCCGGCGGCGCTGACGGCAACTACAACTACTTCCGCCTGAGCGATCCGCGGCTGGACACCTTCATCGACGACATCAAGACCGAGACCGACACCACCAAGCGCAATGCGCTGATCAACTCGGTGCTGACACGCCTGCGCGACGAGATGTACTTCATCCCCATCCACTACCAAGTGCGCCCCTGGGCGATGAAAGCCAACATCGAAACCTCGCACCGCTCGGATGACAAGCCTGAAGCACGCTTGACGCGCATCAAGTAAGCGCAAGGCAGAGGCTGGGTTCCCGTTGATGGAGAAGGCATTGCACGCTGGCACCCGGCCTTTCACCCCCTTGGCTTTTCGCAGCCTTGGGGCGCGCTTTTGCCGCGTTCGTGGGCACGCCCTTGCCCTCGGCGTTTTGGCCGCTGTGCTTTTGAGCGCATGCCAGACGCCGCCTTCAGCCCCAACACCCGCACCCAGCACGATCCAAGCCCCTGCGGCCGCAGCGCGCCAGAGCTTTGACATCTACCTGGCCGCGCTCGACATCCCCAAGGGCAAAGCCGATGCGCCGCGAAACATCACACAGCGCAACAGCTACGACAACCAACCCGCCTTCCTTCCCGACAGCACCGCCCTGCTGTTTGCCTCGGACCGCAGCGGCCCGCCCAACGACATCTTCCGCTTCGACTTGGCCACCGGCCGGACGAGCCAAGTCACCACGACGGCATCGAGCGAGTTCTCGCCCACACCCACGCCCGATGGCCAAGGCTTTTCCGTCATTCGCGTCGTGTCGCCCAATGCCCAGGGCACCGACGGCAACAACCCACCGGTGTGGCGTTACAGCTTTGAAGGCCAGCCCCTTGCCCCCGTGGTGGATGTGCTCAGCGTCGGGTACCACGCCTGGCTGAACGCGCAGCAAATCGCGCTCTTTGTGGTGGGCGACAGCGCTCAAGGCCGCCCCCATGAACTCGTGCTGGTGAATCTGCAAACCGGCCAACGCAAACTGCTCACCCAGGCGCCAGGCCGCCAACTCGGCCGCACGCCTGATGGGCAACGCATCTCCTTCGTCGACAAGAGCAATCCGAAGCGCTGGATGCTGCGCGCCATGGGAAGCGCCGACGTGCAGGCGGTGGACATCGTGGCGCTGCCCTTGCCTCCCGCTGGCGCATCAGACGGCCAAGCCGACAGCCAGCGCAGTGAAGACTACTGCTGGCTTCCGGATGGGAGCCTTGTGATCGGGCAGGGCACCCAGTTGCTTCGGTTCCGCCCTGACCGAGATACCCAGTGGCAGCCTTGGTTGCACCTGGGCCCATTGCCCGGCACCGTGCGGCGCTTGGCGGTCAGCCCAGATGGGCGCCAGCTGGCCTTCGTGCTTCAGCGGTCGAGCTAAAAGCATTCACGCTCCAGGCGACCGAAGGGCGCAAAGGCCCTGACCCAGCACAGGTCAGGCGAACTGCGCTAGGGTCGCGCCCTTTTTTCCGCTCGACCCCGTCATGGCCTCCCCTCTGCCCCCCGATAGCGCGAACCCTCCGGATCGCATGACCACCTCAGGCTTCGGCGCCTGGATCGAACGCATCGGGCAACGCATCCCCGACCCGGTGCTGATCTTCATGGTGCTGTGGCCGCTGACCCTGGTCATCGCTGCACTCCTAGGCGGCCATGAATTCAAAACCCTGGGCGCCGGTGGAAAGGAAGTCGCGCAGCAGATCAAACCCATGCTGGAGGCCGAGCATGTGCGCTGGGTCTTTGACAACGCCCTGCTGCAAAACTGGCTGGGCTTTGGTGGCGGCGTGCTGGCGGTGATTCTGATCGTCATGATGGCGATTGGCGTGGCCGAAAACGGCGGTCTGCTCACGGCGCTGATCAAGCGCGTGGGCCACATGATTCCCGAGCGCTGGCTGGGTCTGATGCTGGTCTTCCTCGGCATCATGAGCTCCATCGCCACCGATGCCGGCTACCTCATCCTGATCCCACTGGCGGGTCTGCTCTACGCCGCCCTGGGCCGCCACCCTTTGATCGGCATGGCGGCAGCCTTTGCCGGTGTGTCAGCCGGTTTCAGCGCGAACTTGATTCCCGCCACACCCATTGACGTCATCGTGGGCAACAACGCCCGCGCCTTTGCGGAAGCCCAGGGCATCCCCTTCACCCGAGCCGATGGCACGCCGCTGAACGCTGCCACCATGAACTACTGGTTCATCGTGGCTTCGACCTTCTTGCTCGCGCTGGTTGGGGCTTGGGTCACCAAGCGATTTGTCGAGCGGCGCTTCGCGGGTCGCTCGTTCACGGTGCCTGAAGGATTGGATGTTCGCGAGCTTCAACTCAGCGATGCAGAACGCCGGGGCCTGCGCGCCACCTTGTGGTCGCTGCCTGTGGCCGGCCTCGTCATTTGGGGCCTGATTGCCGGCCCGCTGGCGGCCTTCACGGGCAAAGATGGCAAAGAGGTGCTGCCCTACCTGAACAACGTGATCTTGTTGATCTCGCTGTTCTTCGTCATCACGGGCACCGCCTTCGGCGTGGCGGCGGGTCGCTTCAAGACCGCCATGGATGTGGTGCAGGCCATGGTGGCTTCGCTCAACACCATGGGCTACATCTTGGTGCTGACCTTCTTTTGCTACAACTTCTTGGCCTTGCTGAATTACTCAGGCCTGGGCGCCCTCATGACGCAAATCGGCGCCACGGCGCTGCTTGGCATGGGCCTGCAGGGTGCGCCTCTGGTGCTGCTGGTGGGCTTTGTGCTGCTGACGGCCACCATCAATTTGGTGATCGGCGGCTTGACGTCCAAGTGGATGCTGCTCGGCCCGATCTTCATTCCCATGCTGTACGCGGTGAACCCTGCCATGACGCCCGATGTGGTGGCCGCCGCCTTCCGCGTGGCCGACTCCAGCACCAACATCGTGACGCCAATGATGGCCTACGCGGGCGTCGTCTTGGCCTTCATGCGCAAGTACCAGCCGAACTTCACGCTGGGCGACATGATTCTGATGATGATCCCCTACTCCATCGCCTTCCTCATCAGCTGGACGGCCCTCTTGATGGTGTTCTTCTTCTTCGGCATCCCCTTCGGGTTCTGACATCCAACCCTAGCGCCAGCGGTGCCGGCGCTAGGGGTTTTGTGCCTCGGTGGGCGCGACGCTGGGCGCACTAGCGGGCCGCGCTGGAACGGCAGCCAAGGCCAACTCGGCGCTGTTCAAGGCGCCCTCGATGAAGCCTGGGGAGTCGGAGGAAGCCTCGCCCACGATGTGCAGGTTGCGCGCTCCGCTGCCAAAGTCGAAGGCCTTGAAGGCCTCCATCACCTTCCAAGAACGCACGCCCGGCTGCCAGCCATGGTTGGCCGC
>JBKCVH010000241.1:0-8922 GCA_046317675.1 Burkholderiales bacterium
GGCCTGCTGGGTGTCGATGCGGACCTGGTTGAGTTGGCTCGCCTCGGGTGCCACGCGCACGAAGGACAGCACGGCGCCGCCCTTTTGCGCAAAGCCCATGAAGTCCAGCACCGAAGCTTGTTTGCGCTCCAGGTGTGCCGCCATGGTGATGAGCGCACCCACAGTGACCACGCCGGTGCCGCCCACGCCGGTCACGAGCATGTCGAAGGGGCCGGTCCAGTTCCACGGCGCCGGCTCGCCGATGGCGGTGAGCTCGCGTTCCAGGTCAGCAGCGCTGAACTTGGCCTTGCCGGCCTTCTTGAGCACCGCGCCGTCCACCGACACAAAGCTCGGGCAAAAGCCGTTGACGCAGCTGAAGTCCTTGTTGCAGCTGGTTTGCTCGATGGCGCGCTTGCGGCCGAAGTCGGTCTCCACCGGCACCACGCTCAAGCAGTTGCTGGCCTGCCCGCAGTCGCCGCAGCCCTCACACACGGCTTCGTTGATGAAGATGCGGCGCGGCGGGTCGGCAAACTCTTTCTTCTTGCGGCGGCGGCGCTTTTCGGCGGCGCAGGTTTGGTCGTAAATCAGGGCGCTGACGCCCTTGACCTCGCGCAACTCACGCTGCACGGCGTCCAGGTCGGAGCGGTCGTGGAAGGTGGTGTCCGGCGGGAACAGCGCGCGGTGGTCGTCGTACTTCTCGATTTCGTCGGAGACCACGGCCAAGCGCTTCACGCCCTCGGCCTCGATTTGCCGCGCAATTTGCGGCACGCTGGTTTGCCCGTCCACCGGCTGGCCGCCGGTCATGGCCACCGCGTCGTTGTAGAGGATCTTGTAGGTGATGTTGGTGCGCGCAGCGATGGCCTGGCGAATGGCCAAGTAGCCCGAGTGGTAGTAGGTGCCGTCGCCCAGGTTCTGGAACACATGGGGCGCATTCGTGAAGCGGCTCATGGCCGCCCAGTCCACGCCCTCGGCGCCCATTTGCACCAGGCCCGAGGTGCCGCGCTCCATCCAGTTGGCCATGAAGTGGCAGCCAATGCCAGCCAGCGCACGCGAGCCTTCGGGTAACTTGGTGCTGGTGTTGTGCGGGCAGCCGCTGCAGAAGTAGGGCAGGCGCTTGGTGGCATCGGCCGCGTTGCTCAGCACGCAAGGCGCCGTGAAGTCCACCACCAGGTGGCGGCGGTCCAGCGCCGGGTTCAGGCGCGCCAGCCATTCGGCCACCACGGCCATGATGCGGCTGGGGCGCAGTTCGCCGAGCTCGCTCAGCAGCGCGTTGCCATGCTCGTCGGTCTTGCCGACCACGCGCGGGCGCTGGAAAGCGGGCAGGTGGAACAGCATTTCTTTGATCTGCCGCTCCACCACCGGGGCCTTTTCCTCGATCACCAGCAGATCGGTCAGCCCCTGAGCGAACTCGCCAATGCGCGTGGGTTCGAGCGGGTAAACCAAGCCGACTTTGTAGACGCGCACGCCGGCGGCTGCCAGGGCGTTCGGGTCCAGGTCCAGGCGGCGCAGCACTTCCAGGAAGTCGAAATGCGCCTTGCCCACGGTGACGATGCCAAGCGTGGCCGATGGGCTGGAGACGATGTGTTTGTCCAGCGAATTGAGCTTGGCAAAGGCGCGCACTGCGGCCAGCTTGTGGGCCAAGCGGCTTTCTAGGTCCAGGCTCGGCAGGTCGGTTTGGCGGATGTAGAGATTGGTGGCCGGCACGAAGTCCACCGGGTGCTCGAAGTCCAGGGGCACCGCGTCCAGGTCCACCGTCATGCCGCTCTCAACGACTTCACTGATGGCCTTGAAGGCCACCCAGTTGCCGGAGAAGCGGCTCAGCGCCCAGCCGTAAAGCCCGAACTCCAGGTACTCGGCCACATTGCCCGGGTGCAGCACCGGCATGAACCAGGCCTGCGCGGCCAAATCGCTCTGGTGCGGCATGCTGGACGAGACGCAGCCGTGGTCGTCGCCGCACACCACGAGCACCCCGCCCTGCTGGCTGGAGCCATAGACGTTGCCGTGCTTGAGTGCATCGCCGCTGCGGTCCACGCCCGGGCCCTTGCCGTACCACATGGAGAACACGCCGTCGACGCGCCGTTCCGGGTCGAGCGCCACGCGCTGGGTGCCGAGCACGGCCGTGGCGGCCAGGTCTTCATTGATGGCGGGGAGGAACTCGACCTGCGCCGCCGCAAGGAACTTCTTCGCCTTCCAAAGTTGCTGGTCCACCATGCCAAGCGGCGAGCCACGGTAGCCGCTGACGAAGCCGGCGGTCTTCAAACCGGTGCGTTCGTCCCGCTTCTTTTGCATCAACAGCAAGCGCACGAGCGCTTGCGTTCCGGTCAAGAACACGGCGCCGCTCTCGGCGGCGAGGTTGTCAGACAGCTGGTAGCTGCGCAGCGCCTGGGGCGTTGCGTGGGGGTCGCTCATGTCGGGGTCTCCGGGAGGTCCAACCGCAAAACAGTGGGGAAATGCCAAAGATTCCTCACTGGCCGCCAAACCCAGCTTTGTGAGCCGGGCGGCGATACGGGTTTGACCGCCATTGTGGCCGCCGCGCAGCGCTAGCATGACACCCTTCGCGCGCTTGGCGCAGTGGTGTGGGGAGTCACACGATGGCCGGAATGGTCGAGCTCAGTCCTGAAGCACTGGCAGCGGTGGAACACGCAGTCCACGAGCTGCCGGATGCCTGCGGGCGCCTGCGCTACGTCAAGGAAATGACGGAGAAAGCGGCCAACAAAGTGTTTGCCTTGGTGGATCGAACCCAAGCCCAAGCCGCTGAGCTGCAAAAGCAGGCCGAGCTCCTTGAGGCGGCTGGCTTGCCTGCCGAAGCCGTTGCATTGCTGCGCCAGCAGGCCGAGCATCAAAAAGTATGGGCGACCGAGCTCTTGATGTCGCAAGACTTCCAAGACCTTTCCGGACAAGTCATCAACAAAGTCATTGGCTTGATGAGCAGCGTGGAAAAGCCGCTGGAAGCTTTGCTCACTCAGGCGGGAACGACCGCGCAGGATCACACGCAGGCTGGCGATCTCGCGGGCGTGCAAACACCGGACAAGGCGCTCAAGCAGGACGATGTCGATGATCTGTTGGCATCGCTTGGCTTTTGAGAGCGCTTCACACAGCCAGCTCGCACTCTGATTTGTACTGAATTGAAGCCTTTCGAAGGCGCGCTGCTGGATTCACCGGTGCGCCATACCCACCCCAAGGAGAAGCGCCATGAGAATTCAGCAGCACCGAAGCACGAGCACCCCAACGTCCCATGATCTGGCTGCGCTGCAAGCACTGAACCCGCAGCTGGTCCTAGTCTTTGGTGCCGTTGCTCGCTTTGACGATGAAGAATTGCTACCCACCCTGCGCAGCGCTTTTCCGCAATCGGAGCTGGCCGGTTGCACGACCGCCGGAGAGATTGGAAACGACGGCGTAAGTGACGGCGAACTGGTGCTCACGGCCCTGCGCTTCGACCACCCGGGTATTCGGCTGGCCACCACCGATCTGGTCGGTATGGATGACTCCACCGCCGCTGGCGGGCGCTTGGCAGCGCAACTGCTGGAGCCCTTGGGCGGACATGCACTGCGCCAAGTTTTGGTGTTTGGGCAGGGCGTTGCCATCAACGGCAGCGCACTCATTGATGGCCTGCAAGCCGCCCTAGGCCCGCAGGTTCCGGTATCGGGGGGCTTGGCCGGCGATGGCGCGGCCTTCAAGCGCTCGCTCACGCTTTCCACGCAAACTGTTTCCGATCAGCAATTGGTCGCCATTGGCTTCTATGACCCCGCCACCGTGGTGCGGCATGGGAGCTTTCATGGCTGGCAACCTTTTGGTCCAGCCCGCAAAGTGACCCGCAGCAGTGGGAACGTGCTGTTTGAACTGGATGGCGAGCCCGCGCTGGGTATCTACAAAGCCTATTTGGGCGAGTACGCCAGCGGCCTGCCCGGCACGGGTTTGCTGTTCCCATTTGAAATGCTGGGCAGCAACCAAGACTCGCTGGGCTTGATTCGCACCATCTTGGCCGTTGACGAAGCCGCAGGCAGCTTGGTGCTGGCTGGCGACATCCACGAGCAGGGCTTTCTGCGCTTGATGCATGCCTCGACCGACTCCCTGGTCGATGGCGCCGAAGCAGCGGCCAAGTCCTTGTTCGACAGCGGCCCCGTAGCTGGCGAGTCCTTGGCGCTCTTGGTTTCTTGTGTGGGCCGCAAGCTGGTGATGGGCGCGCGCGTGGATGAGGAGGTGGAAGCGGTGGCCGATGTGATTGGGAAGCAGGCGCAGGTCACTGGCTTCTATTCCAACGGCGAAATCAGCCCGCGCTTAGAGGGTTTGCAATGCCACCTGCACAACCAGACCATGACGATCACGCTCATTGCTGAAACCGCCTGATCCTCCAGGCCAGGCCCCGATGTTCGAGAACAAGACCCTGGCCCGCCAACTCCGGCGGAACCTGGGCCTCGAATCGCCCGAAAGCTGGCAAGGCCTGGCTGCCGCATTGAAGGCCAGCCCCGAGCCTCAGTTGCAGGCT
The DNA here is from genome assembly GCA_046317675.1 of Burkholderiales bacterium. GTDB lineage: Bacteria > Pseudomonadota > Gammaproteobacteria > Burkholderiales > Burkholderiaceae_C > Inhella. The sequence goes on from JBKCVH010000241.1 coordinate 4,466, forward strand.
TTGGCGCAGCAGCTGCCCAAGCTGCTGGCCGTGGTGGGTGAAAGCTACTCGCAAGCCGAGCGCGACCTCACCCTGCGCTCGCGCAGCTTGGAGCTCTCCAGCAGCGAGCTGAGCCAAGTCAATGAGCGCCTGCGAGACGAAGCCGCCGCCCAGCGCGAGGCCATCGTCACGTTGCGCCAAGCCAGCAGTGCTTTGCTTGCCAAGGCGGGTTTGCCGGCGCTGGATGACAGCCGAACGGACCTGCGCGACCTCAGCGAACTCCTGAGCGGCCTCATGTCGCAGCGCGAGCAGGCGCAGCGCGAGTTGGCCGACAGCGAGGCGCGCTTTCGCAGCCTGCTGAGCAACCTGCCGGGCTGCGTTTACCGCACGCGCTTTGACGACCAAGCCACGGTGCTTTTCATCTCAGAAGGCATCGTGTCGCTCAGCGGCTATGGCCGAGAGGCGTTGCTCTCTCACCAAGTGAGCTTGCTGGGCTTGACGCATCCCGACGACCTGCAGGCCAACCTACGGCGCATCCGCGAAGCCGTTCGCGAACGCCGCAGCTACGCACTGGAGTACCGGCTGATTCGTTTTGATGGTCGGGAGCGCTGGGTCTACAACCGTGGCCAAGCCGTGCGAGATGAGTCGGGTGCAGTGCTTTACCTCGACGGCATCATTCTGGACGCCCACGAAGCCAAGCTCGCGCAGCAAGAAACCGCACGCACCCGTGCGCAGTTGGTGGATGCGATCGAAGCGCTCGACGCGGGATTTGCGATGTTTGATGAGGATGAGAACCTCGTCATCGCGAACAGCCGCTACCGGAACTTCTATCCGTCTATCGCCCACATGCTGCGGCCGGGAACGGCCTTTCACGACATCGTCAGCGCCTATGCCGTCGACCCAGCGGTGCGCGAGGGGCGCAGCGTGGCCCAGTTCGTGGCCGACCGCGAAGCCGACTTCCGCGGTGAGCCCACCACCCGAGAGGCGCGTGTAGGGAAAAGCTGGCTGCGCATGGACGACAGCCGCACGCCGCAAGGCATGCGCGTCAGTTTGCGCACGGATATCACGGACATCAAGGGCTTGAACCTTGAGTTGATGCAGGCACGCGATGCCGCAGAGGCGGCGCTCCGCGTGAAAAGCGACTTTCTGGCCAACATGAGTCACGAAATTCGCACGCCCATGAACGGCCTCATCGGCATGACCGAATTGGCGCTCGACACCCCGCTGGATGCTGAGCAGCGCGAGTACCTCCAAACAGTGAAGAGCTCCGCCGAGGCGCTCCTGGTCATCCTCAACGACGTGCTGGACTTCTCGAAGATTGAGGCCGGCAAGATGGCGGTTGAGAGCATCCCGTTCTCGTTGCGGCAACTCGTGGCCGAAACCCTCCGCCCACTGACCATGCTGGCCAAAGGCAAAGGCCTGGGCCTGCAACTGCGCATCGACCCCCAGCTGCTCGACACCTGCCGAGGCGACCCCACCCGTTTGCGCCAAGTGCTCAACAACCTCGTCGGCAACGCCATCAAGTTCACTGAACGTGGCGAGGTGCGAGTTGAAGTGCAAACCGAGCCTGACTTGGAAGGCGGCCTTCGCTTCACGGTGCTGGATACCGGCATTGGCATTGCCGCCGATCAAGTCCAGCAGGTGTTTGAAGCCTTCTCCCAAGCCGATACGTCGACCACCCGACGTTTCGGCGGGACGGGCCTTGGGCTCACGATCAGCGCGCGGCTTGCCGGGCTGATGGGTGGGCGCCTATGGGTCCAGAGCGAACTGGGCGTGGGCAGTCAGTTTCACTTCAGTGCGGCGGTTAAGGCCCAGGTCGTGGCGCAAGGGGAACAGCCGCAACTCCCGGCCGGCTTGTGCGTGCTGCTGGCCGACAGCCCTCCTTCAAGCCGCAGCGCCCTGGCCGAACTGCTCACAGCTTGGGGCGCTGAGGTGGAGTTGCTGGACGACGGCTTGCAATGTGAAATGCGCCTTGCCGAAGGCAGTCGACCTCCAGCGGTGCTCTTGGTCGCAGCCCAGCTGCCCGGCATGAGTGGCCTCGACTTCGTGGCGGGGCTTGACTCTCGCCCCTCGATCGCCAGCAAAACCCTGCTGTTGGTGACGCCGGGTGAGCTCGACAGCGCCCAAATGGCCGCAGCGCGCCTTGGCCTAGCCGGTGCGCTGGCCAAACCGGTGCAGGCCTCCGCGCTGTTTGACAGCCTGATGAACCTGCTGCAACGGGCGGCCATCGGCTCCGATGCTCCGACAGGACCATCACCGCAGAAAAGCTCGGTGGGGCCAGGGGCAACGCAGGCCGAGCCCGCCGATTGGATCGCGCCGCTTCATATTCTGGTGGCCGAAGACAACGCAGTGAACCAGCGCTTGGTCCAGCGGCTCCTCGAGCGCGCCGGGCACCAAGTCCGCATCGTCGACAACGGACTCCAAGCCGCGCAAGCCCGGTTCGAGCAAGCTTTCGATTTGATTCTGATGGACATGCAGATGCCTGTCCTCGGCGGGGTGGAAGCCACGGAGCGCATTCGCGCCTTGGAAGTGCAGCAGGGCGCCGCCCGCATACCCATCGTGGCGCTGACTGCCAACGTATTGCCCGGCTACCGCGAGCGCTGCCTGGCCTCGGGCATGGACGGCTACGTCAGCAAACCCCTTCAGCCCCGCCTGCTGTGGCAAGAAGTGGCCCGGGTCATGCAAGGTCAGCAACGGGATTTTGAGCCGACCCAGCCAGCGCCCCTGGGTGGGGAGCAATCAGGTATCGACCGCGCCGAGGCCCTGATGCGACTGGGTGGCGACGAAGAGTTTCTGGAAGAGCTCTTGGGCATGTTCCGCGCCGACCTCCCTCAGCGGCTCAGCGCACTGCGTGAAGCCCTTGCCGGCGCAGACGCCCTGGCCGCTCGGCAAGCGGCCCACAGCCTGGCCGGCGCCGCCGGCAATGTGGCGGCGCATTGGCTGGAGCCTTTGGCCCGCCAGATCGAAACTTTTGCCCGACAAGACGAACTCGCGAAAGCAGCCGCGTTGTTGCCGGAGCTCGAATTCAGGGCGGCCGAACTGATGGCTTGACGCCACAGGGCAGGCGCAACTGTTGCGAAAAAGTGCCTTTCGGCCGCAGTTCAAGCCCGACTAGACCCCACACCCTTGCGGTTGTCACCCCGCCGCAACATTTCGCCGCGCACAATCAACGCCACCCTCAAAAACACGCCCCCGGTCGTCCCAGAAGCAGGCTTCTGGCCGCCTGAGGCAGTCGGCCCGGAACCTTTCGAACCGGGCCGTACTTTTTTGTTTTGTTGTTTGCTTTGGTTGTAAACCTTGGAGCCCTTCGCATGAAGACCACTGGATCTCTGTTCCCCCGCAGCGTGCTGGCTGTGGCCGTTGCCATCGTCGCCGCTGCGCCTGTCATGGCCCAGAACACCACCGCCGCCATCGGCGGCCGTGTCGCCACCCCGGATGGCAAGCCTGTTGCTGGCGCCACCGTGGTGGTGTTGCACCGTGAGTCGGGTTCGGTCAGCACCTTGACCACCGATGCCGACGGCCGCTACAGCGCCCGTGGCCTTCGCGTGGGTGGCCCCTACATCGTGACGGTGACCAAGGGCAGCGACAAGTCGGTGAACGACGAGGTCTATCTGGCCTTGGCCGAGACCACTTTGGTCGACTTGCGTTTGGGCAGCGCTCAAGTGCAGTTGGAGCAGGTGGTGATCACCGGCTCGGCAGCGAACAACAAGTTCAACTCCACGACCATGGGTTCCGGCACCCAAATTGGCCGCGCACAACTTGACGCCTACGCCTCGATTCAGCGCAACCTGCAGGACTATGTGCGCAACGACCCGCGCATTGCTCAGACCGACAAAGACCGTGGCGAGATCTCGGCCGCTGGTCAGAACACGCGCTACAACTCCATCACGATTGACGGCGTTCGCACCAACGACACCTTCGGTCTGGAAGCCAACAACCTTCCGACCATCAAGCAGCCGATCTCGATCGACGCAATCCAGGCCGTTCAAGTCAGCCTCTCGAACTACGACGTCACCCAGACGGGTTACACCGGTGCCAGCATCAACGCAGTGACCAAGTCGGGTACCAACCAGTTCAAGGGCAGCGTGTACGCCGTGTATCGCGACGCCAACATGGCCGGCGACCGCTACAACCGCTTGACCGACACCTACAGCCCTCCGCCCCCGTCGGTTGACAAGACGATTGGCTTCACGCTGGGTGGCCCAATCCTCAAGGACAAGCTGTTCTTCTTCGCCAACTACGAAAAACTTGAAACGCCGCGCAACGCGCCGAGCTTCGGCCCAACGGGTGGTAGCTTGATCAGCACCGGCATCAGCGAGGCGCAAATCACCGCTGCTCAGAACGCTGCGCGCAGCACCTACCAGTTGGACATCGGCAACCCATGGGCGCCTGCCAAGGTGATGACCAAGGTGGACGACTTGATGCTCTAACTCGACTGGAATATCAGCGAGTAGCATCGCGCCAATGTGCGTTTGTCG
>JBKCVH010000242.1:0-17204 GCA_046317675.1 Burkholderiales bacterium
GCCCTTCAATACGCGGCCAGCGAGGGCTTTGGGCCCCTGCGCGAATGGGCTGCGGAGCGGGTTCGCCGCGAGATTGGCTTGGCCGCCACGGCGGACCAAGTGCTCATCACCAGCGGGTCACAGCAAGGCTTGGACCTCGTCGGCAAGATCCTGATCGATGCAGGCGCGCCCGTTGCGGTGGAAACGCCCACCTACCTTGGCGCGCTGCAGGCCTTCACGCCCTACGAGCCGCAGTTCGTCAGCTTGGAGTCGGACCTGGAAGGCCCGCTGCCCGAGGCCATCCGCGCACTGCCTTCCACAGCGCCCGGCACCCGCTTTGCCTACTTGCTGCCGAACTACCAAAACCCGACCGGCCGGGTGATGAGCAACGCGCGCCGAGACGCCGTCATGGAAGCGGCGCAAGCTGCCAACGTGCCGGTGCTCGAAGACAACCCCTACGGCGACCTCTGGTTCGACGAGCCGCCCCTGCCCGCGCTGGGTTCGCGCTGGCCTGAGGGCTCCATGTACCTGGGCAGCTTCAGCAAGATCCTCACGCCGGGCTTTCGGCTTGGCTTCTTGATCGCCCCCAAGGCGCTGTACCCCAAGCTGCTGCAAGCCAAGCAAGCCGCCGACTTGCACACCCCTGGCTTTAACCAGCGCGTGGTGTACGAGGTCATCAAGGACGGCTTCTTGGATGGCCACATTCCGACCATTCGCGACCGCTACCGCGCCAACCGCGACGCGATGGCGGAAGCCTTGACCCAGCACCTGCCGGAAGGCTGCGTGTGGCAAAAGCCGCAGGGCGGCATGTTCTTCTGGATTCGCCTCCCTGAAGGCATGGATGCCATGGCGCTCTTGCCCACGGCGGTGGAGGCCAACATCGCCTTTGTGCCGGGCGCTGCCTTCTACGCGCAGAACCCTGACCCACGCACTTTGCGCCTCAGCTTCGTGACCTTGACGCCAGACCGCATCCGCGAGGGCGTCGCCATCCTGGGCAAGGTGCTGAACGACGCACTGAACGGCACGCACGCGCCCAACCCTTGATGCAAGACCGTGTCGAGCGCGCCGGCCGCAGCTATGAATTGCGCCTCGACGCGCTCGATGTCGACGCCGTGCACGCCATGCTCACGCGTGCCTATTGGTGCCGAGGAATTCCGCGCGACATCGTGGCCAAGTCCTGCGCAAACTCCTTGTGCGTGAGCCTGTTCTGCGCCGGTGAGCAAGTTGGCATTGCGCGCTGGGTCACCGACCGCGCCACCTTCGCTTACCTGTGCGACGTCTTTGTGCACGAAGACCATCGGGGCTTGGGCCTGGGTGATTGGCTGGTCGGTCAGGGCCTGCAGCACCCCGACTTGCAAGGCCTGCGGCGGCAGGTGCTGTTCACACTCGACATGCACGCGCTCTATGCGCGCCACGGCTTCACGCCCTTGGCCACGCCGGAGCGCGGCATGGAGATCGTGCGCCCCAATCTGTATCAATCATGAAGCGCCGCTACTGCACCCTGGACGTTTTCACGGCGCGCCCCTTGCTGGGCAACCCGCTCGCCTGCGTGGTCGATGCCCAGGGGCTGGACGAGGCTCATATGCAGCAACTGGCGCGTTGGTTCAACCTCAGCGAAACCAGCTTCCTGCTCCCACCCACCGACCCGCAGGCCGACTACCGCGTGCGTATCTTCACGCCCGGGGGTGAACTGCCCTTTGCCGGCCACCCGACTCTCGGCAGTTGCCATGCCTGGTTGCTGCACGGCGGTCAGCCCAAAGCGCCGGGCCGGGTCGTGCAGCAGTGCGGCATCGGCTTGGTCGAGGTGCGGCAATCGGAACGGCTGGCCTTCAATGCGCCGCCCCTCCGCCGCACAGGCCCAGTGACTGGGCCCGAGCGTGAGCAAGCTTTGCAGAGCCTGGGTCTCGAGACGGTGTTGGACCTGGAGTGGATTGACAACGGTCCGGGTTGGATGGCGGCTCGCTTGGGAAGCGCGGCGGAAGTGCTCGCGCTCCAGCCTGACTTTGCGCGCATGCAAGGGCTCAAACTGGGTGTCATTGGCCCCCAGGCGCCGGGCAGTGACACCCAATACGAAGTGCGTGCCTTTGTGCCAACCCTGGGTGTGCCGGAAGACCCGGTGACCGGTAGTCTCCAGGCGGGCCTTGCCCGATGGCTGATGGGCGCAGGGCTGGCGCCGTCCTCCTATGTGGCAGCCCAAGGCTTTGCACTTGGTCGGGCGGGTCGTGTCTTTGTTGAGCGCGACGGAGACGCCATCTGGGTCGGCGGTGATGTCTTGGCCTTGGTGCAAGGGGAGTTGAGCCTGTGAGCCGCCCCCCGCACCGCTACACCGGCAGTTGCCATTGCGGCGCGGTTCGGTTTGCCATCACCAGCGACTTTCCGGAACTTACGCAATGCGATTGCTCCATGTGCGCGCGCCGAAGCGCCACCATGGTGAAGGTCCATGAATCCGCCCTTGAGCTGCTGGCGGGTGCCGAGCTTTTGACCGAGTACCAATTCCACACGCACACCGCGCGTCACTTCTTTTGCAGGGTTTGCGGCATCTACCCCTTTCACCGCAAGCGCATGGCGCCCGACTCATTCGGGATCAATGTGGCCTGCTTGGAGGGCTTTGACCCAGCGGGCATTCCATTGCGCCAAGCCGTTGGGGCCGCGATGCCTTGAGCGCCCATTGCAGCTCGCTTCATTAGACTTGGGGCACATGCATGCCCCGCCCGCGTTCTCATTGATTCAACCGACCAGCCCGGCCGAGTGGGACGAGGCGCGCTTGGTTTTGTGCGAGTACGCCAAGCAACTGAGCGTGGACCTCTGCTTTCAGCACTTTGATGCCGAGCTTGCGGAACTGCACGTTCACTACGGCGCTCCTCAAGGGGGCTTTTTGTTGGCCTTTGTGGATGGTGCCATTGCAGGCTGCGGGGGGTTTCGCGCGCTGGCTGACGTCGACTACCCCAATGCCTGCGAAATGAAGCGTCTCTATGTGCGCCCTGCGTTTCGACGCTTTGGCTTGGGGCGACTGCTCGCCCAAGCGCTGATCAATGGCGCCTTGGAGTCCGGCTATTCCACGATGCTGCTAGACACCCTGGACGACATGGAAGCAGCCCGAGGGCTCTATGAGGCGCTTGGCTTTGAAGAGATTCCCCCGTACTACTACAACCCCATCCCCGGGGCGCACTATCTGAAGTGCGACTTGGGCGCGCCGCGACCGAGTTACTTCGGGTAACGCTCGTAGAGTCCTTCCATGGACATACAAGCTTTGAACGCGCCCCGGTGTGAGCTGGGCGAGTCGCCACTCTGGGACCCCGACGAAGGCGTGCTGTACAGCGTTGATATCGCGAGGCGGCAAGTGCTTCGCTGGCGTGGTGAGTCGCCAGACATTTGGCCGCAAGACGCAGAGCCTTCGTGCCTCGCCCGGCGGCAGGGCGGCGGCTTGCTGTTGGCGCGCCGCGACGGCTTGTTTGCTTTTGACGAGGGGCGCCTTGAGAAGCTTGCTGACCCACCCTACGACCCAAGCAAGCAACGATTCAACGACGGAAAAGTAGGCCCTGACGGTGCTTGGTGGATCGGGACCATTGACGACGCGCGAACGCCCAACGCCGCGCTGTACCGATGCGCTCCGAGTGGCATTGAGCTCGCGGCCTCGGGCATCACGAACAGCAATGGTTTGGCCTGGAGCCCGGATGCGCGTTCGATGTACTGGGCTGACACCAAAGCCCACACGGTCTACCGCATGCCTTTCGATGGCGGCCAGTTGGGCGAGCGCATGGCTTGGGCCCAGTGGGCACCACGCGAAACGACTGAACCGCTTGAGGCCTATACCGGCCGACCCGACGGCGCTGCGGTTGACGAAGCCGGTTGTTATTGGGTCGCCATGTTTGAGGGGCAGCGCCTGCTCCGCTTGAGCCCCTCCGGCGCGCTGCTACAGACCGTCATGTTGCCCGTTCGCTGCCCCACCATGCCGGCGTTCGGTGGCAGCGATATGCGAACGCTCTTCATCACTTCGTCTCGGGAAAAACGCCCGACCGAAGAGCTGGCGGCGCAACCTTGGGCCGGTGCGGTTCTGACCCTTCGCGTTGACACGCCCGGCTTGGCCATACCGGCCGTCGCTTGGTGAAAGACCCCAGGGCAATGACCTTCGACACGGATGGCTCGAAGTAACCAAGGGTTTCCACATATACTCCTGCGGTTTTGCTGATCGGCGCAACGCCGGATGTTGATGAAACCAGAAGCGGCCATGACCCCTCGTCAAGACGATTCCTGGGAAGATTCAGCGCCTAGCGTGGACGACGTCACCCCCTGGACTGCAGAGCAAGTTCAGGCTTTGGAGAAACGAGAGCCCTCGTTGACCCCTTGGCATGTGGTGGCGATCCAGGCATTGGTTGGTGGCTTGTTGGCGTTGGCTTGGGGTCTTTTCGGCCCTGAGCCTTCGTCGCAGGTGCGCTCCACGTTGTGGGGTGCGGCTGCGGTGGTGCTTCCACATGCTGTGATGGCGTGGGGCTTGCGTCGCCGGGCTGCGCAACCCAATGCGGCGCTCCTGTCGTTCCTGATCTGGGAACTGGTGAAAGTGGGCTTGGCTCTTGCCATCTTGGTGGCAGCAGTCTGGCAGGTGCGCGACTTGAGTTGGTTGGCGATGTTGCTGGCCCTGGTGGCGTGCTTGAAGGTACATGTGTGGGCCTTGTGGATGTTCGCAAGGCCTGGCCAAACAACGAACTGAAGAACACGAGCGACGATGAGCAGCGAAGCAAACGCGCCCAGCGCCAGTGAGTACATCCAGCACCATTTGCAGCACTTGCAAAAGGATTTTTCCTTCCAAAGTGTCAAGCAAACCAGCGTTGTAGATTTCAGCCTGTTCAACCTGGACTCGGTGTTCTTTTCCGTCGTCCTGGGTGTGATCGGCTGCTTCTTGCTGTGGCGCGGAGCTCGAAACGCGACGTCGGGAGTGCCGGGGCGATTTCAGGCCGCGGTAGAAATCTTGGTCGAAATGGTCGACAACCAAGCCAAGAGCGTGATTCACAACGAAACCAGTCGCAAGCTGGTCGGGCCATTGGCGCTGACTGTTTTCGTCTGGATCTTCTTGATGAACGCCATGGACATGATTCCCGTGGACGCCATCCCGTACCTGTGGTCGCAGGTGCTGCACGAGCCCCTCGGTTTCAAGGACTACATGCGCGTGGTGCCTACGGCTGATCTGAGCACCACATTGGGTCTGTCGGTTGCAGTGCTTTTGATGTGCGTGTTCTACAACATTAAGATCAAAGGCATTGGAGGCTGGACGCACGAACTCTTCTCGGCGCCCTTCGGTGCCCACCCAGTTCTGTGGCCGTTCAACTTCGCCATGCAGATGATTGAGTTCCTCGCAAAGACCGTCTCGCACGGCATGCGACTGTTCGGCAACATGTTTGCCGGCGAACTGGTGTTCATGCTGATCGCTCTGATGGGCGGCGGCTGGGCGCTCAGCGCCTCGGGCGTCGGTTTGGCCATCGGCCATGTCATTGCCGGCACCGTATGGACGCTGTTCCACATCTTGGTGATCACGCTTCAGGCCTTCATCTTCATGATGCTGACGCTGATCTACCTAGGCCAGGCGCACGACGCCCACTAAGTAGTTCACTTTCCCCCGTTCCCTTTCTTTATCTACTCGGAGTTCTCAAAATGGAAAACATCCTCGGTCTCGTTGCTCTGGCTTGCGGCATCATTGTTGGCCTCGGCGCTATCGGCGCTTCTATCGGCATCGCGCTGATGGGCGGCAAGTTCCTCGAGTCCTCGGCCCGCCAGCCAGAGTTGATGAACCAACTGCAGACCAAGATGTTCATCTTGGCCGGCCTGATCGACGCTGCTTTCCTGATCGGTGTGGCTATTGCGCTGCTGTTCGCGTTCGCTAACCCGTTCGCCGCCACCCTCCTGGCCAACCTGCCGAAGTAATCACCGCTCCCTTTCACGCTCGAAAGGAATCAAGCCGTGAACATCAACGCAACCCTGTTCCTGCAAGCCATCGTCTTCGCGATCCTTGTCTGGTTCACGATGCGCTTTGTTTGGCCGCCCATCGCCAAGGCGTTGGACGAGCGTGCCGCCAAGATCGCTGACGGTCTGGCCGCAGCCGACAAAGCCAAGAGCGAGTTGGCCACCGCCAACAAGCGCGTGGACGAGCAACTGGCGCAAACGCGCACCGAGACGACCAAGCTGCTGGGCGACGCTGAAAAGCGCGCTGCTGCCATCGTTGAAGATGCCAAGCGCCGTGCCGAAGAAGAGGGCGCCAAGATCGTCGCCCAAGCCAAAGCCGATGCCGAGCAGCAAGTCGTGCGTGCCCGCGAAACCCTTCGCGAGCAGGTCGCAGTGCTGGCCGTCAAAGGTGCTGAAGCGATCCTGCAGAAGGAAGTCAACGCCGGCGTTCACGCCGACCTCTTGGCTCGCCTGAAGACGGAACTCTGAGCATGGCCGAACTCGCCACCATTGCCCGTCCTTACGCCGAGGCGCTGTTCCAGGTTGCGTGCAAGCACGACCTGAACGCGTGGCGCGCGCAGCTCGACGCGCTGGCCGCTGTGGCTGGCGACGAGGGCCTTCGCCAGTTTGCCGGCCATCCCAAGACGGCCACTTCGCAAGTCTTCGACCTCATGGTTGAGGCCGCGCAAATGCCCTTGGCCGATGGCCTGCGCAACTTCCTTCGCACCGTCATCGACAACGGCCGCCTGGCCGCCTTGCCGGTCGTGGCCAGCCAGTTCCATGAGCTGGCCAGCCGCTCGCAAGGCGTGGCAGAGGCAAGCGTTGAAAGTGCATTCCCGATGGATGCCGCCCAGCTCAATGAGCTGCTGGTGTCCCTGGAGAAGCGCTTTGGACAGAAGCTGACGGCCACCGTACACATTGAGCCGAGTTTGATCGGCGGCGTTCGCGTCACTGTGGGCGATGAGGTGCTCGACACCTCGGTGCGCGCACGCCTCGACCGCATGAAGACAACGCTGACCGCTTAAGACATCGCCGAACTGAGCGCCTGAACACCCACCACCCGGTTTGCGCCGGGGGAGACCCGACATGCAACTGAACCCTGCAGAAATTTCCGAACTGATCAAGAGTCGCATCGAGGGCCTGGCCCCGGCGGCCGACATCCGCAACCAGGGCACCGTGGTGTCGGTGTCGGACGGCATCGTCCGCGTCCACGGCCTGTCCGATGTGATGCAGGGCGAAATGCTCGAGTTCCCTGCCGATGCCAGCGGACAGCCGAGCTTTGGCCTAGCCTTGAACCTGGAGCGCGATTCCGTTGGCGCCGTGATTTTGGGCGCCTACGAGCACATCTCTGAAGGCGACACGGTCAAGTGCACCGGGCGCATTCTGGAAGTGCCGGTCGGCCCCGAACTGATTGGCCGTGTCGTCAATGCGCTCGGTCAGCCGATCGACGGCAAGGGGCCGATCAACGCCAAGATGACCGACGTGATTGAGAAGGTCGCTCCGGGCGTGATCGCCCGTAAGTCAGTCGACCAGCCGGTACAGACCGGCCTGAAGTCGATTGACGCGATGGTGCCCGTCGGTCGTGGCCAGCGCGAGCTGATCATTGGCGACCGCCAAACCGGTAAGACGGCCGTGGCCATCGACACCATCTTGGCCCAGAAGGGTCAGAAGATGACCTGCGTTTACGTCGCCATTGGTCAGAAGGCCTCGTCGATCAAGAACGTGGTGCGTTCGCTGGAGCAGGCCGGCGCGATGGACTACACCATCGTGGTTGCCGCTTCCGCCTCCGAGTCGGCCGCCATGCAGTACGTGTCGGCCTACTCGGGCTGCACCATGGGCGAGTACTTCCGCGACCGTGGTCAAGACGCGCTGATCATTTATGACGACCTGTCCAAGCAGGCTGTGGCTTATCGCCAAGTCTCCTTGCTGCTGCGCCGCCCGCCGGGTCGCGAAGCCTACCCAGGCGACGTGTTCTATCTCCACAGCCGCTTGCTGGAGCGCGCAGCTCGCGTGAATGCCGACTACGTTGAGGCCTTCACCAAGGGTGAAGTCAAGGGCAAGACGGGTTCGTTGACGGCACTGCCGATCATCGAAACGCAAGCCGGTGACGTTTCTGCTTTCGTGCCGACCAACGTGATCTCGATCACCGACGGCCAGATCTTCTTGGAAACCAGCCTGTTCAACGCCGGTATCCGTCCCGCCATCAACGCCGGTATCTCGGTGTCGCGGGTCGGTGGCGCAGCGCAGACCAAGCTGATCAAGGGTCTGTCCGGCGGTATCCGTACCGACTTGGCGCAGTACCGTGAACTGGCCGCTTTTGCGCAGTTCGCCTCTGACTTGGATGCGGCAACGCGCAAGCAGTTGGATCGCGGCGCCCGCGTGACCGAGTTGCTCAAGCAGCCTCAGTACAGCCCACTGCCGATCAGCATGATGGCGGCCTCGCTGTACGCCGCCAACAAGGGCTTCTTGGACGATCTGGACGTCAAGAAAGTGCTGGCCTTTGAACATGGCCTGCACCAGTTCCTGAAGACCAGCCATGCCAAGTTGATCGAGAAGCTCGAGACCGACAAGGCGATGGACAAGGATGCGGAAGCTGAATTGAACGGCGCAATTGCCTCGTTCAAGAAGTCCTTCGCTTGATCTGACGAAATGGCGATGGGCCGCACAGGTCCATCCCCTCCAAACTAGGAGAAGCTATGGCGGCAGGCAAGGAAATCCGCACCAAGATCAAGTCGGTCGAGAACACCAAAAAGATCACCAAGGCCATGGAAATGGTTGCGGCGGCCAAGATGCGCAAGGCGCAGGAGCGCATGCGCACGGCCCGTCCGTACAGTGACAAGGTGGCGGCGATTGCCGGTCATCTGTCGATGGCGAACCCTGAGTACCAGCATGCCTTCTTGATGTCCAACGACGCCAAGAAGCCGGTCGGTATCGTGTTGGTCACCACGGACAAGGGCCTTTGCGGTGGCTTGAACACCAACATGTTGCGCGCCGTCACCGGCAAGCTGCGTGAGGTGGATGCCGCCGGCAACAAGGCATTGGTGGTGGCGATCGGCAACAAGGGCTTCGGCTTTATGAATCGCATTGGCGCTACCGTGGTGGCCCATGCGACACAGATCGGCGATACGCCGCATCTGGAGAAGCTGATTGGCCCGGTCAAGGTGCTGCTCGACAAATACGCTGAGGGCGAACTGAGCGCCGTCTACTTGTGCTTCACGCGCTTCATCAACACGATGAAGCAGGAGCCGGTTATGCAGCAACTGCTGCCGCTGTCGGCCGAAGGCCTGCAGGAGAAGGCCAAGTCCAGCGGACATTCGTGGGACTACCTCTACGAGCCGGACGCACAGACCGTCATTGACGATCTGCTGCTGCGCTACACCGAATCGCTGATCTACCAGGCTGTGGCCGAGAACATCGCTTCGGAGCAGTCGGCTCGCATGGTGGCCATGAAGGCGGCAACCGATAACGCAGGCACTTTGATTGGCGAACTGAAGTTGGTCTACAACAAGACCCGTCAGGCCGCGATCACCAAGGAACTCTCTGAAATCGTCAGTGGCGCTGCAGCCATTGGCGGTTGAACGTATACGCAAGAAGGAACACGAGATGACTCAAGCTCAAGCTCAAGGCAAGATCGTTCAGTGCATCGGCGCCGTGGTCGACGTGGAGTTCCCGCGCGACCGCATGCCCAAGGTGTACGACGCCCTGAAGATGGAAGGTTCAGCCCTGACCCTCGAAGTTCAGCAGCAGCTGGGCGACGGCGTGGTTCGCACCATTGCCCTCGGCTCGTCCGACGGCCTGCGGCGCGGCTCCAGGGTCGCCCCCACTGGCGACCCCCGCCAGGTGCCGGTGGGCAAGGCCACCCTCGGCCGCATCATGGACGTGCTCGGCTCGCCCATCGACGAATGCGGCCCGGTCTCTTCGGCGCTCAGCGCTTCGATCCACCGCAAGGCGCCGGCCTACGACGAACTGGCCCCCTCGCAAGAACTGCTGGAAACCGGCATCAAGGTGATTGACTTGATCTGCCCGTTCGCCAAGGGCGGCAAGGTGGGTCTGTTCGGTGGTGCCGGCGTGGGCAAGACCGTGAACATGATGGAGCTCATCAACAACATCGCCAAGGCGCACTCCGGCCTGTCGGTGTTTGCCGGCGTGGGCGAACGTACCCGCGAGGGCAACGACTTCTATCACGAGATGGCCGAGTCGGGCGTCGTGAAGCTCGACAACCTGCCCGAGTCGAAGGTGTCGATGGTGTACGGCCAGATGAACGAGCCGCCGGGCAACCGCCTGCGCGTGGCGCTGACCGGCCTGACCATCGCCGAGTCGTTCCGCGACGAAGGCCGTGACGTGCTGTTCTTCGTGGACAACATCTACCGTTACACGCTGGCTGGCACCGAAGTGTCCGCGCTGCTGGGCCGCATGCCTTCCGCCGTGGGCTACCAGCCGACGCTGGCCGAGGAGATGGGCCGCCTGCAGGAGCGCATCACCTCCACCAAGGTGGGCTCGATCACCTCGATCCAGGCCGTGTACGTGCCCGCGGACGACCTGACCGACCCGTCGCCGGCGACCACCTTCGCCCACCTGGACGCCACCGTGGTGCTGTCGCGCGACATCGCCGCGCTGGGCATCTACCCCGCCGTGGACCCGCTGGACAGCACCTCGCGCCAGATCGACCCGAACGTGGTCGGCGAGGAGCACTATGGCGTGACGCGTGCCGTGCAGGCCACGCTGCAGCGCTACAAGGAACTGCGCGACATCATCGCCATCCTGGGCATGGACGAGCTGTCGCCGGAAGACAAGCTGGCCGTGGCCCGCGCCCGGAAGATCCAGCGATTCCTGTCGCAGCCCTTCCACGTGGCCGAGGTGTTCACCGGCAGCCCGGGCAAGTACGTGCCGCTGAAGGAAACCATTCGCGGCTTCAAGATGATCGTCAACGGCGAATGCGATCACATGCCCGAGCAGGCCTTCTACATGGTCGGCACGATCGACCAGGCGATCGAAAAAGCCAAGAAGATCCAATAACCGGCGCATACGGGCGCCTGGCGTCGTTGCGCTCCTCGCCGTACGGGAGTACGGCTGCGGGGCGCGCCTAGCCAGTCACCCGTCTGCTTGGTTCTTGAATCTTCTTGCGTCCAGAGGACTACCTATGGCCACCATCCACGTCGACGTCGTTTCCGCCGAAGAGAGCATCTTCAGCGGAGAGGCCAAGTTTGTTGCCCTGCCGGGCGAAAACGGCGAGCTGGGCATCCTGCCGCGCCACACGCCGCTCATCACGCGCATCCGGCCGGGTGCCGTGCGCATCGAGCGCGCCGACAACGGCGAAGAGGAGTTCGTCTTCGTCGCCGGCGGCATCTTGGAAGTGCAGCCGGGCACCGTGACGGTGCTGGCCGACACCGCCATTCGCGGCCACGACCTCGACGAGGCCAAGGCCAGCGAAGCCAAGAAGCTGGCCGAGGAGGCCATGCGCAACGCCAAGAGCGACATTGATCTGGCCAAGGCGCAAAGCGAGTTCGCGGCGATGGCAGCGCAGATCGCGGCGATCCAGAAGCTGCGCAAGAAGTGACGCCGCTTGCGGCGCGGCCCCGTCGTCCTGACGTACCGCCCCGCTCGCTCCACGATGCACGGCGCCTGCGGGCGCCGTGTCCGTTTGTGCGTCCGCACAGCGCCGTGCCGGCGCGCTACCCTTGAGGCCTCGCCTCGAGGAGTGCCCATGCCCCGCCATCGCGACGCCAAGCCCGCGCCGGTCGATCCGCCCGCTGCCGATGTCCCGAAGGCGGGGGAGGCCCTTGCCCAGGTCGAAGAGAAGACCAAGTCCGGAAAGAAGTCCGCCAAGGACGCCGACGAGCACGGCCTCAAGAAGCTTGGCAAGCAGGCGTACCTTGAGGAGCTCGCTCCCCTGCAACTGGAGCTCAACGACGTCGCCCGCTGGCTGCAGCACACAGGGCGGCGCATGCTCGTGCTGCTGGAGGGGCGCGACACGGCGGGCAAGGGTGGCGTCATCTCGGCCCTGGCAGAGACGCTCAACCCCCGCCAGTGCCACGTCGTGGCGCTTGGCAAGCCCAGCGACCGCGAGCGCACCCAGTGGTACTTCCAGCGCTATGTGCCCCATCTGCCGGCCGCGGGCGAGATCGTCCTGTTCGACCGCAGCTGGTACAACCGCGCCGGTGTCGAGCGGGTGATGGGCTTCTGCAGCGAAGAACAGACCCGCGCCTTCCTGAAGCAGGCTCCCGTGTTCGAGAAGATGCTGGTGGACGACGGGATCCTCCTCTTCAAGTACTGGCTCACCGTCGACCAGGCACAGCAGGAGGAGCGCTTTGCCGAACGCCGCGCCGATCCGCTCAAGCGCTGGAAGCTCTCGCCCATCGACATCGAGGCGCGTGCACGCTACGAGGACTACACCCACGCCCGCCACGCGATGCTGGAAGCCACCCACACGGCCCATGCGCCGTGGACGCTGGTGGATTTCAACGACCAGCGTCGGGGTCGGCTTCGCCTGATCCGGCACCTGCTGGACCAGGTGCCTGAGCACCCCGTACCGGAGACGCTGATCGATTTCCCGCCGCTGTCCCGCGAGCCTCAGAAAGAGCGGTTCAAGGGCAAGCTGAGGCCGATCTGAAGGGCGCCGGCGGGCCCTTCAGCGCATCACCCAAGGCGCCTCCAGCGACGGCGAGCGGTGAAGAAGCGACAGCGGGTGTCGCTGTCCGGCCGCATGGTCCTCGATGCACTGCAGCACCAACGGGCTGCGGTGGCGCGATGCGCTGGCGCGCACCTCCGCCAGGGTCAGCCAATGCACGGCCACGATGCCGGGATCCGGACGATGTGAAGGATCCGGACCCTCCAGCGCGCCACAGAACGCAAAGCGCAGGTAGGTGACGTCTTCGTCGGAGAGCGGCCGCACAAACCGCGCAAGGTAGATGCCGACCAGAGCCTCCGGCGCGAGGTGCCACCCTGTTTCCTCCAGCGTCTCGCGCGCCACGGCCGCCGTCAGCGACTCGCCGGGCTCCAGGTGCCCGGCGGGGTTGTTCAGCCGCAGGCCTTCCTGGGTCTGTTCCTCGACCAGCAGGTAGCGACCGCCACGCTCTGCAATGGCCGCCACCGTGGTGCTGGGTCGCCAGCGATCAGGCTGCATCGCTCCGATGCTAGCGGCCCCGCCCGGGCTCCGCCG
The DNA here is from genome assembly GCA_046317675.1 of Burkholderiales bacterium. Lineage (GTDB taxonomy): Bacteria > Pseudomonadota > Gammaproteobacteria > Burkholderiales > Burkholderiaceae_C > Inhella. The sequence goes on from JBKCVH010000242.1 coordinate 13,073, forward strand.
TGCTCGTTTCCGCCCGAGCCTCGAAAGGGGCCTCGTGAAACCCGCGCCCGGACGGGGGCCGATCCCGTGTAAGCTCGTCGCCCGGTGCATCGGGGCCCTGTCCCCATTGCAATGCGCGGCGGCCTGCGCCACGCTTCCAAGAACATGCCGAGGAGCCCCACATGCTGATCGGAGTCCCGCTCGAGACGGTGGCGGGTGAAACCCGCGTGGCCGTCACGCCCGAGACCGCGAAGAAACTCAAGGCCCAGGGCCACATCGTACGCGTGCAGGGCGGCGCCGGCGTGGCTGCCAGCGCGCCCGATGCGGCGTACGAGGCCGTGGGTGCGGAAATCACCGACCGGGCCGGCGCCCTGGGCTGCGAGCTGGTGCTGAAGGTGAAGGCGCCGGACGACGCCGAGCTGGCGCTGATGAAGCCCGGCGCGGCCCTCGTCGGGATGCTCAACCCGTTCGACAAGGACGGCCTGTCGCGCCTCGCTGCGGCCGGGCTGACCAGCTTCGCGCTGGAGGCCGCGCCGCGCACGACGCGGGCGCAGAGCATGGACGTGCTGTCCAGCCAGGCCAACATCGCCGGCTACAAGGCCGTGATGATGGCGGCCGACAAGTACCAGCGCCTGTTCCCGATGCTGATGACCGCCGCCGGCACCATCAAGGCCGCTCGCGTCGTCATCCTGGGCGTGGGCGTCGCGGGGCTGCAGGCCATCGCCACCGCCAAGCGCCTGGGCGCCGTCATCGAGGCCAGCGACGTGCGGCCGAGCGTGAAGGAGCAGGTCGAGTCGCTGGGCGCGAAGTTCATCGACGTGCCCTACGAGACCGCCGAGGAGAAGGAAGCGGCCGAGGGCGTGGGCGGCTACGCGCGCCCGATGCCGCAGAGCTGGCTCGACCGCCAGAAGGTCGAGGTGGCCAAGCGCGTGGCGCAGGCCGACATCGTCATCAGCACGGCCCTCATCCCCGGCCGCGCCGCACCCGTGCTGATCACCGAGGAGATGGTGCGCAGCATGAAGGCCGGCTCGGTCATCGTCGACATGGCCGCGCCCGCCGGCGGCAACTGCCCGCTCACCGAGGCGGGCAAGACGGTGGTGAAGCACGGCGTGACGATCGTGGGCGAGACCAACATCCCGGCGCTCGTTGCCGCGGATTCGTCGAGCCTGTACGCACGCAACGTGCTGGACTTCCTCAAGCTGGTCTTCACCAAGGAAGGCGCCTTCCAGGTGCCGATGGACGACGACATCGTGGCCGCCTGCCTCATGACGCAGGGTGGTGAAGTGAAGCGCAAGTGAGCGCGCCAACGATTGACGTGGCAACGACCTGAACGGCAACGACCATGGAACTCATCAGTCCCACCATCACCAACCTCATCATCTTCGTGCTGGCCATCTACGTGGGCTACCACGTCGTGTGGACGGTGACCCCGGCCCTGCACACGCCGCTGATGGCCGTCACCAACGCCATCAGCGCCATCGTGATCGTCGGCGCCATGCTGGCCGCCGGCCTCACCGAGGGCGCCCTGGGCAAGTCCATGGGCGTGCTGGCCGTGGCCCTGTGCGCGGTGAACGTGTTCGGCGGCTTCCTGGTCACGCGGCGCATGCTCGAGATGTTCAAGAAGAAAGAGAAGAAGGCACCGGCCGGCGGGGAGAAGCACTAAATGAGCCTCGAATTCGTCAGCCTCGATCTCGTCACGCTGCTGTACCTCGTCGCGAGCGTCTTCTTCATCCAGGCCCTCAAGGGCCTGTCGCACCCCACCACATCGATCCGCGGCAACGTGTTCGGCATGGCGGGCATGGCCATCGCGGTGGTCACCACTGCGCTGCTGATCGTCAAGCTCGCCGGTTCCCCGCTGGGGCTGGGCTACGTGCTGGTGGGCCTGCTGATTGGCGGCACGGCCGGCACGGTGATGGCCCAGCGCGTGGAGATGACGAAGATGCCTGAGCTGGTCGCCTTCATGCACAGCATGATCGGCCTGGCCGCGGTGTTCATCGCCGTGGCCGTGGTGGCTGAGCCGTGGGCCTTCAGCATCACCGCCAAGGGCACGCCGATCCCGTTCGGCAACAAGCTCGAGCTGTTCCTGGGGGCGGCCATCGGCGCCATCACCTTCAGCGGCTCGGTCATCGCCTTCGGCAAGCTCAGCGGCAAGTACAAGTTCCGCCTGTTCCAGGGCGCGCCGGTCACGTTCGGCGGCCAGCACCTGCTCAACCTGGTGCTCGGCATCGCCACGGTCGGCTTCGGCCTGTACTTCGCCGTCACCGAGAACTGGACGGCCTTCTTCATCATGCTGGCCCTGAGCTTCGTGCTGGGCGTGCTCATCATCATCCCCATCGGCGGTGCCGACATGCCGGTGGTGGTGAGCATGCTCAACAGTTACTCGGGCTGGGCGGCGGCCGGCATCGGTTTCAGCCTGAACAACAGCATGCTGATCATCGCCGGCTCGCTGGTGGGGTCCTCGGGCGCGATCCTGAGCTACATCATGTGCAAGGCGATGAACCGCGCCTTCCTCAGCGTGATCCTGGGCGGCTTTGGCGGCGAGGCGGTCGATGCCTCGGCCGGCGGTGGCGCCAAGAAGAGCGTGAAGAGCGGCAGCGCCGACGATGCCGCCTTTGTGCTGGGCAATGCCGAGACCGTGATCATCGTGCCGGGCTACGGCCTGGCCGTGGCGCGCGCGCAGCACGCGGTGAAGGAACTGGCCGCCAAGCTGACGGCCAAGGGCGTGACGGTGAAGTACGCCATCCACCCCGTGGCCGGCCGCATGCCGGGGCACATGAACGTGCTGCTGGCCGAGGCCGAGGTGCCGTACGACCAGGTCTTCGAGATGGAAGACATCAACGGCGAGTTCGGCCAGGCCGACGTGGCCATCATCCTGGGCGCCAACGACGTGGTGAACCCGGCGGCGCACGTGAAGGGCAGCCCGATCTACGGCATGCCCATCCTCGAGGCCTACAAGGCCAAGACGGTGATCGTGAACAAGCGCTCGATGGCCAGCGGCTACGCCGGCCTGGACAACGAGCTGTTCTACATGGACAAGACCATGATGGTCTTCGGCGACGCCAAGAAGGTCGTCGAAGAGATGGTCAAGGCGGTGGAGTGATCGGCCCGCCGGGCGCGGTCGGGGCCCGGGTGCTGTCTTGAAGTCTCAGGAGGCCAGCAGACCGCGCTTCCTGAGCGTCTCGACCAGGCCGCGGGAGACCGCCGCGTAGCCCTGGGCATTGGCGTGAATCGCGTCGGCGCGCAGCGCCTCGTCAGCAAGCACCTCGCTCCATCCGTTGGCGTGCAGGGGCACGCGCAGCGCCTCGGCCACGCGCTCGTACAGCGGGTGGTCCTCCAGCGCGCCCACCAGCCGCGCAGCCACCGTGGGGCGTGGCACCGCGATCAGCAGCACCTGCGCGCCGCCCGCGCGGGCGCCCTCCACCAGCGAGCGCACGTTCCGCTCGGTCTGCGCCTCGTCCAGCCGCCGCAGGAAGTCATTGCCGCCGATCCCCAGCAGCACGAGGGCCGGGCGGTGTTCGTTCAGCAGGCCGGGCAAGCGCTCAAGCGCCTGCGCCGACACATGCCCCGGCACGCCTGCGTTCACCACCTGCCAGCCCGTGAGCCCGGCCAGCACGGCGGGGTACGCGGTGCCGGCCGTGGCGCCGGTGCCGTAGGTGAGCGAATCGCCCAGGGCCAGCACGGGGGCGCCGGGGGGCACGCGCTCGCCCTTCACGGGGGGCCGGCTGCACGCCATCAGGCCTGCAGTCAGCGGGGCTGCGGCCAGCCAGCCTCCCAGCCGGACCAGCGCCTGCCGGCGCGACGGCGTCATGGCAACAGGGGCCGCAGGAAGCGGCCAGTGTGGCTGCCCGCGAAGGCAGCCACCGTCTCGGGCGTGCCTTCCACCACGACGCGCCCGCCGCCGGAGCCGCCCTCCGGGCCCATGTCGATGAGCCAGTCGGCGGTCTTGATGACGTCGAGGTTGTGCTCGATGACCACGATGGTGTTGCCGGCGTCCGTCAGCTGGTGCAGGACCCGCAGCAGCAGGCCGATGTCGTGGAAGTGCAGTCCCGTGGTGGGCTCGTCGAGGATGTACAACGTTCGACCGGTGTCGCGCTTGGACAGTTCCAGCGCCAGCTTCACGCGCTGCGCTTCGCCGCCCGACAGGGTGGTGGCG
>JBKCVH010000243.1:0-4375 GCA_046317675.1 Burkholderiales bacterium
CCGCACGGCGACCGGGTCCAGCCGATGCACGCGTGCACGACCAGCGGCCAGGAGTTTCCTGGCGCGCTTCTCGCTACACGGCATCAGCGGCTTGCCGCTGCGATCCAACACGAACACTGACACGTCGATTTCCTTGAAGTAGATGCCCTTACGGGCCTTGTGACGGCCTCCGCCTTGCGGCATCGGCGCTCTCCTCGACCATGTTGCACACCGGCTTTGGCAGCTTGCGCTGCCTGGCCACGGACCGTTTCGTGCCAACCCCTTGGCTTGTCTGCTTCCGTAGCTTCGAGAGGGCAGGACTGGAGAAGCATCCTGCCGTCGGTCGGCTCACCCATTTGCAACGTAGATTGAACTTTCTTGTGAGAACTCCTTTCTGGGTCTGGTCAACCTGGGCTATCGAAGTGTTTGCTTCTCAAGCCCCCGGCTTTAGCCTTGGGGTGGTTGACGAGGTAGCAAGTCCAATTACTGTTCTGTTGTCACTTGAACCACGCCATCGGCGTAGGCCTTCGCTCTGATTGGGTAGCCTGCTTTGCGCAGGCTGGTGACGACTTGACGCACTGCGTCTAGAAAGTCAGTGGCCACAACCTTGGCCTCACCGATGAGAGGCGCTCTGGGTGCATCCCATACAACCTCATGACCGCTGGCGCGAGCCCAGCGCGTCATCGCTTCACCCACAGTGCCGTCAGCGACGCGAAGCTCGTAAATCGAGCCTGGTGCACTTGGCGCCTTTGCTGTTGCCGCAGCAGGGGGTGCCGTTCTGACTTGGGCCGCTCTTTGGGCTTTGATTTGCTGGGCACCATCGGCACTGAGGCGCCCCGCTTTCACCATGTCCGCCAGGATTTGATTGACGAGCTCATTGCTGTGTTGGGCAAGCTGAGCCTGAAGTTGTGTCTGTGTCTGTGTCTGTGCTTGTGCTTGCGCTTGCGGAGTCACAACTGCGGCACCGGCGGTCGACGGGCTCACTGAAGGCTGTGCTGGTGCAGCGGTGCCCGCCTGAACCACCGAAATCGGAGTCCAGCGGATCGTGGATGCCACCAACCGCATAGCGCCCCTTTTCACAGGCTCGCCGGTTTCTGAGCCAATCTGAGCCACGATGTTGGCGGCGGGTACACCAGCATGGACCAGTGCGTCGCGCAAAGCGCCAGCCCGTCGTTCAGCCAGTCCATCTTTCATGGAGCTGTCTTCACGGCCAATCACGATGACTCGGGCCTCAGGGCCAATCTGACCTGCGAGGGTCACCAAGGCCCGCTTGACCTCCTTAGCAAGCACCCAACCGCCTTCGATGAAAAGAACCGGTTGTTCAACCGTGCGACCTGCGCCGCGCCACTCGATGACATCGCCTTTCACTGGCGTGGCGTAGCTGCTTTCTTGTAGATCACCGGTGGTGCCTCCGTTCTGTGGAGCCACGGCTGGAGTGCCCTTTGCGAGCACCATGCCAGCGGGAAGGCCACCTCCCAATGCAGCCAAGCGGACAGGCCGCTCGATCTCATCGAGAGTGCCCCGCATGCGAGCTTCTACCGTCTGGTGGCGCACCAGCGCACGACTGCCACCCATCACCAAGGTGAAGTCACGGGCGAGGCTGTCAACAACGGTGAACGGACCTTCACGGGTTGGCACCAGGACCGTACGGCCGTCGTGCTCTAGTACGACCGGAGTTGGGTCGTCAGGATGAAACTGGAAGTACGTTTTCTGTTCACCGTCGTCAAAGACTTGCAGCGGTCGCGCAATGCCCTTGCCGTGCAATTCGTAGCCGAAGTCGAAGCGTCCGACCTTGTTGCCGGTCGGACCCATCATGGTGAAAGCGCTGCTCGCTGCGACACAGCAAAGTACAGCCAGAAGCACCCGTGTGGGTTTTAGTCGCGGCATGTCAGAAGACCTTGGATTTGTTCGGACTCGGAAAGGCGAGATCACGCATGACCTCAACGTTGATCCGGGAGCCAACTGGAATCGTGATGGTGGTTGGGGTGGCCTTCAGGCGCTCCAACTCAGAGCGAGCGAGATCAACCATGACCTGTCCTGTTGCGGAGAATCCGCCAGCACCGCCTGGGCCAGCTTGAGCAACAGCCGCCGGTCTGACCACACGATCGGCCAGTAGACCGATGAGCAGTGCACTGCCGAAGGTGCGGGCGTAGTGGCGATTGACGTCGCCCGTCATGCCGCCCTGCCCAGCCGCATCAGAGCCGCCGAAGCCGGGGAGTTCGAAGGTGGATCCATCAGGCAGGCGCAAACGCGTGAACGCGAACTGGAGCCGCTCTTGGCCAAAGTCGACCTGGTTGTTGTAGCGACCCACCAGGAGCGCGCCCTTTGGCAAGAGCAGCACACGCGAACTCTTGCTGTCGTAAACATCTTGCGAGACCCTTGCAGTGACAACACCGGGCATGTCACTGTTAATGTTCCTGGTGGTGACAGCAGGAATGACCGTTCCTTCTTGCAACAACCACCGAGCAGCCTGCGCGTTTGGCCGCAAGGGCTGCGGGGCTTCACCAGTACTGCTTCGCGCAAGGTCGCCAGCCCAGCTCTGAGCTCCCCTCGCGCCTGTGGTCGGCTCAGCCCGCTGACCACCACCCTGCACCGCCTTGATGGCCTCGGCAACGGCCGCAGTGGGATCGGCATTCACGCCAGCCGTAGCTCTGCGCATCAGATCGTCTAGCTGCGCCATGCCGGTGGGTTGTTCAGCCCCTCGACCAGCCGTACCGCCGGCAACTACCGACTCGTCGAAGATGGTCGCAGGTGCTGCAGCTGTCTCAACCTGTGCAGACGCTTGACGTAGGGCCTGCTCATCTGCATCGGTTCGTCCATCCGATCGTTGGGCCGGCTTCTGAATCTCAGGCAGGGGCCTCAGGACATGAGCTTGTTCGACTGGAAGCGCTCCGACAGGCGCTGATGCCGCCGTACTGAAGCCAGGAGCGGGGCGCATTCCCTTCGCCTTATCACTGGCCGCCAGCTCTGCTTCTGCCGCCATCTCATCCACGATTGATGGATTGCCAGGATTCTGCTTTTTGAGGTTCTGGGGGTCCTTAAGTTCGGCCGTGACGATGTCCTCGGGCAAGACAGCCGAGGTGTCTTCGGGGAGACTCATGATGTAGGCCACCGAGCCTGCAATGAGAAACAGGATCGCCCCGCCAATCAGGAGGTTGCGAGGGACTAACCCGCGGGCTTTGTAGGACTGCGGTGCAACCGCTAGAGCTTCGTCTGCCATGGGTCAACTCCGTGGGTTCGTCCCACGCGAGAAGAAGCCGCGTTTCGGTACATCCCGCTCCACCTTGACCTCTGCCTTACCGAGCTTCAGGGTGAATTTCTCCATCGTGCGTTGGACCACCAAATAGGGCGGCCTCACGCTGTAGTTCACCAACGCAACGTCATCGGAGTCCGGCGTGCGCATGAACAGCGCGGGCAACTCCTGCAAGCCTTCTGGCATCCGGACATAGGTGTGGGTGCCGTCGTCAAAAACTTGGCTAGGCCGGAAGGAGGCGTCGCCCTGCACCGAATAGCCAAAGCGCAGTTTTGCTGGGTCAACGTTGGATAGCAGGTCTTCTTCCTCGACTGCAACGGCCGCCGCGCCGGGACGGGCTGCGCTGGCTTGGCGAGCTGTGCGCTGCTCGGCGGCTTGCTGGGTCTCGTCCACCTGCTCCGAGGTTCCGAGCTGCCACGCGACACGCATGTACCACTTCTTCCCCTCCGCAGTGCTTTGCAGATCGATGTGGTACTGGCGCTCCGTTGTGACGACCAAGAGATTGGTGGTCACGTTCTCAAACTTTGGCTTGATCTCTACGAACTCACGACTCTTCGGAACCGTGACGATGAAGGCCTGTGAGTCGCCGGCGCTGACGTAGGTCACGCGCTCGGTGGGCGCAAAGCGCAAGTGCGTGTTGTTCCGAGGGCGGACCAGAACAAGGTAGGTTCGATCCTCGTCGTACGGAAAGGTCACCATGCGAGCTTCACCGGTCACCGAAGTCGGCTGAACCCGCAGTGGTGTTTGAGCGTGCGCGGGGATGAGGCAAGCGGCACCGATGGCCAGCAGCGCAATCAGGTTTCTCATGACTTGTCTTCGTTGCGCAAGATGTGGGTGATGACCAGTCCCGCGGGATTGGCCAAGAGCTGCTCCTCGGTTTCTGGAGGAAGCACCGAGTAGTGAAGGGTGAAGCGCCACCTCACGGGCGGCTTGCTTGAGCCAGCCGTGCGTTCAGTCGTGTTGACATAGACGAACGCAATACCTTCCTGGGTGATATCCACGCTGGACACCTTGGCGGACCGAACGAGCGTCGGGTCGGCGAGCAATCTTGCAAAGGGGTTGTCCGACTTCAGAAGAGCACCATGCTCGGCAACCGCCTTGCCGCGCAGCATGGTCACCACCTCTCGTTGGTTCTTCCTCGTG
>JBKCVH010000244.1:0-2898 GCA_046317675.1 Burkholderiales bacterium
TAGATCCGGCAGTCGATCGCAGCCGAGGGGCTGAGGCCGGACACAAAGGGCCCTGTGGGCGCTTTGTGCCTGCCGAAGGTCGGGGCGTCTCGCACCGGCATGGCGAGGCGGATCGTTGGCAAGGCGCGAGTGCGCGGCGGGTACACCGCTTGAGGGTAAGTGCGTGCAGGACCAATAGGCCGGCGCTTCCAGCGGCGCTGCGATGAAGGCCGTGTTGGCTGTGACGTCACGGCGCTGGCTCGGCGCACGTGGGCTTGGGCGCGCCGCGCCAGCGCAGCCACTTGTGCACGAGTTTGACCCAAAGCTGGTGCGACTGCGCCACCGCTGCGATCGATGCGCCAGGCACGGCGCATTGCGCCGGTACCCGTGCCTTGAACTCATCCGAATGCCGCCTCGGCGACTGTGCTCTGCTTGTCATATTGCGCACCTCAAGGTTGGATGCACACCTGCGCGCAAGAAACCGGCGAATCAAAATGGTGGGCCGGACGGTTACACGAAACCGACCAGCGCCGCCTCTCCCGCGACGAACGGCATCGCTGGTGGTCGCTTCTTTTTCCACAATCGTGCCACCCGAAAGGTTCATGCTATGTCCACCACACGCCACCTGCGCCTCACCCTCCAAGCTGGCTTCACGCTGATCGAAGTCATGATCACGGTGGCGATCGTCGCCATCTTGGCCGCCGTTGCGGTGCCGATGTACCGGGACTACGTGGTTCGCTCCCGGATCCCTGAGGCTACGTCGGGGCTGGCCTCGCGTCAGGTTCGGATGGAGCAGTACTTTCAAGACACGCGAACTTATGTGGGAGCACCCGATTGCACTCTGAACACCACGGAAAGCCAGTTTTTTAACTTCTCTTGCGCGGCGAGCCCGGCCCCCAGCGCTACCGCTTTCGTCCTGCAAGCCGAGGGCAAGGGCGGGATGGCTGGCTTCACCTACACCGTGAATCAATCCAGCCAAAGAGCCACTACAGCCGTGCCGACCGGGTGGACAGCCTCGGCCACGTGCTGGGTGGCCAAGAAGGACGGTACATGTTGAACCGCCTCGACTCCTCCAAAGGCTTCACCCTGGTGGAAGCCATGGTCGTGCTCGCCATCTTGGGCTTGATGCTCGCGTACGCCGTTCCCGCGTTCACGACATGGCTGCAGAACGCCAGAATTCGCGCCACAGCTGAGACCATCCAACAAGGCTTGATGTCGGCGAAATCGGAGGCCACCTCGCGCAACGCCCAGGTGCGCTTTCAACTGACGTCGGATCTCAGCAGTGGTTGCGTCCGTTCCACCACGGCTTCCAACTGGATCGTCGACTTGGTGGACCTTGGGGCTGGCCCGGATGCCGTGACCGGCGCCTGTGATGTGCCTGTTACCGACAACCCGCCGGTGCCGCCCAGCATCCTGCACAAGCGCTCGGCCACCGAGGGCTCGGCCGGCATCGTTGTGGGTGTTGGCGTCCAGGAGGTGGTGTTCAACGGCATGGGACGCATCGCCCCCGTGCCGGCTGCCCCCATCACTTATCAGGTTTTCGCCGGCACGGAGAGCCAATGCAGGCACGCCGGAGGAACCCTGACCTGCTTGCGGGTCTTGGTCTCTCCCGCAGGACAAGTTCGGATGTGCAACCCCTCCTTCGCCAGTGGCGACCCGCAGGCATGCTAACCATGAAAACCACACCGATGTCCGGCGTCCGAGAGCGCGGCGTCATGCTCTTGGAAGTCCTCATCGCCTTGCTGATCTTTGCCATCGGCATATTGGGCTTGGTGGGCTTGCAAGCCAACGCGGTACGGCAATCCGGCATGGCCCAATACCGGGCCGATGCCGTCATGTTGGCGGGCGAGTTGGTCGGGCAAATGAGCGTTGTCGCTCGAGATTTTCCGACCCTGTCGGCGCAGTTCGCCAGCGTGGGCAGCGGCCCTGGCTACGAAGCCTGGAAAGCCCGGGTGAATGCGGTACTGCCAGGCGCGTCGGGTTACCCGCCGCTGGTGGTCATCACCGAAATCCCGCCCCTTCCAGCATTGGTCGGCGCTTCGGCGGTGCCCGCCGTTGGCTTGAGTTCGAGTTCCCGGGTGGCCATCACCGTGCGCTGGAGGTTGCCGCAAGACACCGGAGCCGACCCAGTGCGCAACCACACCATGATCACGGAAGTGCGGCCATGAACGCGCCCAATCGCGTTTTGCGTCCTGGGCAGCGGGGCTTCAGCTTGGTGGAGTTGATGGTCGGCGTTGCCGTTGCGCTGGTGGCCGTTGTGGTCATCATGCAGGTCTTCCAGCTTTCCGAAGGTCGTCGTCGCACCACCACGGGCGGGGACGACGCCCAGGCGTCTGGTTTGATCGCCTCTTCCATGCTGCAGCGCGATTTGCGCCAAGCAGGTCAGGGCATCGTGCATGCCAACTTGCTGGCCTGCGCGCTCACGCTGCCTAGCGGCCGGGTGATCAACAACCTGACGGGCATCGTCGTCAACGACCCTGACATCCCGGCCGGCGATGCCAATACCGACACCTTGCGCGTGGCCTACGGTTCAGGCTCTGGCTCGCCCGAGGGCACCCGGGTTCTAGCCCAGCCCAGCGGCAACGTCTACAGCGTCGCCGCCGCCCGTGCGTTTGTGCGAAACGACAACGTCATCGCCACGCCCGCGATCCGTCCCCCTATTTGCACTGCCCTGCTGACCACCGTCAGCGCGGCGCCCGTCGGCAACAACGTGACCACGGCAGCGGCGGCGGGGGGCATTGCCAACGGCGTGCTGCACAACTTGGGGCAACCGGCCACCATGCGCGTCTATCGCGTGGCGGGCGGACGGTTGACCGTGTGCGACTTCGCGGTGCAGAACTGCACCAACGCCGCTGCCGCGAATTGGACCCCAGTCGCTGACGGCATTGTCAGCTTGCGTGCGCAGTACGGCCAGGACAC
>JBKCVH010000245.1:0-5824 GCA_046317675.1 Burkholderiales bacterium
CCCCTGCCTTGGCCGCAAACACGGGAACCCCTTGCCGAAGGCGAGGGGCGAGCGCAGTGCGGGCCCGCCTTTCTTTGGTTTCTTTCTTTGGCGGAGCAAAGAAAGAAACTCCGGGTGCAGGGGCGGACAGCTCCTGCGGGCTCGTGGCCAACCACACAAAGCCATCAATGCCCACCCCCCCGCATCCTCGGATTCACCACCCCATACAACAAGTCCACCACCAAATTCACCGCAATAAACGTCAACGCAGAAATCAATATCCCCGCCTGCACCACCGGATAGTCCCGCCGCCCAATCGCATCAATGAGCCACTTCCCAATGCCCGGCCAAGAAAAAATCGTTTCGGTCAGCACCGCGCCAGCCAGCAAAGACCCAGCCTGCATGCCCACCACCGTGATCACCGGAATCAAGGCATTGCGCAGCGCATGTACGAACACAACCCGGCCGGGTGATAGACCCTTGGCACGCGCCGTTCGCACATAGTCTTCGCGCAGCACCTCCAGCATGGAAGAGCGCGTCATTCGCGCCACCACCGCCATGCTGGCCGTGCCCAGCACCAGGGCAGGCAACAGCAGGTGGCGCAGGGTGGAGAGGAAAGCCCCCGGCTCGCCCGAGCGCCAGCTGTCGATCAGCATGAAACCGGTGTCGCGGGCGATGTCGTACTCGATGGCAATGCGGCCTGAGATTGGGGTCCAGCCCAGGCCCACCGAGAAGGTCATGATCAGCAGCAGGCCCCACCAAAACACCGGCATGGAGTGCCCAAGCGTGGCCAAGCCCATCACGCCTTGGTCAATGAAAGAGCCCCGGCGAATGGCGGCGGCAAGGCCGAGCAAGAGCCCAATGCCAACGGCAAGAACCAGCGCCGCAAAGGCCAGCTCCAGCGTGGCTGGAAAGCGCGCGGCGAACTCCACGCTCACGGGTTCGCGTGTGACCAGAGACTGGCCCAAATCGCCTTGCAGCAGCTTGCCCAGGTAGTCGAAGTACTGGATGTAAAGCGGCTGGTCCAGGCCCATTTGCTGCATCAGCGCGGCGTGCTGCTCGGGGCTGAGCTTGCGCTCACCCATCATGATTTCGATGGGGTCGCCGGGCACCAAGCGAATCAAGCCGAAGGCGACGATGGTGACGCCGAGCAGGGTCGGAATCAGCGCCAGCAGCTTGGAGAGGAAAAACTTCAGCATCACCAGCGGCTGGTGTACGGCTTGGTGGCCGGCGGGGGCGCCTTCATCTTCATGGCTTCGGGCGTGGTCACGGCGTGCAGCAGGGCCGCCGTTTCCGCGTCAATTTGGCCGTCGTACTTCGCGGGGCGGTAGCGCATCTGGAAGGCGGCCAGGCAATCGCGTGTGTAGGCGTCCAGTTCGCCCGTGCTGGCGGCTGCAAAGCCGTGCTGGGCCAAGCGGTCTTGCACCCATTTCACATCGGGCATCAGCAGCTCGAACTCGGCTTTCTTGGCGGCCACCACGGCTTCATCCGGCCAGGCGATGAGGCCAGCTTCATGCAGGCGCTTCCAGGGGAAGAGAGGGCCGGGGTCTTGCTTGCTGCGCGGCTGAATCTCGCCGTGGCCGACGATGCGCTCGGGGCGGATGTTGTGGCGCTTGACGATCTCGGTGCTCAGCGCCACCACTTCGGCGATCTGCTCTTCTGGGAACGGCGTGTACTGAATGCTGCCGTCGGGCTGCTTGACCCAGCCTCGGTTCACGATCTCGATGCCCACCGAGCTGGCGTTGAGCTGCGCATGGCCTTTCCAGAAGCTTGGCCCGGCATGCCAAGCGCGCCGGCTTTCGTCCACCAACTGGTAGGTGCGAACGGGGCTCTCTGATACCAAGTAATGGCTGCTGACTTGGCCATGTTTGGCCTGGGTCAGCATCTTCAGCGAGCTGTCGAAATCGCCTACGGTGTAGTGCATGACCAGAAAGAGCACACGGCTGTCTTGGTTCTCGCTGGTGTAGGTCTTGTCGAGCTTGACGCCCGTGGTTTGGCAACCGGCCAATACCGTGGCGGCGCCCAGGGCTAGAAGGAAGCGTTTCATGCGGCTTGGGTCCATGCCCTGCGCGGGCTCTCGATGCCGGAGGCGTTGACGCTGGAGGCCACGAGCAACTCGGCGCGCTCGGGCCAGGTGAAGGTTTCGTTGGGCCCCAGGGTTTGGGCGCGCCAAGTGCCTGCTTCGCGCCACCACAGCCAGTGGCGACGCACGCTGCCCTGGGCCTCCAGGCGCCAACCTTCGAAGCCAGCCACCGCGGCAATGGACTGCACATGCAGCAACTGCGGTGCAGCCGGCGCGGCTTCGTTCAACCAAGCGCTGGCAGGGGGTAGGGCAGGGCTCGGGTAGCTCTCCGTGCGCAGCAGGCTGCTGACGTCTTTGCGGTTCTGGTTCAAGGCCGCCATGCTGAAGTGCACATGGCCGCCGTTCGGGTTGATCTCGCGGCCCATGGCGACTTGGCCCGTGATCTCTCCGGGCAGCCAACTGGTGGCTTCGTTGTTGATGCGGCTGGTGTAAAGCCCGGCATAGATGTGGCGCTTGGCCGGGTTCAGCTCCAACCAGCGCTGCAGCAGCACCCCGAAGGCCTGCGGCACCTGCGCGCGCGGCCAGTAGAGCTGGGGCACGAGGTAGTCGAGCCAGCCTTCGGTGAGCCAGCGCTCCACATCGGCAAACAGCTTGTCGTATTGGCTGAAGCCCTGAATGCCGGCGGGGCGCAGGTCGGGCTTCATGATGCCGAAGGGGCTGATGCCCAAACGGGCCGCTGGGCGCAGTTCGCGCTGCAGCTTGAACATGGCTTCAACGAGCCGGTCCACGTTGCGGCGGCGCCAGTCGGCGCGGTTCAATCCGTCGCCATGCTTGGCAAAGCTGGCGTCGTCAGGGAAGTCGACTTCGTTGCCGGCGGCGTCTTTCTCGGGGTAGGGGTAGAAGTAGTCGTCAATGTGCAGGCCGTCGATGTCGTAGCGGCTCAGCACGTCTCGGAACACGGCCAGGGTGTGGGCGGCGGCCTCGGGCTCGCCCGGGTCGATCCACAACTGCTTGCCATAGCTCTTCACCCAAGTGGGTTGGGTTTGGCTCAGGTGGCTGGGGTGCAGCGCGCTTTGCGCGGCGCTTTGGCGGGCCCGGTAGGGGTTGAACCAGGCGTGCAGCTCAATACCTCGTGCATGCGCTTGCTCCAGCCAAAAGGCCAGCGGGTCGTAGCCCGGGTCCACGCCTTGTGTGCCGCTCAGGTACTCGCTCCAGGGCTCTAGGCTGCTGCGGTAGAGCGCATCGGCGCTGGTGCGCACCTGCAGCAGCACGGCGTTCAGGCCCAACTGCTGGCAGCGTGCCAAGGTGGCCAGGGCCTCGGCCTGCTGCTCGGCCGCACTCAGCCCCTTCTTGCTCGGCCAATCGATGTTGGCCACGGTGGCCACCCACGCACCTCGGAACTCGCGGGGAATGGCGGGTGCCCCACTGGCCATTGCAGGGGCTTCCTGGAATTTCAGGGTGGGCAGCACGGAGCAAGCGGCCACCGCAGCGGGTAAGGCCAGCAGGCTGCGGCGTTTCAGACTTTGATGAACCATTGGCGTTTCTGCATGAAAGTGGCAACACCCCAGAACACCAGCACAAAGCCGATGGCAAAGAGCAGTGAGGCATTGATGGGGTCCAGCCCCGAGTTCTTGAGCGGTGCGTAGATCAAGGCCTTCAAGCTTTGACCGTCGATCTTGATGAAGCCGAGCATCTTGGCCACCAGTCCCGAGAGCACGAAGAGGAAAAGCGCGTTCATGCCATAGGCCACCAGTGGCGCCGCCCAGCTGGCGCAGGCTTTACGGGCCGCCTCGCTGGGCTGGCTGTCCAACAACCAGTGGCAGACGGCAAACACTAAGCAGGCCCAGCCGGTCATGGCAAACACGTAGGCCGGCGTCCAGAGGTTTTTGTTGATCGGCATGTTCCAGGCGTGCAGCACCTCGCCCACCCACAGGCACACCAAGCCGCCGAGCATCAGCCACATGAGCTTTTCAACGTTGCTGCGCTGCGTGGCCAACCAATGGCCAACGAGCAGACCGGCAATCTGGCTGGCCACCGCCGGAAGCGTGGTGAGCAGGCCTTCTGGGTCCCAAGTCTTGACCTTGGCCCACAGGTGACCGTCCATCAAGAAGCGGTCCAGCGCCGAGGCTGTGTCCTGCGCGGCCAGCAAGGAGCCGGTGCGCAGCACGCCGTCAGCCCCGAGCACCGGCACGTAAAGCATGAGCAGGCTGAAGACGACGAGGATGAGCACCCCCGCCCAGGCCTGCTGGCGCCAGTTCAGGTAGACCGCCAAGGGCGCACAAAGAATGGTGCAAAGCCCCAATCGCTGCAGCACGCCGGGCCAGCGCAGGGTCTCAAAGCTGAGGTTGGGAATGAAGTTCAGCACCAGGCCGATGAAGATGATGATGAGCCCGCGCTTCATGGTGCTCAGCATCAGCTTGAACTTGTCGTCGCCCAGCAGCGCCCGCCGCGACAAGCTCATCGTCATCGAGATGCCGCTGATGAAGACGAAGAACGGGAAGATCCAGTCGGTGAAGGTCCAGCCATGCCAGTCGGCGTGGAGCAGCGGCTTGTAGACGGCACCCCAGTCGCCCGGGTTGTTGACGAGCAACATGCCGGCGATGGTGAAGCCGCGAAAGGCATCGAGGCTGAGCAGGCGGCCCTTCATGCCTCAGCGCTCCGCCGAAGGGCCGCTCCCGAGGCGGAGCAGCCCACTTGGGGGGTGGCGAGGACGCGAAGCACCGCAGCCTGGGGGCTCATCATTTCTTCCCGAAGTTGTCAGGGACCTTGATCAAGGCGGTCATGGCGAAAGATGGAACCGTCGCCACCAGCACCCAGATGAAGAAGTTCACGTAGCCGATCTGGTCTTGCAGCCAGCCGCTCCACATGCCGGGAATCATCATGCCGAGCGCCATGAAGCCGGTGCAGATGGCGTAGTGCGCCGTCTTGTGCGGGCCGTCGGCCACCAGAATCATCACCATCAAGTAAGCGGTAAAGCCAAGGCCGTAGCCGAACTGCTCGACGGCCAGCGCGGCGCTGATGATCCACAGGCTGCCAGGGTGCGCGAGGGCCATGGCCAGGAAGATCACGTTGGGCACGTGCATGGCCAAAATCAAAGGCCACAGCGCCTTCTTGAGGCCAAAGCGGGCAATCACCAGTCCGCCGCAAATGCCGCCCAGGGTCAGCGCAATCAAGCCCACGGTGCCGTAGGCAATGCCCACTTGTTTGGTGCTGAGGCCTAGGCCCCCTTGCTCGACCGGGTCCAGCAAGAACGGCGTTGCGAGCTTCAGCAGTTGTGCTTCCGGAAAGCGGTACAGCAGCAAGTAGCCAATGATGATGAGGATGGCGGGCTTCTTGAAGAACTCGGCAAACACATGGACGGAGTCGGCCAGTAAATTTCCGCGTGGGGCCGGCTTGTCCAGCTCGGGCGCTGGCAGCATCACGAGGTGGTACGCGGCCACCAGCACGAAGATCACGGCCAGCAGCAGCATCACGGTGCTCCAGGCGCTGGCGGCGCTGCCGGTGCGCTCGGTCAGTTCGCCCGCGAGGTAGACCAAACCCCCTTGGCCGGCGATGTTGGCAATCCGGTAGAAGGTGCTGCGCACCCCCACGAAGGCGGCTTGCTGGTGGGTCTTGAGCGCCAGCATGTAGTAGCCATCGGCGGCGATGTCGTGGCTGGCGCTGGCAAAGGCCATGAGCCACAGCACCGCGAGCGACATCTGGAAGAAGTTGGACATGGGCAGCGTGAGTGCCACGCCGGCCAGCAGGGCACCCACCAAGAACTGCAGCGCCCAAATCCAGCGCCGTTTGGTGCCGAGCAGTTCAATGATCGGGCTCCACAGC
>JBKCVH010000246.1:0-7445 GCA_046317675.1 Burkholderiales bacterium
GCGCTGAGGGCGGCAGCCAACAGGTAGATCTGCGTGATATGGTGGCGCTCAACCACAGCCGTGAGCGTGGCTGCATCGGTGGCGTCCAGCATTTCGTGGCGCAACTGCGGCAGGCGGCCGGTGGGTGCGATGTCGCTGGTGATGACATTGGCGTCACCGTACCGGCGGACCAACTCGGCGGCCAGCTCGGTGCCAATCTGGCCGTTGGCACCAATGATGAGGATGCGGGGCTTGGTTTGCTTCACTTGATCAACTCCAACTCTTTACCGGCCTGCACAAAAGCAGCCAACGCCTTCTCCAGCAATGGGCGCGTGTGGGCTGCGCTGAGCTGCGTGCGGATGCGCGCCTGCCCCTTCGGGACCACCGGGAAGAAGAAGCCCACCGCATACACGCCCAGTTCGAGCAAGCGTGCCGACAAAGCTTGCGCCTTCACCGCGTCGTAGACCATGACGGGCACGATGGGATGCGTTCCTGGCTTGATGTCGAAGCCGGCAGCGGTGAGGCCTTCGCGCCAGAAGCGAGTGTTCTCTTCAAGTTGGTCCCGAAGCGCCGTGCTGCCTTCGAGCAAGTCCAGCACCGCCAACGACGCGCCAACGATGCTCGGCGCCAAGGTGTTGCTGAAAAGGTAGGGCCGCGAGCGCTGGCGCAAAAGCTCCACCACCTCTTTGCGGGCTGCCGTGAAGCCGCCGCTGGCACCGCCCAGCGCCTTGCCAAAGGTGCCGGTAATGATGTCGATTTGGCCGAATACGCCGCAGTGCTCGGGGGTGCCCCGGCCAGTGGCGCCCAGGAAGCCCGAAGCGTGGCATTCATCAATGCCCAGAAGCGCACCGTAGCGGTCGCACAGCGCGCGAATCTCTTTGAGCTGCGCGATGGTGCCGTCCATGGAGAAAACACCGTCGGTGAACACCAAGATGTGGCGAGCACCTTTCTCGCGCGCCTCTTGCAGGCAGCGCTCCAGGTCGGTCAAGTCGTTGTTGGCATAGCGCCAGCGCTGCGCTTTGCACAGGCGAATGCCGTCAATGATGGAGGCGTGGTTCAGCGAATCAGAAATGATGGCGTCGGCTTCGGTCAACAGCGGCTCAAAGAGTCCGCCATTGGCGTCAAAAGCTGCGGCGTAGAGGATGGCGTCCTCGCAGCCCACAAAGGCAGCAATGCGCTTCTCCAACTCTTTGTGGATGTCTTGCGTGCCGCAAATGAAGCGCACCGAAGACAGGCCAAAACCCCGCTCGTCCAGCGCACGATGCGCCGCCTCAATGGCCTTTGGGTGGCTCGACAGCCCAAGGTAGTTGTTGGCGCACAGATTGATCAGTTCGCGGCCATCCGTCGTCTTCACCAGCGCGCCTTGCGGCGTCGCCATGATGCGTTCGCGCTTCATCAGGCCTGCGGCCTCAATGCCCTGCAACTCTTGGCGGATGTGCTCGTAAAACGCGGTGGTGGTGGTCATGTTTGGCCTTTAGGTACAAAATGCACTAAATCGAACGTGTTCACTATATCGAACTTTCGTTCACCAACGCAAGAGGCTCTGATGAACGACCCGCATCTTGACCAACCACCGCAAGTTGGGGAAGCCCTCGCGCAACTGCGCGCCAAGCGCCAACTCACTCTGGATGAACTGAGCCGCCGCGCCGGCGTGAGCAAGAGCATGCTCAGCCAGATTGAACGCGGGCAGGCCAACCCCACCGTGGCCATCGTTTGGCGCTTATCTCAAGCGCTCGGTGTGGAGCTGGCGGAGTTGCTGGACGGCGCGCGCCCAGTGCAAAGCGGCATTGAATGGGTTCAGGCGCACGCGACCCCGCAGCTCAACAGCCCTGACCAGTTGGCAAGACTTCGCATTCTTGGCCCGATCGATTTGGCCGGCCAGTTCGAGTGGTACGAGTTGATCGTCCAGCCCGGCGGCGTGCTCGCCTCACTGGCCCACGAGCCCGGCTCCCGGGAGCACGTCAGCGTGCTCAGTGGCGAGTTGCAAATCGAGGCGGGAACGCACCGCCAAACACTGCAACTGGGCGAGACCGCCCGCTACGCGGCCGATCAACCGCACGCCATTCGCAACAACAGCCAAGAGCTGGCCGTGGCCCTGCTGGTGGTTCTGCACGCTTGACCAGGGACTCCCTGGCCCAGTGGCAAACTTTTCAACTGAGCCCAAAGCTCAGGTGCGCGACATCATTTGCGTTTTCTGGAAACCATCAGCAGCCGGATCCTCAAGCTCCTCAACCGGAGGCGCCGTGGGCCGGAACCGCTTCGCCACGCCTGGCCCCGCCACTTGGCGCAACTCGGTCAGGTCGTGCTGTAGCAACTCAATCTGTTTGCGGGCTTTATCCGCAAACTGCTGCGCTTGGTGGCGCTGTTGCTCCGTCTTGAGCAAGCGCGCCTGCAGCTCCTTCAATTGGGCGCGTTGCCACACCCAAACGCCCCCAGCTCCCAAAAGGAGCCCCACCCCCAAAGCGGCCGATGCCATTCCAGCTTCTTGCATTCGCATCCCTTTGCGTGTTGTTGTCTTAGGACGAGATGCTAGGCGGGAAGTTGCGCTCTGCGACGTGAAGATTGCGGCAATCGGTGCAAGTCCACAGTTGCTATAGAGCGAACACCCAAAAGCAAACACCTTTCGCCCCCAACCCCCCAAAGTGATGCCCACGCTTGGGCGACTGGGCGAGGGCACGATGCGACAACAGCGCAGCGACGCCGCCTGGTATCTACCGACCCATCCGGCTGACGTAGCGTGCGCGTCTTGCCGTCCCACCTTGCTTACCCAGGCTGGACTCGCTGCCCAGGTACACGCCCTCGTCGGCCAACATAGGCACGATGCGCGCCGGCGGCACATCGGCGAAGCGCGGCTCGTTGGCCACAGCCAGCAGTGCTGGGCGCTCCTGCGGGTTCAAGGCATGGCTTGGCGTAGGCCGCACAGCGCCTGGCCGGCCATCGCCCGCCAGCGCGCCGTCCGGGCCTTGGCGGGCCCGCCAGCGTTGCAGCGTGCGTGCATCGATGCCGGCACTCTCGCAGGCAGGCTGCAGCCGTGCGCCGGCTGCACGCGCGGCCTGGATGTCCTGGGTCAGGGCTTGGCAATCTTCGAGGCCGATCATTCGTCCTCGCCCTTGTTGAAGATCGCCGCGACTTTTTTTGACAGCACCAAGAGGGCGGCCGTCTCGGCCAGTGCTCGGTCCTTGCGCAGCAGGTCCCGTTCGAGCTCCTTGATGCGCTTGGCCGAGGCCCTTGTGGCCTGGGGGCTGGCGCGCGCCTCTTCAGGGTCGGCCAGCGCGTTGGTCGCACTGGCTCGCCATTTGTCCAACTCAGCCGGGTACACGCCGTGCTCGCGGCACCAGGCGCTCTTGGCCGCCTCGTTCGTCGCCGCCGTGGTGATCACGGTCTGGTTTGCGCATCCTCGCGCCAACGCTCCAGGGCTCCCGCACTCACTCCAACTTCGCGCAACACCTCGTCCAGCGGTGCACTCTCCGGCGGCAGCAACCGGGCTACCGCTCTGTCCTTGAATGCCTGTCCGTATCGAGCCAAGTCTGTCCTTCATCGCCGCCCCCGGGGTTGTTCTAAGGAGGCGACAACTATTCTGACGCGGGGGGGGGAGCCTTGAATGCTCAAGAGGGCCGCAGAGAACAGAGAGAGAAAAACGGCGGAAAGCACGCCTGGAACGGCGACTTCCGGAGGGCCATGCTCAAGAGGACAAAGCCGGAAACCGCGCAAACAAAGGGGGAGCGGGCAAAAAAAATCCCAACCGGATAAGGGTTGGGATTTCACATTATGGTGGACCCGGGGGGAATTGAACCCCCTATGAAGCATCACCAACAGCGACTCGGTTACTGCAAAAGTTACTGCATCAAAGTTCAGCAAGACAGCCAACGCGCAGCGGTTGTTTAGGTCTCAGGCGCTAGCCTGAATTGAATGGTCGAAGGCTTCGCTCGCAGCGGCCAATGCTTCCAGCCAGGGGCCTGAGCCTTGGTCAGCCAGGGCGAGAAGTTGCGCCCGGAAGTTGACGGCGATGGCGGCGATGTCTTGCGCTGATGGCGTTGTGTTCATGGTGTCGGTTCCTCGTGGTGGCTCCGCAGTTTGAGCCGTTCAGATGCTGCTGACCAGCCCTATCCCACCCCCCTCCTTCGGAGGGAATGTGATGCGCCTGCTGCGCGTCAGTGTGCGCAATGTGCACTCTGGAGCCTCGCAGGCGGGCGCTTTCTCCGAGGAGGAGTGCGGGAGTTCACGGCTGACGACACAGGGGGGGAGCTGGTGCCCACTTCGCCGTGCGGCGTCGCGTCATAGGTCACTCACGCTGCTGCGAATTTCCAACAACTTTTGGAACGCTAGGGCGCATTCACTTCTCAAACGGTACCCGTGGGTTCTAGTGAAACCAAGCCGGCCAAAGCAGGACGGCCAACCTCAAGGAAAGTACATGCAGCACCAAGCGATTCCCTCACCTCTTCGTGCTCTACCGCCAACCATTGACCCGCTCTTGCGCTTGCCCCAGGTCTTGCGAGCTACTGGCCTGAGCAAGTCCCGCGTCTACGACTTGGCCCAGAAGGGCAAGTTCCCCCGCCCCGTGAAGCTGAGCGAGCGCACTTCGGCATGGCGAACCAGTGAAATCGTCCGCTGGATTGATGAGCGCCAGAGCCAGCAGGAGGCCGCATGAGCAGCAGCATTCTTCTGCCGGTGGACATTGCCGCCAAGGTCGCCGGAATCTCTGAGGGAAGCATCCCCCGGAGGCTGATCAATGACTCCAGCTTTCCGCGACCTGTCCGCGACTATGCAGGCCGGCTTAACTGGCGGGCCACGGAGCTTGCGGCATGGGTAGAACTGCGGCGTGTGCAACGCCTGAGCCAGCGCAAGGCCAATCGCACCAAGGCACGGAGGAAGGAAGCATGAGCGAGGAAGAAGCCGTGTCACAAGAAGTGCGAGACGGCAATGCGCGCCGAATCGCTGACGCCGCGCTCGGCAAGGTGCTCACGGCGCTAGCGAGCCACGGCAACTACATTGGCGCCAAGCATCGCCAAGCACTGGCCGACCTCACTCTTGGGCTGGCTCGACAGTTGACCCGCGCGGGGGTTGGCCGCACGGGCTACCCGCTGACTTGTGGCGCCGGCAAGACGCAGGCCCTCGTAGCTGTGCTGGCAGCCGTCCATGAGCTTGGTATGCCGTATTCGGTTGTCGTGGCCGCGCAAAAGGTGGCCGACCTGATCAAGATACGGCGCGACCTGCGATTGGCCGGTGTGTCGCCAGGGGCAGTGGGGCTGATCCACAGCAAGCGGAGTCAAGATGCTCTGGACGAGTTGGCCGACGCTGCTCCACCAGTCCTGCCGGAGGACTGCGCCTCCACTGACGAAGAAGACCGTCAATTCCTGCTTGCGACGCATGAAATGCTGCGCCAGGGAGGGCGAGAGGGGATGGCCTTCGCACATCGCGGCCAGCGGCGCGACCTGATGGTGTGGGACGAGACCTTGCTACTGTCCGAGGCAGGAGCAATCGCCTTGCACGAGGTGGCGACAGCCGCCTTCTACTTTGGCACTCAGCAGCCGGACGCAGCCTCCCTCCTCCAAGAAGTGGCTCGCAGGGCTGGCGAGGAGCTGACGCAACAACGCAAAGGCTTGAAGCCCACGCCATTTGTCATCAATTGCGACCAGCTGAAACGGCAGGCTCTCGAAACTTTATCCCGAGTCGGCAGGCGGCACGGAGGCCAAGCAAGTGCCATGGCGGAGACCCTGCGCTCCGTTCTGCAACTCGTCGGCCAGCCGGTGGCCTTAGCTATCCCCCGGGAAAGCGGCGAGGCCATCATTCATCACGAGTTGGTTATCGAGCCCGGCATCGACAACATTGCCGTCCTCGACGCCAGCCATGTTGTCCGTCTGCTTGGGCGCCTTGGGGTCAAGGAGGCCGACTCCGCAGCCATGCGGGCCTGCAAGCGCTACGACCACTGCACGGCTACGGTCTACCCCCTTGCCGCGTCAAAGACGACTCAGCGTGACCGGGCCGGGACGAGGAAGCTGGCAGCACTGGTAGCGCAGGTCATCGCCACGTTGCCCGCCGATGAGAGCGCCGTCCTATTCACATTTAAGAGTACCCGGAGCGCTCTTGAGTCGGAGTTGATGGCAGCAGGCATCGACCTCAGCACCAATCTGAGCGGCAAGCCTCGCATCGCGGTCGCCACCTGGGGCACGGAGGCAGGCACCAACCAGCACGCAGGCTGCTCGCATGTCATCTTGGCTGGCGTTCTTCGCCAAGATCGCGCCCGGCTAATGGCGCAGTGGAGTGGCGAGCATTGCGATCTGACTCAGCACCCGGACGCGGAGAAGCTGCGGGAGGTGGAGATTTCAGAGATGACCTCCTGCGCCCTCCAAGCCCTAAGCCGCGGGCGTAGCCGCGTCTCCAGCGTCGGGGCAGATGGCGAGTCACAGGCCCTGAGTCAATCCATCCACATCATCGACAGCGACGCTGAGAGGATCGCCCGGCTGCTCCACGAAAGCGGGTGCCTGCCGGGCATGAAATGGGTCATGGGCGATTCGGCCAAGGTCGATAGCCTTACGGCAAGGGCAGCCGCAGCCGTCACAGCGGTGCTAACTGGACTACAAGCCTGTCAGGAGTCGATCAGTTGCCGAGAGCTAAAGCGCGAAGCCATCCTTGCCGGGGCGCCTGACGCCTTGAACCCTTCGACGTGGACGCAGGCTATCAGACTCGCCTGTCAAGGCTCAGCGTTCACGGAGGGCCAGACTTGGAAGACCAGTGGGCGCAGCCTTGAGCGCTCACGATCAAGCGGCATTGAAGCGCTGGACCTGACCGGCGTGCGCCAACTTAGTGTGGGTAGGCCCATAAGAACTTTCTTTAAGAGAGCACCCACACTAACTGGCAGCACTGAGCAACTCAGACGCACGACCGGCATATGAACTTCAACTGATCCACTCGCAACCGTTGGACACGCCTCCTTGCCGCCTTTGCGCAGTCACTCGTGCAGGCGCAAGGGCCAATGCCGGAGCTTGGCACTCGGAGTCCATGGCAGCAGGGGCCAACAGTCGCGAATGCGGCCCACTACGCAGCTTGGCCCAGTGCTGACGATGAGGAAGAAGCGCAGCGGCGCGACGTCTACAAGGAGCGGGCGCAGTGATAGCTCCCATCGTCATTTGAGTGGCCCCTGAAAGTTTGAGCCCATGCCGATCAACGATAGCATTTACAAAAATTGACACACAGGGAGGTCCAGAAGTGAAGCTATTTGCATCTGAAAGCCAAGCTCAGTTGGGCAAGGCAGCACATTGGCTAGCCGTAGGTGCGGTTGCGCTCTTGCTTGCAGGTCTAAGCGCCTGCGGCGGCGGCGGCGGCGGAGGGACTGTCTTAATTTCTGTGTGTGAGGCGCTCTGAGACTTGTCCACGGCGGCGGGCGTGTGGCGCTTGCGACGCAGGCACGACCGACGCGGTGGGCAAGTCGGTGCCGCGATCATGCTGCGGCCCGCTCCGTGTAGCGA
>JBKCVH010000247.1:0-3636 GCA_046317675.1 Burkholderiales bacterium
TGGGCAGGAGCAGGGCATTGGGCTTCCAAGCCTCAAGCTTGGGCAGCGCCGCCGCACTGAAGAAGGGCACCATGCGGTGCGAAACAAGGGCAAACACCGGCGCCACGAAACCCCACAGCGCGAGCTGTGTGGCGGCGCGCAGGGTGGGGAGCGCGCCTTGCCACAGTGACCAGCAGGCCAGGGCCATGGCCGCGACGCCCATCGTGCAGGCGATGAGAACGCCTTGGGCATGCATGCGGTCGGACACTTGACTGCTCAGCACCAGCGCAGCAAAACGCAGAGTCAGCCAGATCCATCCCGCGGTAGCCAGCGCTAAGCCCAAGGCGGCGACCAGGGTGCTGGCGTGCACGCCGACCAGCACCAGGGCCCAGCCCGCCCCCAGCTGCATCAAGGGCGCAAACAAGCTGCGCGCTTCCACCTCCGGATGCCCCAGCCAGCGAGGTCCTGCGGTGAACAAAAACCCCACCATGAACGCCGGCATGAAGCCCAGGCTGAACAGTAGGCCGTGTGCCAGCGTGGGTGGCACGGCCCAAGGCAGTGAAAGGCCAGCATGCTGCGCCGCCAGCACCGCCAGCCACCACAGCGCCAACAGGCTCATGGCGCCGGCGCCCACACCAAATCCGAGCCTGTGCGGGGCGTCCAGCAAGCGCTGCAGACGCCAGCGCTCGCGCAGCGGGTGTTGCGGAACGTTGCTCACGTGACGGTGCCGCGCGAGGGGCCGGGCAAGCGCAATCGCTTCAGTACCCAATGTGCGCTGGCGCTGCGCAAGCTACCGAGGGCAATGCCAGCCCAGCCGGCAAGAAGGCAGCTGATCAACCCCGGCACGCCCGGCGCCGATCCGGCCTCGCACCACACGGTTTGGCCTGCAGCAAGCGCAAAGGCTGACATGAAATCACCCCCCCAACACGTGCATGTCAGGCCGCTCAGGTTGCAGCAGGCGCAGCTTTTCGCGCTGCTCGGAGTAAGCGTCGCTGCGCGCAGCCCAGATGGATGCGAGGCGCTCGCGCAGATCGCTCTCGGCGCCTTGCGCGCCATGCAGCAGGGGTCGCAGATCGTGGCCTTGGGCGGCAAACAGACAGGTGAACAGGCGGCCATCGGCAGTAAGCCGGGCGCGCGTGCAGTCGCCGCAAAACGCCTTGCTCACCGCGCTGATAAAGCCAATCTCCCCGGCGCCATCCAAGTAACGCCAGCGCTCGGCCGTTTCGCCACCGCGTGTTGGGTCCAGCGCCTGCAGAGGCCAGCGTGCCGCAATCCGCTCGCGCAGTTCGGCGCTCTCCAGCACCTCGTCGCGTTTCCAGCCGTTGTGGCACCCGGCGTCCATGAACTCGATAAAACGCAGCACCATGCCGCTGCCACGAAACCGCTCAGCCAGCGGCAGAGCCTCTTGATCGTTCACGCCGCGGCGCACCACCATGTTCACCTTGATCGACGCAAACCCGGCCTGATGGGCCGCGTCAAGGCCCCGCAGCACCTCTGCCACCGGGAAGTCCACCTCGTTCATGCTCCGGAACACTGCGTCGTCGAGGGCATCGAGACTGACGGTGAGTCGCCCGAGGCCAGCCGCTTTCAGCGCCACCGCCTGACTGGCCAGCAGGCTGCCATTCGTGGTGAGCGCCAAGTCGGGCGCGTCGCCATCCAAGGTCCGCAACGCGGCGAGTTGGGTGATCAGCTGCGGCAGATCGCGGCGCAGCAGTGGCTCTCCGCCAGTCAAGCGCAAGGTGCGCACGCCAAAGCGCAGCGCCTCGCGAGCCACCTGCACGATCTCCTCAAAACTCAGCAGTTGGCTCTGCGGCAAAAAGCGATGCCCGGGCCCAAAGCGGCTGCGCGGCATGCAGTAGCTGCAACGAAAGTTGCAGCGGTCGGTGAGCGAGATGCGAAGGTCGCGCCAAGGGCGCTGCCGGCGATCGCGCAAATCGTCATTGAAGGAGGTTTCAGCCCGCTTCGGAGGCGGGCGCATCCAGTGCACGGGAGCCAAGTCCATGGGCTGATTCTGGGAGCGTGTGGCGCCGCAGCCCATCAGGCCTTGGCAGGACCTCGGCACACCGTCCCTAGTTCCTTTGACCGATCCCAACCTCGTCCGTCTGCGCCACCACGAGGTGCCGCTCAAGCCCTAGCCTGCTCGGCATGAACATCGAGCACTTTGACGACCTGCTGGCCTTGGCCCGCGCCCAGTCCCAAGCCGAACCCCAGCGCCTGCTGATGGTTTTCACCGCAGCCGAGTGCGAGCCCGACGCCTCGCCAGCGCAACGCGCCTCACATGTCGCCGGCCAAGGCGGTGTGCTGCGGCCGCTGATGTGCGTGGACAAGGATCCAGCCGATATCGCCAACTTCGTGGCCCTGGCCGCCGAAGCCCGCCACGCAGGCCCCGCCTGGAGCCTAATGTTTGCGGCCGCACTGGCAGGCCGCAGCAGCGCAGCAGAGATCGAGCGTACGCTGGAGATGCTGGTCAAGCGTGTGGAGACCGGCGAGCTGGGCGGGCTGATCCCCTTCAACCCTGCCGGCGAGGCTGTGCAGTTGATCGCGTGACCAGCTGCCCAAGGACGGGTGCGGATCTGTACGCATTGACGGGGAGACCGCCCTTACGCCGCATCTGCCAAAGACGGCGCCGAACGGCCGCCCCACCTCGGCAATCCACGTAGGACACTGCTGGCGGATTGATCAGGCTTGGAACGCAGTCGCTGCCGTCACCGCGATAACGCGCGCCGGCTGCGCATGGCTAAACCGATGCGATCCAGTTCGACATCACTGAGCAAGCGGCTCGCCATGGGCAACAGCTCGGCTTCCTCGCGGGCGATGTGCTGTTGGTACAAGCTTACGAAGCCCGGTACTTCGGCGTCGTCGAGCGTTGAAGCCGCGCCTTCGGCGATGCGCAGCAACCGCTGCCGCAAGGCGGTCCAGCGTTGTTCAAGCAATCGGTGATCACTGGACAGCGAAGCGGTCAGCTCGCGCAGGCACACCGCATCGGAGCCAGCCATGGAATCCAACAGGGCGGGAAACAGATCCTGCTCCTCGTCCTCGTGGTGGTGGCGCGCTGCTGTATCGAAGTAGCGCATGACGGCACTCGCTGCTTCTTGCGCCGGGCGGTCCGCGCCATGGGTCTGCAGGTGGGTGACCAGGCGCAGCAGGGTTTCGCACTGGTGCTGCACGCGCCCATGGCAGGCGGCCAGCATCTCAAGGGGCACTTCGAAGCCGACGGCAGGGGCACTGTGTCCGGGCAGGGTCAGGGCCATGGCGGGTTTGCTCCTGTGGGCCTTCAAGCGCTGGGGACCGGGCGCGCAGCTCGCCGCGAGGTCGGTGCGGCCACCACTGTGTGCAGCTTGCGGACCGCTTCCGATTGGTTGGACCTTCCTGTTGTCGTTGACGGTCCTTGCGGGCCTCGTGTCATGTCCGCCAGCGTGGCGCCGTCCAGGGCTTTGAAGTAGCCCGCCAGCGCGTCGTTGAAGAGGTGCTTCAGCCGGCAACTCGGTGTCAGCGTGCAGGCGTTGGTGGCGGCGTCACAAAACTCCACCATCCTGTCGTCGGTCTCGGTGGCGGGCACCTCGTCGCCGATGCGGATGGTCTCGGGCTCGGCCATCAGCCGCAGGCCGCCGCCGCGGCCCCGGGTGGTTTCGAGCAGACCTTGGCGGGCCAGGTCGT
>JBKCVH010000248.1:0-4800 GCA_046317675.1 Burkholderiales bacterium
CCTGCGGGGCGCCATTTTCACGGGTGGCGAGAAGAAAGCCATCTACGACGCCGCGATGGAATACATCGCCGAAGGCACGCCCACCGTCATCTTTGCCGGTGAGGAATACGGCACCGGCTCAAGCCGCGACTGGGCCGCCAAGGGCACGCAGCTCCTGGGCATCAAGGCCGTGGTGGCCAAGAGCTTTGAGCGCATCCATCGCAGCAACTTGATCGGCATGGGCGTGCTGCCCCTGCAGTTCAAGGGCGGCGACAGCTGGGAGTCCCTGGGCCTGACCGGCAACGAAACCATCGACATCGCGCTGGCCAAGGACATCAAGCCGCAGGGTGAAGCCCAGATGACCATCACCCACGCCGATGGCAGCAAGAAGGAAGTGACGCTGACCTTGCGCATCGACACCGCCATTGAAGTGGACTACTACTTCCACGGCGGCATCTTGCCCTTCGTGCTGCGGCAGTTGCTGGCGGCCTAAGACCTGCTCAGCCCATGTCACAGGCGCCCTGCGGGGCGCCTTTTTCATGGGTGGCTTAGCCTAAAGCGGCAGCGCCAAAGCCTGACCTAGCGCAAAACCCTTCGTCTTGAATAGCCATAGGCTGGTACCTGGTCCAGCAACATCAGGAGCAGCCATGCCGCCCAACCGCACCAGCCCTAGAGACACGCATCAAGCCTTCAAGGTCTTGGCCCTCAGCGGAGGGGGCTTTCTGGGTCTTTACACGGCACAAGTGCTTGCGCTCCTGGAAGACAGGGCCGAGCAGCCTCTAGGCCGTTGCTTTGACCTGCTGGCCGGCACCTCCATTGGCGGCCTGCTGGCGCTGGCTTTGGCGTACGAGGTGCCTATGCAGCGCATGGTGGCGCTGTTTGTGGAGCACGGTAAAGATGTTTTCTCTGAGCGCGGCCTGCCCGGCGGCACCGTGAGCCGGCTGCTCGACTTAACCCGCTCGGTGATGGGCCCGAAATACAACGGCGCGGCCCTGCGCGAAGAGATCGAGGCGGAGTTGGGCGACGCTTGCTTGAAAGACGCCCTGCACGCCACCATCGTCACCGCAGTTGATGTGCACACCTGCAGCACCAAGGTGTTCAAGACCCCGCACACCGCAGCCTCAACCGGCGATGGGCAGGTGCGCGCGGTTGACGTTGCCATGGCCTCATGCGCGGCGCCGGCCTACTTTCCGTCGGTTCGTGTAGGTGATCGATTGTTTGCCGATGGCGGCCTGGTTGCCGTGGCGCCGGATCAAGTGGCGCTGCACGAAGCCGAGCACTTCATGGGCATCGACCTCGCCTGCGTCTCGGTGCTCTCGGTTGGCACCGCAACGGCCAACTATCGCCCTCGCGACGGGGTGGACGACGACGCCGGAGCCGTTGGCTGGTTGTCCGATGGCAGGCTCATCCTCACGCTGATTTCGGCGCAGCAGCAGCACGTCAAGGCCATGGTGGAAGACCGCTTGGGAAGCCGTTACCTGCGCCTCGACGCCGATTGGCCGGCAGAAGCCGGCTTAGGCATCGATGTGGCCACCCCCGAGGCGAGCAAGACCTTGCGCGAGCTTGCTCAGCGCACAGTGGCAGGCATACCGGACAGCGTGCTTGAAAAAGCGCTGGGCGTTGGCAAGCGCTAGCAGCCCTGTCAGACGCGGCGCGCTTGCCAGGCGCTCAGCAAGGCCTGCGCCGCCCTTGAAAGTCGGCGATCTTTGCGCCACACCACCTGCCACTGCCGGCGTATGGGAAAACCAACGCCTTTGATCTCGACCAGCCCAGGGTGCTCAGCGCCCAAGCTGTGGCGGCTCAATACGGCCAACCCCAAACCCGCCGCCACGGCATGTTTCAATGCCTCGTTGGAGCCTAGGGCCATGCGCGGCTGCCCATCCACGCCCTTGGCAGCGAGGAATTGATCCGTCGCCAATCGGGTCCCTGAGCCGGCCTCGCGCGCGAGCCTCGGTTCGCGGGCGAGGCGGCTCAGAGCAATGCCCTTACGCCCCTCCAGCGCATGGCCCCGAGGTCCGACCAGCACCAGCGGGTTCTCCATCAAGTGCCATCGATTCAAAGGCAACTCCAAGGGCGGCAACATCATGACCGCCAGCTCCGCCGTACCGTCGGTGAGGTGGCGCACCACAGCGTCTCGGTTCTCCACCGCCAGCTCAATCTCGATGCCGGGGTGCGCCTGCGCGAACGGGCCAAGCAGCTCCGGCAAGAAGTACTCCGTGGTGGTCACTGCGGCCAGTCGAAGTCGCCCTGCTTTGAGCCCGCGCAGGTCGGCGGCGTCTTCCTCCATTCGCTGCCAAACCGCGAACAGCTCGCGCACCGTGCCCAGCAGCAACTCGCCTTCAGCCGTGATCCGAAGGCCCCGCCCTTCGGCCTCAAAGAGGGTCAAGCCGGTGCTTTGAGCCAGCTCCCGCATCTGCGTCGACACCGTGGGTTGCGCCAAGTGCAAAGCCGCCGCAGCTTTGCCCACACCACCGAGGCGGGCCACTGCCTCGAAGGATCGCAACTGCGTGAAGCTGGCCCGAACTGCCGGAAGTGCATTTTTCATACATCGCATTTTCAGATGCTTTTAATCAATAAATATCGCTTTTTTAAATCTTGAAGTCTCCAGACACTGCGCCCCATCGCAACCTGAGTGGAGCAAGACATGCCCAACAAGACCCCCATCACCGTGGCTTATGGCGACGGCATCGGCCCAGAGATCATGAGCGCCACGCTGCGCGTGCTGGAAGCTGCCGGCGCGCAGATCGCACCTGAGGTGATTGAAGTCGGTGAGAAGGTTTATCTGGGCGGCAACACCAGCGGCATCGCCGCCGAAAGCTGGGCCAGCCTGCGCCGCACCAAGGTCTTCTTGAAGGGCCCGATCACCACGCCGCAAGGTGGCGGCTACAAGAGCCTGAACGTCACCATTCGCAAGACCTTGGGCCTGTTCGCCAACGTGCGCCCCTGCGTGAGCTACGCACCAGCGGTGACCACGCTGCACCCGAAGATGAACCTCGTCATCGTCCGTGAGAATGAAGAAGACCTGTACGCCGGCATTGAGCACCGCCAGACCGATGAAGTCTTCCAGTGCCTGAAGCTGATCACCCGCCCCGGCTGCGAAAAGATCGTCCGTCATGCCTTCGAGTACGCCCGCACCAATGGGCGCAAGAAGATCACTTGCATGACCAAAGACAACATCATGAAGATGACCGATGGTCTCTTCCACAAGGTGTTCGACGAGATCAAGGTCGAGTACCCGGAGATTGCGACCGAGCACCAGATCATCGACATCGGCACCGCCCGCTTGGCCACGCAGCCGGAGCGCTACGACGTCATCGTCACGCCCAACCTCTACGGCGACATCATTTCCGACGTAGCAGCCGAGCTGACCGGCTCCGTGGGCCTCGCCCCGAGCGCCAACATTGGCGAGCATGTGTCCATGTTCGAAGCCATTCACGGCAGCGCACCCGACATCGCCGGCCAAGGCATTGCCAACCCTTCCGGCCTGCTGTTGTCGGCCGTCATGATGCTGGTGCACATCCGCCAAAGCGACGTGGCCACCCAAGTGCACAACGCTTGGCTGCGCACCATCGAAGACGGCTTTGTGACCGGTGACCTGAAGCCCACGGCCGATGGCCGCGTGCTGGGCACCGAGGCCTTTGCCACCGCCATCATCGAGCGCCTGGGCCAAGAGCCGCGCCAGTTCAAGGCGGTGCGCTATGCCGACGCACCGCAGCCCCGCGCTACCCCTAAGCCGCTCTACACCCGCGCCAAGCCGGCGGCCAAGCGCATCGTGGGCGTGGATGTGTTCGTGCATGCCGCCGACATGAGCCCAGACTTCCTGGCCGGTCGCCTGGCCACCCTGACCCACCAGCCCAAGCCAGCCGGCTTCACGCTGCAGATGATCACCAACCGGGGCGTGAAGGTGTGGCCGGGCGGCTTCTCCGAAACCTTCTGCACCGACCACTGGCGCTGCCGCTTCATGGGTGTTGGCGCCGATGGCAAGCCCAGAAGCGTGAACCACATCGACATCGTTCACCTGCTGGAGAACTTGGTGTCAGACGGGCTCGATTTCATCAAGACCGAGCACCTGTGCGAGTTCGACGGCGAGCCCGGCTTCGCGCTGGGTCAGGGGCAGTAACAAGCACCGCAGCGTGTTCGCACGCGGCCGGGTGCGAACACGTGCGCGAGAAACGGCCCGACTCAGCTCGGGCAGCGGCTCACTTGGCCACCATCACGACGATAGCGCGGCCGTTGACGCCGTAGTTCGCGTTTTCGCCGCCGACGCAAACACTGGCATTCAGGTCCACCTGGCTGGGGCCTTCCGCCCAGCTCGAGGTGTCGGTCACGCGGCACCATGTGCTCTTGCCCGGCCCGGTCCAGGGCAGCACGAAGTTGCGACCCACGGGTTCGCCGTTGTAGAGCACCAAGATGACATCACCGCCGCCGTTCTGGCTGCCGTCGTAACGCCAAGCCATGGTGCGGTTCTGGCCCTGGGCATCGGGGGTGGTGTTGGTGGCATTCCACCAGTTACCGGCGTTGTTGTCGTTGCGGTAGCTCTTGTCAGCACCGAACCAGTCCAGCCCGCCCATGAAATTGCCGTTCGTGTCGCTGCCCGTGTAGAACACGTCAGGGCGCAGCGTGGGTTGGCTCTTGCGGAACTGGATCATGGCCTTGGCAAAGGCCAGGAAGTTCTGCTGTTCGGTGCTCAGGCTCCAGTTCAACCAGTTGCCGCTGCTGTCCAGGTTGTAGGGGTTGTTGTTGCACTGGATGGTGCGCAAGAACTCGTCGCCGCCGTTGAAGATGGGCACGCCGCCGCTGAGCATGAGCAGCGCAAAGCCG